>JAZBOA010000685.1:0-3313 GCA_036350935.1 Anderseniella sp. | reverse complement strand
CGGCCGCCCACGCCTGACGATTGTTGCCCATGTTCGGGATGCCGTCGGCGTCCTTGAGCATTTTCGCCAGGTGCATGCAGTTCCACGACATGATCGTTGTATTTCTTTGCGTGAAATCATTGTCAAAGCCAACCCCGCTGCCGTCTTCCTTCCTGTCGCCATAAGACGGCCCCGGGCCGGCCTCGCCAATCCAGCCGCAATCCGCTTGCGGCGGTATTACCAGGCCCAGATGATTCAGGGCGTAGCCAATCGTCATGGCGCAGTGCTTGATGCCGTCCTCGTTACCGGTAATCACGCAACCGCCTACCTTGCCGTAGTACACGGACTGGCCCTTCGCATTGAGCTCGCCCGACATCGCGTACAGCCGCTCTATGAGAACACGGCAAACCGAGCTTTCTTCACCCAGCCAGATAGGAGTCCCCACGATAAGGATGTCCGCACTCTTTACCTGTTCCCAGATAGCCGGCCAATCGTCCCGTTCCCACCCGTGCTTTGTCATGTCCGGATACACGCCGGGAGGAACCTCGTACGAGAGAAAATGTAAGTGCTGGGTCGCAACACCCTGTGCCTTCATGACGTTGGCCGAGGCATCAAGCAGCAGCCTGGTATGGCTCTCGCCGGGTTCCTTTTTCAGCGACGTGTTTATGAACAATGCATTCAAAGTCGAGAACCGGGACATCTTCGGGTTACTCCTATGGCGGTCAACTGCCGTCATCACGTGAAAGCGCCGGCAACTCATCGATCGATTGAAACATGGTGCTCGCTCACATGTAAGATTTACAATTCAGCCGGGTCTCAAGCAAGGTCAATCCTCATTTTGGGCGCAGCTTGGCGTGATGCTCAACGGGAGGTTCCTCCGGCAGGTCGCCGCGCAGCAGGGCCTTGCCCGCCTGCCACAGGAACTCCAGCCTGCGAAGCCCGGCCCGGTCCCAGTATTCCGCGCACAGCGGTTCCACCAGGATCAACGTCAGTTGCGGATCACCGGCGCCCTCCGGGAACCAGAGTTTCATCGAGGGTTTCCACATATCCCTGGCGAGCAGCGTATCCGTCTCGATCCTTGCGCGACCGGTAATCGACAGGAAGCGGTTGTCGTCCTGCAGGGTCACGGCCACGTCCGGGCTCTGCAGCATCTCTTCCAGTTTCTCATCCTCCGCCCGGGTGGCGAAATACAGCATACCGCCCTTGTCGTGGCCGGCGATGGCCATGGGGCGCGCGCGAGGCTTGCCGTTCAGCGAAGTGGTAACCAGCATCGCGGTGTCGAAGTCCGCGAGCAGTTGGTCGAGTCGTTTTTGCGCTGAATCACTCATATGCATCACCTGGGTCTGCGCCAGCACGGTAAATGATGCAATCCGCGTGCCAACCGCGCCTTGCGCAGGGCGTGTGCAGGCGCAGCCGCTCTCATTCCAGTGAGTGATTTATACTGCAGTCGCAATGACGGTTAGGATGTGGGGATCGCCGATTCTCACATTGACGCTGAAGAACTCAGGAGCGACCCGATGCCCAGTGCCCTGATCATCGACGACCAGCCCGCGTCCCTGCTGGAGCTGAGTGAAATGGTTGGCGATTGCGGATTCCGCGTCGATACGGCGCGCGATCCGGAGTCTGCTCGCGCGGCACTGGCAAAGCGCCTGCCGGACGTGGCCATCCTCAACATCCTCATCGGTGAAAGGGACAACGAGGATGCCGCTTTTCGTCTGCTCTCGCACACCGATCTGTCTTCGGTGATAGAGGTTTACCTGCTCACTGACGACCCCGATTTCGAATTGGCGCAGCGTGGCATGCGCGCCGGCGCCTCGGATATTCTCCACCGGCCCGAAGACATGGAGCGCCTGAAATCCAACCTCGAGCGCCTGGCCAGGGAGGTCAAGGCTGAGATCAGCGGCCGGCGCGGCGAAAGCCAAGCTGCGGGCGGATTGCTGCAGGGCGAATCGCCCGCGATGAACCGTGTCTTCCGCATGATCCGCAAGGTCGCGCCGACCGGGGCGACGGTTTTCCTGGCCGGGGAGAGTGGCGTGGGCAAAGAGCTGGTCGCCAGGACGATCCACCAATTGAGCGATCGCAAGGAGGGCCCGTTTATTGCGATGAACTGCGGCGCCATGCCCAGGGAACTGATCGAAAGCGAGATGTTCGGCCATCGCAAGGGTGCCTTCACCGGTGCGCACAGCAGCCACAAGGGCTACTTCGAGCGGGCCGAAAAGGGCACGCTGCTGCTGGACGAGATCACCGAGATGAGCCCCGACCTGCAGGTCAAGCTGCTGCGCGTGCTGGAGACCCGGCGCGTGCGTCCGGTGGGGGGCGAGCGCAACATCCATATCGACGTCCGGATCATTGCCTCCACCAACCGGGATCCGGAGGAGGCGGTGAGCGAGGGCGTGCTGCGCCAGGATCTGTATTACCGGCTGGCCGAGTTTCCGCTCCGCGTTCCGCCGCTGCGTGAACGTGGCGACGACATCCTGCTGCTGGCCGAAGCATTCTTGCGCGAATGCAACGAGCGCGAGGGCAGGAAAACGCGCTTTTCGAGCGAGGCGCGCGACGTTCTGCGGCTGCACGACTGGCCCGGCAACGTGCGCGAATTACAGAACGCCGTGTCCAGGGCGCACATCCTGGCGGCCGGCGAGATTCATCCGGATGATCTGCCCGGCAACATTCCCTCCGGCGGCGCCATCAGTGGCGACTATCTGCGTTTCCCGGTCGGCTGCAACCTCAAGGATGTGGAGCGGCGCATGATCCTGGCGACGGTGGAGCACTTCAAGGGCGACAAGCCGAAATCCGCCAAGGCCCTGGGCATCAGCCTGAAAACGCTTTACAACCGGATGAAGTCGTATGCATCGGCTGGCTGATATGGCTTGCCTATGAAGCTTATAGGCATTTTCAATTGTAATGCCAGTTTACATAGGATTTAATTATCCCTGAGACGCTGAGTTCTTAGTCATAGGGAGAAAGTAAGTGCGTAAATCCTGGATTTCTTTACTCGCCGCCCTGGCGGTAGTCATGCCGGCGGTGCTGCCAAGCCCTGTTTCGGCCCAGATGCAGCCGAAGTCGAACCAGTTCTGGTGGCCGGAGCAGCTCAACCTTGCCCCGCTGCGCCAGCATGCGATCGAGTCCGACCCGATGGGCGCAGATTTCGATTACGCGGAGGCGTTCAGGAGCCTTGACCTCGATGCCGTGAAAAAGGATATCGAGGCGCTGATGACGACCTCCCAGGACTGGTGGCCGGCGGACTACGGCCATTACGGGCCCTTCTTCATCCGCATGGCCTGGCACAGCGCGGGCACCTACCGCGTGGCTGACGGCCGCGGCGGCGCCGGCGGTG
>JAZBOA010000684.1:0-2900 GCA_036350935.1 Anderseniella sp. | reverse complement strand
TCGATCCGCCGCAGATCCGCATGGCGCGCGCCGAGCACGACGTGGCGGATTCCGTGCAGATGCAGCGCGAAGGCGCACATCGGGCAAGGCTCCATCGTGCAGTAAAGCGTCGCGCCCTCCACCGAAACTCCCGCCCGGCGGGCCTGGGCCAGCGCGTCGGTTTCCGCATGGGCCGTTGGATCGGCGGCCGTGTTCTGCCGACCGCGCCCCGTCGCGAGGATCTCGTCCCCGTGCGCGATCACGGCGGCCACCGGCCAATCCCCCTCCGCAAGGGCCTCGCGCGCCAGATCCAGCGCGACCCTCATGTGGCGGCCATGGGACCCGGTGGAATCGTCAGTCATTTGATCGGCCTCCTTCCGCGGTCCGGCTCCGCTCCTCGGCCTTTCGGACCTGTCCGCCATTCGACCCCGAACGCTCGGGCTGAAAGGCCGATGATGCCGGATCGGCGCGCCATGCTCAAGCATATGACATGGAGCGTATTTATCGGGGCGTGCAAAAGCCGGCACGGCACGACGTGTTCAGCGACAACCAACTTGGCCGGTAGCGACAGCCACCATGGCCGGTGGGGCTGAACGGAAGACGGGCATGCCCGTCTGGAGGGCAGCCCCACCGGCCTGATCGATTTTCGGGGATAGGTGCTGGTCGCTGCGGGTTGGTAAGCCGGAAGCCTCTGCCTTCAAACGGAGGATCCGGGTTGGCCTACAAACCCATCACCGACCAGCAATTGAGATTGTATATGACCGACCTCCAAAACCACAGTCAGCGCACAGCGGCTGCCCGCGCCGGGTTCAGCGAACGGACCGCCCGGCGCTTCGATGCCGACCCGACATCGCCTTCGAAGCGCAAGATCGTTCACGGGCGCACGGTGGCCGATCCCCTTGAAGGCTATTGGGAGACCGACCTTCTTGCCCTGCTTGAGAAGGACAGCGCTTTGCAGGCCGTCACCCTGTTGCGCCACCTTCAGAGCGAGCATCCATTCGCTTTCCCCGACGATCGTATCCGGCGCACCCTGGAGCGGCGGGTGCGGCAGTGGCGGGCGCTGAACGGTCCCGAACGCGACATCATTTTCCGCCAGACGCCTGACCCGGGATACATGGCCCAGTCCGACTTCACCCATGCCGAGGAACTGGAAGTGACGATCGCGGGCAAGCCGTTCCAGCACCTGCTCTACCACTTCGTCATGGCCTACAGTCGCTGGGAACATGTCGGCGTGGTCCTCGGTGGGGAAAGCTTCACGGCGCTGGCCGAGAACCTGCAGCAAGCCCTCTGGTCGCTGGGCGGCGTGCCGCAAAACCACCGCAACGACAGCCTCTCGGCCGCATTCCGCAACCTGACCGCCGATCAGCGCGAGGACATCACCAAGCGATATGATGCCTTCGTCGGCCATTACGGCATGGATGCCAGCCGTAACAATCGCGGGGAAGCCCACGAGAACGGGGCGGTGGAATCCCAGAACCGGCATCTCAAGAAAGCCATCGAACAGGCACTGATCCTGCGCGGCAGCCGCGACTTCGCAACGATTGAAGATTACCGGCGCTTCATCGACACGCTGGTTGCCCGGCGCAACAAGCAGCGGGTTGCCGCCGTTCAGGCGGAACGGACGCATTTGAAGCCTCTGCCGCAGCGGCGCACCACCGACTTCACCGAGATCGTGGCGCCGGTCACCCGGACAGGCGGCTTCCTGATCAAGAGCATCTTCTACAGCGCCCCATCGCAGCTGATCGGGCAGCGTCTGCGGGTCCATCTCTACGATGATCGCATCGAGGCGTTTCTCGGCAGCACGCTGGTCGTCAGCCATTCCCGGGCCCGCGGCCGGAACGATGGTCACCGCGTCCATGTCATCGACTATCACCATGTCATCCATGCCCTGCGGCGCAAGCCGCAGGCCCTGTGGAGTTCGATCTACCGCGACAGCCTGTTCCCTCGGACCGAATACGCTGAAGCCTGGAAGGTGCTGCAGCGAGACCTGCCGCGACGGGACGCCTGCCGCCGGATGGTCGGTCTGCTCTTCATCGCCCATGAACAGGCCTGCGAAACTGAACTGGCGCATCTGCTGGCAGCAGACCTCGACGCAGGTCGGGTGCCGGATCCCGAGGGACTGGCATCACGGCTGACCCCGAGGCGCATGTCGCTGCCCAAGGATGTGACCGTCGCCCACCCGGCACTGGAAAGCTTCGATGCTCTCCTCGGGGCAAGCGCATGACCGCCCGCGAGATCGACATCCACACGCTGCCCGGCATGCTGACCGCGCTGCGGCTGCCAAGCTTCCACAAGCTCTGGGCCGAGACCGCCGCCCGCGCCGACAGCGAAGGCTGGACTGCCGCCCGTTTCCTCGCCGTTCTGGCGGAATATGAACTTGCCGAGCGGGACATGCGCCGCATCCGGCGCCATCTGAACGAAGCACAGCTCCCGGCCGGCAAGACGCTGGCAACCTTCGACTTCAAGGCACTGCCAAGCTTGCCGCGCGCCCGCGTCGAGGCTCTGGTGGCAGGCGACTGGCTGGACGGCGGCGGCAACCTCATCGCCATCGGCAATTCCGGCACCGGCAAGACGCACATCCTCTGTGCCATCGGGCACGCTCTGGTCGAGGCCGGACACCGCGTCTTCTACGCTCGGACCAGCGATCTGGTGCAGAGACTTCAGGCCGCCCGCCGTGATCTCGTTCTCGAGGCGGCCCTGGCCAAACTCGACAAGTTCGACCTGATCGTCCTCGACGACATCACCTACGCCCACAAGGATCAGGCCGAAACCGGCGTCCTCTTCGAACTGATCGCCCGGCGCTACGAATACCGCAGCATCGCCATCGCGGCCAATCAACCCTTCAGCGGCTGGGATCAGATCTTCCCCGACAAGACCATGACGGTCGCGGCCATCGATCGCCTGGTCCACCACGCGACCAT
>JAZBOA010000683.1:0-3148 GCA_036350935.1 Anderseniella sp. | reverse complement strand
TCACCGACACCACCGGTGCGCAGCCGAGGCCGCCGGTCACCAGCACGACGTCGCGCCCGCTCATTTCCTGCAGCGGCCAGCCCCGCCCGAACGGCCCGCGCAGCCCCACCCTGTCGCCCGGCTGCAGCGCCGCGAGGCCCTGGGTCACGCGCCCGACCGCGCGGATGGTGTGGCCGATGCCGTCGCGTTCCTCGGGATCGGACATGATGGAAATCGGTACCTCGCCGACGCCATAGAGATACAGCATGTTGAACTGGCCGGGCGCAAAGCAGTACGCCGCCTGCATTGCCGCATCGTCGAGACGCAGCTGCAGGGTGAAGATGGTCGGCGATTCCTGGGTGCGCGCCACCACGGTGGCGGCGTGCGGCGGACCGGCATCGACCGAGCATTGCGCATTCATGGCTGCGCCTCGCCTGCCGTCAGGGCGGCGGCTTCCTCGGTCAGGTCGATCCCCACCGGGCACCAGGCGATACAGCGGCCGCAACCGACACAGCCGCTGCGGCCGTACTGGTCGTGCCAGGTGGCCAGCTTGTGGGTCAGCCACTGGCGGTAGCGGCTGCGGATGTCGGAGCGCACGTTGAAGCCGTGCAGGTGCCCATGCGCCTCGCCAAAACACGAATCCCAGATTCGCTCATGCTGGCTTGTCTCGCCTTCGAGCGCGGGCACGTCGACCTCGGCATGGCAAAAGCAGGTGGGACACACTGCGGTGCAGTTGCCGCAGGCGAGGCAGCGCGCCGCCACCTCATCCCAGCGCGGATGCTCGAGATTGCGCATCAGCGTGTCGCGCAGATTGCGCCCGGGCAGTCTGCGTGTCTGGGCGGCTGCGGCGGCCTGCCCCTGCTGGCGAGCAGCATCGATCTGTTCTCGAGTCGCCGGCGCCAGGCCAAGCGCATCCAGGACAGCCTGCGCCCTGTCGCTGCCGGAGACGACGACGAAGCCCTCCGACAATTCCGCGAGCGAAAGGTCATAGCCCGCGGTCGGCGTCGGACCGTCGCCGGTCGAGGCGCAGAAACAGGTCGCCGCCGGCTCGGCGCACTGCACTGCCACCAGAAAGAGGCGCTCGCGCCGTTGCGCATACTGCGCGTCGCGTCGCCCCTGGCGCAGAAAATGCGCGTCCTGCAGCGCCAGCGCCGCAAGATCGCAGGCGCGCACGCCGATGATGGCCACGGGAGGGGCATCCGGCATGACGGCCTCGAATCGCAGCGTGCCCTGCGCGTCGCGTCGCACCTGCCACAATGATTCCCGGGCGGCGAAGGCGTGCGGCTTGATCGCCTGCGGGCCGTTTGCCCAGGCGAAGTAACGGTTGTCAGGGTCGCGCGTGAGCCGGTAATGGCCCGGCGTCTGCTCGGCCTGCAGGCCGCGCGGCAGACCCTTGGCCGAATCGATCTCGCGCATGACGATTGCACCGTTCTCCGACGTCGGCCCATGGCACTGATAGCCCTGCGCCTCAAGCGTCTGCAGCAGCGCCTGCATCTGCTCAAGCGGCAGAAATTGGGCTTGGTCGGGTTGGGAGAACATGGGTTGCTTACTCTTTTATATGTACAAGTCTAGGCTTGATAATCCGATTTGCATCCGCCATCCGATCTTACCGGGCCAGGTTCAGGAAGCCACGCCCACGGCAGACGCGCCCCTAGGCTTTTTCATTTTCCAGCTGATGCCGGACTGCCATCAGTTCCTTGTGCCGCGCCTTGCTGGTCGGCGGGTAGTGCAGATTCAGGGCCGACATCGTGTCGAGAATGATCTGCGAGACGATCAGTCGGGCATTTTTCTTGTCGTCGGCGGGCACCACATACCACGGGGCCTCGCTCGTGCTGGTATTGCTCAGGCACGCCTCGTAGGCCTTCATGTACTCATCCCACGCCTGGCGTTGGACGAGATCCGCCTCGCTGAATTTCCAGTTCTTGTCCTGATCGTCGATGCGCGCGATCAGCCGCTTCCGCTGTTCCTCCTTGGACAGGTGCAGGAAGAATTTGATGATGCGGGTGCCGTTGCGATACAGATGGCGCTCCGAATCCACGATGGAGCGATAGCGGCCCTCCCATATCTTGTCCTCGTCCATGACGGAATCCGGCAGGTTCTGCGCCTGCAGGATTTCCGGACGCACCCGGACGATCAGGACTTCCTCGTAGTAGGAGCGATTGAAGATGCCGATGCGCCCGCGCTCCGGCAGCGCAAGGTGGGTACGCCAGAGAAAGTCGTGGTCGAGTTCCTGCGAGCTGGGGTGCTTGAAGCTGAAAACCTGGCACCCCTGCGGATTGATACCCGACATGACATGCCGGATGGCGCCATCCTTGCCCGCCGCATCCATCGCCTGGAAGATCAGCAGCAGGGAATAGCGGTCGTGCGCGTAAAACATTTGCTGCAGATCGCTCAACGCGTGGGTGCCGGCTGCAAGCAGCTTCTTGTATTCCTTCTTCGACTCATAGAACGGTTCGACCGAGGTCGGCCACTTGTCAAGATGCACCTTCGATCCGGCGCCGACCCGGTAGTCGCTGACCTCGATGGCGTGCTTCATGGGCTTCTCCTTGTGGTTGAGCGCTGCGCCAAGAACAAGGGCACATCACGCAATCCGTTCAGTATAGCGATGCATGCCAAACCAGGAACGGCGCACCGGCCGTGCTGGTGATCGCTCGCATAACCCACTTAAAACAGTCGACTGCACCAGTCTGCCAATCAATCACGGCCCCTCCCGTCCAGGTTCAAAAAGTCTGAACCTGCTGTTAGTTATAATGCGCCTTTCCGCAGCAATGAAGGAGCATGCCATGCAGCAGCAACTCGACGTGTTTATCACTTCCCTGACCACCTTCTGGACGCAACTTGCAGGCTTTGTCCCCCAATTGCTTGCGGCCCTGCTGCTGCTGTTCGTCGGCTGGCTGCTCGCCAATCTGGTGCGCACAGGCGTAATGAAGCTGCTCGACGTGCTGAAGTTCGACATGCTCGCCGAAAAAACCGGCATCGAAGCCTTCCTCAAACAGGGCAACCTGGATATTTCATTGTCAAAGCTGATGGCAAAGCTGGCCTACTGGGTCATCATCTTCATCGTCGTCGTCACCGTAGCCAACAGCCTCGGCCTGCACATGGTCGCCGAACTGTTCAACAAGGTGGTGCTCTACATTCCCAACATCATCGTCGCCATCCTGGTGCTGGT
>JAZBOA010000682.1:0-3850 GCA_036350935.1 Anderseniella sp. | reverse complement strand
GACAAGGTCAACCTGCTTCGCCCTGGTGAGCAGCGGCAGGGCGTCGAAGCTAGCCCTGATGGCCTCCCGGGTGGCGTTCCAGCCAATGACGGCGTGTGAGCCGATGCTTGCGAATTTCCCCGCCTCCGGCACGACTAGCACCGGCCGGCCTGATCCGAGCAGCAGCCGCTCGACGAAGTCGGCTTCGACGGTGCTGCGGTCATTGTTGTTGCTGACCTGGGCCGCGACGATCAGGTCCGCATAGATGGCATGATCGAGCACGGTGTCGGCCAGCAAGTCTGACTTGCCATCGAGCTGGCGCCATTCAGCCCTGACCCCGTAGCGTTGCGCTGCGGCCTCGAACTTTTCACGAACTTGCGGTGCCAGCTGTTCAAAGAACTGCCGCCGCCGGCTGTCCAGTTCGGCAGCGCCGTAGTTCACGGGCAGGACAAAACTGTCCATGGCGGGGATCACGTAGATGCCGGTGATGTGGGCATCGTGCTGGCTGGCGAGCGTGAAGGCAGCGCTCATTACGGCGTCAAGACGGGCAATGTCAGCCAGTGAAACGGCGATGGTCCTCAGGGTCATGTTTTGCGTCCCTTGTCATGCTGGTTCGGGGGCACCTGTCCACAGGCTGGACCGGGCAAGCCAAACTTGCCTTGATGTGCGTCAACCAGCGGCCGGCCCGTCGCGGCGGGTGGCCAGGCCGGTTTCACAATTCGCTTTCAGATCGTGGCTGAAGCACCGTAGGCTGACATAATGACTGGTGCGATCCCACGGCCGGTCCCCATCTGGAGGATGTGTTGCGATGCCGCTGACGGTGATTGGGGCAGGTGTCGGCCGGACCGGCACCTACTCATTGAAACTTGCGCTCAACCAGCTGGGGGTCGGTCCGTGCCATCACATGGAAGAAGTGCTGCACCAGATGCCTGTGCAGGTGCCGCTGTGGTGTGACGCCGTGGCCGGCCGGGCAGACTGGGAGGCGATCTATGACGGCTACGGCAGCGCCGTTGACTGGCCTACGGCGGGCTTCTTCGGCGAGCTATATGCTGCTTACCCGACAGCCAAGTTCATTCTCACGCTGCGGGAGCCGGCACGCTGGGTGGAGAGCTTTTCCGAGACAATCTACAGGTTGCTCTCGGGGCGGGAAATGGTTCCGGCGGAGATGCTTGACTGGTTCGACATGGCAAAGGCGGTGATCGACCGGACCGGGTTTCCGGATGGCCTCGATGCAGCGGGTCTTGCGAAGGCATTTGAGGCTCACAACCAGGCCGTCAGAGCCGGAATACCGGCCAGCCAGTTGCTCGAGTTTGATGTCAAGCAGGGGTGGAGCCCGCTATGCGATTTTCTCGGGCTTGCGGTTCCGGCCGAGCCTTTTCCGCGCACCAATGATCGCACTGAATTCTGGGATCGTGTTGCCGGCAAGGCTTGAATTCAGTCCGGGCTCGCCGGCGACAAGCCGGCTTGCCTGACTACAGCACGGGAAACCTCTCGGTCCGTCTGAATATGAACGGACTATCGATGATCAGACCAGGGGTAGCGTCATCGTTTCCTTGAAGCTCATCTGGATACTGATGTCGCTTTGCACCTTCCAGGTTGGAATGCCAAGATACCTGAGGTAACGCGTCTGGACGCGGTGCGAGATCCTCACCGTCATTTCGGATTTCGTCGCTTCAGGAATGATGTCGATTTCCGCTTGCTTGAGGAACGCGTACTCGGGGCTTTCGGCAAAATGCTCGATGACCTGCCGCGCGCGATGGACAAGCAGGTCGTGCCCCGGACTCTGATACTGGTAGAGCTGGCCGCTCTTGACCGCCGCGCTCCCGGCAACGGTGTCTGACTTGGTTCTGACATCAGTGATGTGAAGCAGATCACCAAACCAGGCCAGACTGTAGACATTGGCCACAATCGCGAATACCCAGAGGCCGCGTTTTGTCCATGTTGAACCCATTCGTTGGGCGCTCCTGCTCCTGTATCCGGCCACGGGGGCCGGAGCATTTTGCCGGTTCTGTTGTCTTTTGGTGATGCGATGCTAGCAAGTGCCGGTTAACGGTTTCCCGCGCCTGGATCGGATGATCACTGGCTCAGGTGCAGGCGTCGAAGTTCATCCGCAATCTGCTGGAAGCTTTTCACAAGGGCTTCGTTCGACGGCGGATCAAAGTACTTCTCCGGGCTCGAGGCGCATGCCTTGATCAGGTTGCGCTGGGTGGAGGACGGGACCTCGTAAGCAAACGAATAGACCGTTACACCATTGGCCTTGACGTTGTTGCAGGCTTCCTGAAGCATATCGTTCTGCCTGTCGACCCCTGCCCAGTAATTGTCGGAGCCAAGTCGCTTCTGGCCGAGGTATCCGTACGCCGTGTAGGTGGAGCGATTGTGATTTGACTCAGCGTCGAAGGTGTTCTCGCCATCGGTAAGCAGCACCATGGCCTTGCGGATTTCCTTGTTGGTGAAGCTGACGCCTTCGGTAAACGGTTCGCCGGGAGACAGGACACGCAAGCCCCAGGCAACGCCTTCAGCCACATGGGTGTAGCCGTCGGCACGCATGTTTCTGATGGTTTGCAGCACCGGAGCCTTGACGTTGGTAAGGGCCTGGAGCGGCTGGATATTGCAGCCCTTGTCTGGACCCGACGAGAGAGATGAGACCGACTTGCCCCGATACTTGCGATAGTTCTCCTGGCGTGCCTCTGGGTTTGAACTGCTTGTCCGGTCGTCCAGGTAGTCATTCCCGTAGGAGCCACTGTCAGGTTCGTCCGGCGCGAAGGCCGGCGGGAACAGGGTTGACGGGTTGGCGGAATCCGGCCCCGTGTCATTGACTGCCAGAGCACCGGGACGTGCCTCGACACAGCCCGACCAGGAGCGGTTGTTCAGGTCGCTCCAGGCTTTCCAGTTATGATAGGTCGGATCGCTGGCATCGAAATTATCGTTGGAGTATGGATTCTTGCCTGCCGTGTCGAGCCAGCTGGCCGAGGCCTTGTCCGCACCCACGTTGACGAACTGGGAAAACGGCACCACCGCGATTTTCAGAGAATCGGCGCTCTCCCGCGGCCCGAACAGGATCTCGACAAAGTCATTGGCAGCGACCTTCAGGGTGGACAGCCGGCTGCGCTGAGCCATGGAGCCCGTGTTGTCGAATACCAGGACGACCTCGAGACCGGTTGACTCCTTGCTGACCTGGGCGGAAGCGGCAATCACCTGGCTCTGCATCCCGGCAGCCTTCATCAGATAGTTCTCTACCGTAACGCGGGCATCGACACGGATATTGCCCTCACTGTCCTGGGACAGCGTCATCTGGGGCGTGCCTGAGTTGCTGGGATTGCCGTAGTTGGACACAAAGTAATGGGTTGCCAATTCGCGCAGCTCGGCATCGCTGAGGTTTATTTCGCGTCCGGCGGCGAGGGCTGCAGCGTCGGTTGCTGCCTGCAGTCGCGCCTGCACCGCAACCCAGTTGGCATAATCCACGACCGCTCCGCCTGCCATCATCAACGGGACAATGGCGATCGCAACGGTCATTGCCATGTTGCCTGACTGGCCGCGGAGGAAGCTTGCCAATTTCGAACGGATACCCGGTTTCATGTCTCTGGCCTCTCGAATCAGCAGGTCTCGCCTGCTTGCGGTGGAACCTTTGGGCTTTAGCCCTTGAAGAGATCATGAAGGCTGACAGTTCTTAGGTACAGCGTGTTTCAAATTTTACAGAAATAGAATCTATATTTTTTTAAGAAATAAGATTCAAATTTTACTAAATATATAAGCGCATTGAATCTAAATTAAATTATAAATTTATGATTTAAATCATAAGTTGATGTTTCTGCTGCGTAAAAAGTCTGCAACTGATTGCCGCACGGACAAATTCGTAGTTTCAATGTCTAAT
>JAZBOA010000681.1:0-2683 GCA_036350935.1 Anderseniella sp. | reverse complement strand
ATGAATGGATCAAGCACGGCACCTGCTATGACGGGGCCGGTGCGCAGGAGTACTTCGAGGACTCGCTGATCGTGCTGGATGCGATCAACCGCTCGGCGGTGCGCGAGCTGTTCGCGGGGCGTATAGGCGGGACCGTAAGCGGAGACGAGGTCAGGGCGGCGTTCGACAAAAGCTTCGGCCCAGGCGCTGGAGACCGGGTGCGCATAGCCTGCAGGAACGATGGCAACCGGCGGCTGATCGTGGAGTTGACCATTGGCCTTCGTGGCAAGATTGATCCAGGCTCGGATGTGGCGGCTCTTATCGCCCGGGCTGATCCGACCGATCCGGGGTGTCCCGGCGGCGTCATTGATCCGGTGGGCAACCAGTAGGCGAGGCGATGGCACTGCTTAGGACATTCGCGATAGCGCTTGTGGTGGCCGGCAGCTGCCTCGTCTGCTTTGCGCTGATCGGGGCGGGATGGGCGGCGTGGTCGGCGCTGAGCGGGGCAGGGTGGCCTGCAGGCTTGCCGGCATGGGGATGGCTTGCAGCGGCGGTGCCGGGCGGGGTGGCACTGGCAATTGCGGGGCGCGAGACCATGAAACGGGCTGAAAGCAGATGAAAAGGCCGATTTTCACCCGTGAATTTGCTTGTTGAAGCGTGACTCGCGATACCGAATCAACCTTTCCTTACGTCGCGCATCCAACTGCTGTGGGAGAAACGGCGATGTCAGACGTGAAGACCGAGTACTACCAGGACAAGAAGGGTGAGTGGCGTTGGCGCAAGACACACAAGAACGGCGAGATCATCGGTGCGTCGTCGGAAGGGTACAAGGACAAGAAGGACTGCCAGTCAAATGCCAATCGCGGCAGCAAGGCCGGCGACAAGTGGGAGTTCTACAAGGACAAGAAGGGTGAACACCGCTGGCGCCAGTTCGCTTCCAATGGCAAGCAGGTCGGCCGCGCCACCGAAGGCTACAAGGCCAAGAAGTCTGCGGAGAACAACGCCATGGCCAATGGCTGGCCGGGCAAGGCCTGAAACGGCCGCACCGGCGGCAGCCAGCCCATGCATATTCGACGGCCCGGCGGCATCTTTGCCCCGGGCCGTTTTTGTTGCAGCAATCAGGCCGGTCTCAGGTTGCCATGGTTACAAGCGCAAGCTTCGGACCGGCTGAACCCAGCGCCTCCTCGGTGCGGTCGATGACCCGTTCGAACCGGCCTGACAGGCCAGTATTCGCATTGAGATAGTCCAGCATGTGCTGGCGGGAGATTGTCAGTACGGCAAGCTCGGTTTCCGCCACCAGCGCCGCCGGGGCAGGGGCGTTGGTCAGAAATGCCCGGGTCAGGAAAAGTTCACCTTCTTCCAGCTGTTGAACAACCCGGATCAAGCCATGCCGTGACACCTGGACAGACATAACGCCGCTCACGACGAAGTGTATGTTGCTGAAGTCGCCGCCGTTCTGCAGCAGGATTTCGCCCTGGTCGTATATCTCGTAACGCGCGGCGGCAGCGAGCTTGTCGAAACCGGCCGATCCCGGTTCCAGCAGGCCCTCCTGCAGCAGGACGGCCTGCTTGCGGTTGTTGTCCGGAGAAGCATTGACGGTGGACGGGCGGAACATCCTGTTGGTCTGGCCGGCAAGTTCGATGCCGTTGCGCTGGCAGACGTACCATAACTTGCGCAAGAAGGCCGAGTGGGCCTTGAAGCATGTTTCCTTGTTGATGGTGTGAAACATCAGTTCGTATTGCATCGCCTCGCTGGAATGGCCGACAAGTTCGATCTCGAAAGGCGGCTGCTTCAATATCTCGTCAGTGGCTTGTGCTGTCTGCGCAATGGCGGCGAACGCCTTGCTGGGCGAGACGTGGTAGGGAAAGCTGACGATCAGTTCCTCGGCCACGGTGCGGCCCTGGCTTCCCTGGACTTCGAAGGCTGAACCGGACAGTTCCGAATTGGGGATGACGATGATCGAGTTTTCTTCCGTTACAATGGTCACCGAACGCCAGTCCATGCCGATGATGAAACCTTCATGGTCGCCTGCGGCCAGCCAGTCACCTTCCTTGAACTGGCGTCCAGACATGATGGAGACACCCGCAAACAGACCAGACAAGGTGTCCTGCAAGGCAAGCCCGATAACCACGGAGCCCACGCCAAGTGCGGTCAGGAGGGCGCCCAGGTCGACCGACCAGATGTCGGAGGCCACAAATGCTGCCCCCACCAGCACAAGGAAAAGGCGGATCAGGTCAAGCAGCAAACCGGGCGTGCGGGCCAGCCAGTCAGCAGTTGCGACGGCCGAGCGCATTGCCACGTTCAGCGCCGCCAGCGTCACGTTGATCATGGTGATAGCAACGACGGTCTGGACAATCTTGAGCGAAGTCGAGGTTTCGGTGAAACCGGCAACGTGACTCATCAGAATGTAGATCGCCAGCGCTGGCAGTACAGTCACCTGAACCAGGCGCAAGACCTTGTACACATCATCGCTTCGGCCCGCAGTCCAGCGTTGAAGTTCGGCGACGACCAGCGTCAGCATGGGATAGCCCAGTGCAACGATTGCGGTCCAGAAAGCGGCCGGATTGTTCAGAAGATCGTTCATTGAGCGGCCTCGATGCCGGCGCTGATCGACGACCGCACCCGATCTGACAGGCGGATGACGCTTTCGGCGGATTCGGCCAATGCCAGTTGCCGGGCGCCGACCACGCATTCGCCGAAGATT
>JAZBOA010000680.1:0-2037 GCA_036350935.1 Anderseniella sp. | reverse complement strand
TTGGGATGCCCTTGGCGCGTGCCGCCGCGGCAGTGCTGGCAGTCGGCTCCACGCCCGTGCAGGGGATGCTGCGTCCCTTGACGTATTGCAGCAGGTAGCCATCGTTGGCGGCGACTTCGACCACATGGCTGTCGGAGGTCAGACCGAAGCGCGCCACCATGTCGACTACATAGCGCTCGGAATGCGCCAGCCAACTGCTCGAGAAACCGCTGAAGTAGGCGTACTCGGAGTCGAACAGTTCGTTTGCCTGCGCGAAATCCTCGGTTTGCGCGAGCCAGCACTCTTCGCATACAAGCACCCGGAGCGGAAACCACTTTTCCGGCGCGTGCAGGGTCTGCTCGGTGAGATAAGCGTTAGAAGGCGGGGCGCTGCCGAGGTCCACCAGGGGCAACTTGAGTTCCGATCCGCAGTGACGGCACTTCATGGCATCACCCCGATGAAGTCATCGCCCAGCATTGAGTGGGTGGCATCGCGTGGCGACAGTCCGGCAACCGGCAACGGCCACCGGATGTCTAGGCGTGGGTCCTGCACGTTCAAGCCGCCTTCAGCTTCCGGGCGATAAGCGGCGGTGTGGAAATACAGCATTTCGCAGTCGTCAGTTAGGGTTTGAAACCCGTGGGCAAAGCCCTCCGGGATGACGAGAGTTCTGTGGTTGTCGGCACTGAGCAATTCCGAATGCCAGTGCAAAAAAGTCGGCGAATTATGGCGCAGGTCCACGGCAACATCAAAAACTTCACCGCGCAGGCAGCTCACGAACTTGATCTCGGCATGCGGCGGGCGCTGGAAGTGCATTCCCCGTACGGTGCCGCGGCTTGCAGTCAAGGTGTGGTTGATTTGGGCAATGTGCTTGCCGTGGGCGAGCGCCTGCAATTCCTCGCTACAGAAGAGGCGCTCAAGATAGCCTCGGCTGTCGCCGATGGGCTTACGTTGTAGGACCTGCAAGCCGGAAAGCGGCGTATCCAATATGTTGAAACGGGTGCTCATGACAGCCTTGCTGCTGCCTCGTATTCCTGAATCTGTTGCGCGCTGCAGAGCGCCATGTCCGCGCCCCGTCTCCACGCCTGATGCCAGGCCAGCGTCATGCCCAATGCGGTTTGCAGATCCCAGCGTGGGCGCCATCCTAGCTGGGTTTTGGCCTTGGAACTGTCCAGCTTGAGCGTGCTGGCTTCATGCGGTTGCGGCGAGGCATCGCAGTGCCAAGCGGCATTGGGTACCTGGTTGCACAGATATTCGACAATCCATTGCACCGGCCGGGCATCAATCTCCTCAGGGCCAAAATTCCATGCTTCCGCAAAGCCTTGTCCTTCAGTGAAAAGCCTCTCAGCCAAGATGAGATAGCCGGACAGCGGCTCAAGCACATGCTGCCAGGGGCGCGTGGCTAGTGGCGAGCGGATGGTCAGGGTCTGCCCTGCATCCAGCGCGCGCAGGAAGTCGGGAACAAGCCGGTCTGCCGCCCAGTCGCCACCGCCGATGACGTTGCCTGCGCGGGCGCTGGCCAGATGGATTCCGGTGGACTCAAGGAAAGATCGGCGATAGGCAGCGGTCACCAGCTCTGAACAGGCCTTGCTGCTCGAATAGGGATCGAAGCCGCCCATGGCTTCGTTTTCGCGATAGGGCCAGACCCATTCACGGTTCTCATAGCACTTGTCGGTGGTAACGTTGACCACGGCCTTAACACCGGGTGTTAGGCGCACCGCTTCGAATAGATTGACGGTACCCATGACGTTGACAGCATAAGTCTCCACTGGCGCAACATAGGAATAGCGCACCAGCGGTTGAGCGGCCAGATGCAAGACTATGTCTGGCCGGGCCGCTTGCATTGCCTGGGTCAGTGCGGCTCCATCACGAATGTCAGCAATCGTGCTGCGTGCCAGGCGATCTTGCAGGTTTGCAACCTTAAAGAAGCTGGGCTCGGTAGGCGGTGCCAGCGCGAACCCATGTACTTCTGCTCCCATGTCGGCCAGCCACAAGGTCAGCCACCCCCCCTTGAAACCTGTATGGCCTGTCAGGAAAACTTTCTTCCCGTGCCAGAACTCC
>JAZBOA010000679.1:0-2710 GCA_036350935.1 Anderseniella sp. | reverse complement strand
GGCGAGGCCCCTGCATGCGCCCTGCCGAACGACGGGATGGATTCCGAAGCCTGGCGTTCCTCAGGGGGTGCGGTTGGCCTCAGGAACTCCGGGCCCCATCGTTTACAATTGCTCACCAATGAACTCTGTAACAACAATTTTCACCTGCTGCCAGCCCCGGCGAATTCAAGCCATCGTGCGCGCCCTGACTCGAATCAATTTCCGATATGGCCGGTAACATCCCCATACGCACGCCCTGGCAGATCCAGAAATCAGTGGTGTTCGCCCTGTTCCTGCGCGAACTCAAGACCCGCTTCGGTTCTCTGAAATTTGGCTACGTCTGGCTTCTGCTCGAACCGATCGCACACGTCATCGTACTGAGCCTGATGTTTTCCTACATTCGCGACCGTGCGATGTTCGGCATCGATTTTCCGGTGTTCATCGTCACCGGCATCGTGCCCTTCCTGATGTTCAAGAATATCTCCTTGCGGGTGATGGAAGGTGTGGATGCCAACCGTGCGCTGTTCTCCTATCGCCAGATCAGGCCGATGGACACCTTCACCGCGCGGGCCCTGCTCGACGCCTTCCTCGCCTTCGCGGTGTACGGGCTGCTGCTGCTGGGTATGGCCTGGGTCGGCCTCGACGTGCCGTTCAGGGATCCGTTCGCGCTGACCTTCCTGATGGCGCTGCTGGTGCTGATGGGGCTGGGCCTCGGCATGGTGCTCTGCGTCTTCACCCACTATCTGCCCGAGGCTAAGACGATGGTGCGCATCGCCTTCCTGCCGCTGTATTTCCTCTCGGGGGTCATCTTTCCGGTCTCCCTGGTGCCGCAGGAATTCCTCCCCTACCTGTTGTGGAACCCGCTGCTGCACGCCATCGAATTGATGCACGTCGCCTTCTTCGACCAGTACCACGCGGTGGCAGGGATCAGTCCGCTGTTCGTGGTAATGACCACCCTGGTGCTGCTGTTCCTCGGCCTGGCGCTTTACCGTACGCAGCGCCATGAGCTGCTGGCAAGATGATCGAGCTGCAGAATCTCACCAAGTCCTACCGCCTCACCAGCGGCGAGCGGCGCTACATCTTCCGCGATCTCAATTTCAGCTTCCCGGACGGTGCCAACATCGGCCTGATCGGCCGCAACGGCGCCGGCAAGTCGACCCTGATGCGGCTGATCGGTGGCATCGACACGCCGGACCACGGCCGCGTCGTCACCGACAAGCGCATCTCCTGGCCGGTCGGCCTGTCAGGCGGCCTGCAGGGCTCGCTCACCGGGCGCGACAGCGTCAAGTTCGTCTGCCGCGTCTATGGCGCGCTGGGCAAGGACATGCGTGACAAGATCCGCTTCGTCGAGGACTTCGCCGAGATCGGCGCCTACTTCGACCAGCCGGTCAAGTCCTATTCGTCCGGCATGCGCGCGCGTCTCAACTTCGGGCTCAGTTGGGCCTTCGATTTCGATTACTATCTGCTCGACGAGATCGGCGCCGTCGGCGACGCCCGCTTCAAGCAGAAAAGCCGCAAGCTGATGGAAGACCGCATCGGCCGCTCCAACGTGATCCTGGTGACCCACGCGATGAACGAAGTCGCCCGGCTGTGCAACGTCGTAGTGCTGGTGAATGACGGCGAAGCCACCCTCTACGAGGATGTGCAGGCCGGCATCGCCGCCTACCAGGAACTCGCCGATATCGCCCCGCAGAGACGCCTGCGCAACGGCCCGGGACGAGGCGCGCGGCCCGCCGCCGGGGGCGGGGCAGGGCGCCGCCAGGCGCGTGCGGCCGGCACCACCAAGGATGGAAACGACTGAACATGCTGCACAAGCTGAAAAAAAGCCTGGCCTTCTGGATCATCGGCGTGCCGATGCTGCTGGCGGTTTTCTACTACGCCTTCCTCGCGGCCGACCGCTACGTCAGCGAGGCGAAGATCACCGTCAGGCAGGCCGGGGATTCCGCCTCTGCCGACGTCTCCGGCATCGCCCTGATGATGGCCGGAGTGAGCACCGGCTCACGCGAGGAGACCCTCTACCTGCGCGACTACATCCATTCGCTCGACATGCTCAAGCACCTCGATGCCAAGTTCGGGCTGCGTGAGGCCTACGATTCGAAAAAGATCGATCCGCTGTTCCGGCTGCATGCCGGCACCAGCCAGGAGTGGTTCCTGCGCTATTACCGCAATCGCGTCGAGGTGGTGTTCGACGACCTGACCGGCTTGTTGAGCGTGCGGGTACAGGCCTTCGACCCCGAGTTGGCGCAGAAGGCCAACGCCGAGATCATCGCCCAGAGCGAGCGCTTCGTGAACGAGATCTCGCACCGCATGGCGCGCGAGCAGATGGCCTTCGCCGAGACCGAGATGCTCAAGGCGCGCGAGCGCTACCAGGCGGCGAAGAATCAGCTCATCGCCTTCCAGAACAAGCACAAGGTGCTCGACCCGCTGGCCCAGGCGCAGGCGACTGCCACGCTGTCCGCCCAACTGGAAAGCGAGATCGCGCACAAGGAGGCCGAGCTCAAGACCCTGACCGGCTACCTGCAGGACAATGCCCCGCAGGTGGCCGTCATCCGTAACCAGGTCGCCGCGCTCAAGGCCCAGCTCGACAAGGAGCGCCGCAAGGTCGCCTCGCAGGACGGCAGTCGCCTCAATCGACTGGCTTCGGAATACCAGAACCTGGCGATCGAGGCCGGTTTCGCCGAGGACGCCTACAAGGCGGCCCTCACCGCCATGGAAACCACCCGCATCGAGG
>JAZBOA010000678.1:0-8934 GCA_036350935.1 Anderseniella sp. | reverse complement strand
CCCAGCGTAGGTTCCCGGCTACACATGGTCCTTCACACATTACGTGAACTCGATCCATTCGCGGATCGCTGCATGCTCCAGGAGACAGCTGAAGTAAAGCCGCTCTCGGCAATTACGCGACCACGCTTGGCCACGAAACGTAACGCGCAAGCCAGCCGGAGGCGTCTGCTGCCCAAATGCGCTCAGGTGTTCACAGACCATACGTGGTTCCTCATGCCCGGACGTTAATGGCTCTGAGCTGTGAGAGCGAGCGTCAACTCCTGCGGCTAGTCCGGCCGGCATTCTACCCAGTGAACCCGGTGCCAGGTGCGAGTACCGCAGGACTCACAGAAGGCGAATCTCTTTGGCTCGCCAGCGGCATGCCAGCGCATGCCCCCTCGCTCCCAGATCGATGTCGAGTGACCACAGGGGCACGTCATCCGCCAACTCATCGAGTGGCTCTCGATCGAGTCGGCAAAGGGAAACAGCACCACAGTCAAAAATCGCTGGACACCTGACAACTTGGGCTCCTTAGGACTCTCAATCACGCATGTGCTCCTTCCAACAATTGAATTGGTTTGATCGGTCTGTGCCGTCGGGCATGGTTGCGCCGCTCAGATCGGCGCCGTACAGGCGGGATCCTTCCAGATTGGCAACCGTCAGGTTCGCCCCAGACAAGTTGGCCCCATACAGGAAGGTCTCCTGCGGGTTGGCGCCTGCCAGGTTCGCCCCGTCCAGGTGGGCCAGGTCGAGCCAGGCCCTTCTCAAGTCAGCGCCGCTCAAGTTTGGCCCATTCAGACTGGCCTCGCTCAGGTTCGCCTCGCGCAGGACAGATCCACTCAGGTTGGCTCTGACCAGATAGGGGCCGCCAAATTCCCGCTCCCCCGCATTGTACCTCTCGACAAGTTCCAGTGCATCCATTTTCATACTCCTCTTTCTGATACCTCATCATTCTGTGGACATTGCGACTCTGGGGCGTACCAGTCCTCACCACATGGCTTCAATGTGCTCGGGGCCAAGGATGAGGAGCACCGTCTGATCCGGCCCTCCCTCTCGAAGCCGCCCCATCAGCAGATACGCGGGCGGATCGCTGTCCAGGACGCGGTAGATGACGACGCGGGGCTCCTCCGGGGGAACCGGGAGGTTTCCGGCATCAAGGTCAGACTGGTAAAGCTTGACGTACCCATCGTCCCAATTGTCCAAAAAGATCTCGGTCCAACCCGTCTCTTCCGGCCTTTTTGTCGCTCGCTTTTCGTCAAACTGGCACAGGTCCGAGGGATAGCCCTTGATCACTTCCAGCGACGGGTGCTCGTTGATTTGGACAACCTGGAGCTCACCGGGGAGTCGGGGATCAACGGTCTCCTCAAGGCGAAGTGCCAGATTATAATAGCGAATAACTCCTTCTGTTGACTCGCGGCCATTATCCACCGAACCGCACAGGATGAGCAATCCAGAGTCGGCAATAAGGGCCCGCCAGATTCCGTACGGGTCGCTCGGGGAAGGGCGATAGGCCAGTTCCTGGACCACAATCAGCGGACAACACTGCGAGACAAGGAGCGGGACAAGTAGTAGTGCCAGGGCTGGCAGACGACGGATGGTTTGTGTTGATTTCTCCATTACGGCTTTGCTCATCTCTCAGATCTCATTTGCATTCTATGACCACAGGCCACGGTTGCGCTTCCAAGATCTCTGGAGCCAAGCCATATACCTTCGAGGAGCAATTCGCCTTTGTCTGTGATCGTAAACCTCCCCCGCCCTACGCCACCTTGCGGAGCGAGGTCGCCCAGAGTCAACTCAATCGCGCCAGCTTTCTCATTGACACTGTACGGCCCCGCATAGTCAACATAGGTCTCGAAAGGTGACCATGTGACTGAGAATCTTCCGTCAGGGGTCAGCCGGAACTCCCCGATGGGTTTCTCTGGCTCAACTTCCCATCCGGATTCGCAATCGATCCATGCCACCTCCGTCCAACACCCGGTCCACGGCATTCTGTTGTCCCGGCTACACCATTCCTCCATAGCTACTGGAACGTTGCCAGGATCAGGAACCAGAGCGCATCCGCCAAGGATTAGTACGGAGAGCAAGAGTGGTAGTGCGGTCAATCTCTTCATATTCTTGCTGCCCAGCTCAACCGACCGGCCAAAGCCATCCCCAAGCTCGTCATCGACCTCATGCGTTGGAGACGACCTCTTTTAGTCTCGAGTATCCTTTTCATCGGCCAATTCCTCTTGCAGTGAGACCAACAGGGCTTCCAGCGTGGCGAGGCCTAGCCGCCGGCCTGTGCTTGGATCCTGCAAGCTGAATCGCCACTGCTTTGTCTGCCGGCCAGCGTGGACACTGACCTCCTGCCAACAGCGTACTACGAAAGCTCGATAGCGCAACACGCCCGTTGATGAATCGTGGCTCGTCACGTGAATACCTCTCGTGATGGTGATGTTCTCTTGGCCGTAGGATATCACGTCCTCGTTCCCAAAGCGCGATTATTCTGGGAAACTACCGTGAAAACTCCAGCAAATGGCGCAAGGTTCGCGTTGCGAGGACATCATGCCAGACGCAATTGACAGCCTGTTGAGAGGCTGCTAGAATGTTCCCAGCGGCACAACAGCCTGAGGCAACGACGCCTGGTTGCTTGTCCCACCAACCGGATGGGACAAGGCGGTGGACTGAGGCAATGCCCTTGGCAACAGCACGTCTCAGCCGTATACACCAGGCTAGCTCTCTTGAATGGGCTGGTGTTGCGTTTCATGACACAAGAAATGCCGCGGTGTCTCCTCGGGACGGATTCCGAGGCCTCCTCGACATGCCGATAACCCGTTGCCGCGCTTTCCATGATGGTAGCGAAAGGGAACGCTCATGACTGCCAAGCTAGAGTTGTCATTGCTGGGTACAGTAGCCACCAACTTGAATGGGGAGGAACTGAACGGGCAGATTCCGGCCAAGTCCCAGGCGTTGTTGTGCTATCTGGCGGTCACTGGCCGCGGGCACAGCCGGGAGAAGCTCGCCGGCCTGTTGTGGGGCGACAAACCCGAGGTCAGAGCCCAAGCCAGTCTGCGCAAGTCGCTGTCTGACCTGCGGAAGCTGTCTGACAGCGCGCTCATCATCACGCGCCAAACCGTCGCCTTCAACCGCGATAGCAACTACTGGCTGGACGTGGAGGCTTTTGAGTCTGCTGTGGCGGAGGATGGCGCTGAGACCGAAACGCTGCAGCGATTACAGGGAGCGGTAGATCTGTGTCGAGGGGAATTCTTGGAAGGGTTCTCGGTAAGGCAGGCGGCAGCCTTTGAAGAGTGGGTTCTGGGCGAGCGGGAACGATTGCGCCAGTTGCTCCTCCAGACCTTGCATCGCCTGTCGGTAGCCTTCGCAGATCAGGGGCAGATTGCCGATGCCATCGAGTACACGAATCGTCTGCTGGCCATGGAGCCGTGGCAGGAAGAGGCGCACCGGCAGTTGATGACCCTGTTGGCGCACAGCGGGCAACGCAGCGCGGCCCTGGCCCAGTATGAGACCTGCCGCCGGATGCTGGCCGAGGAGTTGGGCGTAGAGCCTTTGCCGGAAACGCAGGCGCTGTACCACCGTCTCAAAACGCGGAGAGGGACCGCACTCCATAATCTGCCGCCCCAAGCCACGCCCTTTGTCGGCCGCCAGGCCGAACTGGCACAGATCGCCCACGATCTTGGCCGGGCCGATTGCCGGCTGCTGACCCTGATCGGCGCGGGCGGAATCGGCAAGACGCGGCTGGCGTTGCAGGCGGCTGGGCAGGCGCTGGATGCCTTTGGCGACGGGGTTTTTTTCGTCTCCCTGGCTGGGATCAGCAGTTCTGAGTTCCTGGCTCACACGATTGGGGAAGCGCTCGGCCATCCGCTGTCCGGAGAGGCAGACCCGGAGCGGCAACTGCTGAACCATCTGGAACAGAAGGAGATGTTGCTGGTCCTGGACAACTTTGAGCACCTGCTTTCATCGAGGCATGACCGCGGGCGAGACCTGGTGTTGGCGATGGTGAGGACAGCGCCCAAGCTCAAGCTGCTGGTCACCTCGCGCGAACGACTCAATTTGCAGGCGGAGTGGCTTCTGATATTGCATGGACTGCCCTATCCGCCGGCCGAAGCAGCCTTTGGGGACGAGACGTTCGAGGCGGTTGAGCTCTTTGTGCAGGGCGCGCGCCGGGTGCGGCCGGAGTTCAGCCTGTCGGAGGAATGGCCGGAGGTGGTGCGCATTTGTCGCTTGCTAGAGGGGATGCCGCTGGGCATCGAACTGGCGGCGACCTGGGTGTCGATGATGTCGTGTACCGAGATTGTCCGAGAGCTTGCCCGAGGTCTGGATCTGCTAGCTACGACTCTGTACGACGTGCCGGTGCGCCACCGGAGCATGGAGGCGGTGTTTGACCATTCGTGGCAGTTTCTCTCCGAGCCCGAGCGGGCCGGATTCAAGAAATTGTCGATCTTTCAGGGTGGATTTGGCCGCCAGGCAGCCGAACAGGTCGCCAGCGCCTCGCTGTCAACGCTGGCGGCGCTGGTCAACAAGTCCTTGCTGCGGGTGGTGTCTCCCGGGCGCTACGACATGCTTGAACCGCTGAAGCAGTATGCGGCAAGCAAGCTGGCCGAGACGCCTGCCGAAAACGAGTCGGTGCAGAATCGACACTGTGACCACTATGCCTCATTTCTGGAACAGATCCAAAACGACATTTTGACAGAAGCAGGGCAGCGACAAGCCGTCGTCAAGATCGCGGCAGATATGGATAATATCCGCTCGAGCTGGGGCTGGGCCGCCAGTCACGGCAACCTTGGGGCCCTTGAGCGGTCCCACAAATCCCTGTGGTTCTACTACACGGCACGAAACTGGTTTCGGGAAGCGAACGAGGCCTTTGAGAAGGCAGCGGTCGGGATAACAAGTGCGTATGGCGAGATAGATGAACTGACCGGGGAGAGCCGGAAAGTTCTGGGACAGGTTCTGGTGCGCCAAGGCTGGTTCTGCTGGAATTTGGGCCAGTATCGAAGAAGCAAGCAAGTGCTCCGGCAGGGTCTGGCCTGTTTGCGCCGTGAGGCGACTGACACCCGGACAGATGTGGGGTTTGCTCTCTGCCTGTTGGGGATCAATGAAGCGATGACGGGTGATCATGGCGAGGCGAAATCTCTGCTGCAGGAGGGTCTGGCGATTGGTAAGGAAACCAGGGATTGGTTGGTAATCCATTCATCGATCAGTGGTTTGAGCCATCTCGCTCGAGTGGTGGGGGCCTATACAGAGGCCGAGAAGTGGTGCCATGAAGGCATAGCTCTATGCCGGAAGATCAACAACCGCCGGGGAGAAGTATTTCTTCTGAACAACCTGGCTTGGGTGGCCAATGCAAGGGGCGACTATGCGGAGGCCCGACGATGGCTAGAAAAAGCTTTTGCCTTTCACGAAGAGACTCACGATAAAACCCTGATCGCCGAGAGTTTGAGCCAACTGGGGACCGCGGCTTATCTGGAGGGAGCGTATGCGGAGGCCAAACAACGCTACCTGGAAAGCATCGAGATCAGCAAAGAAACCGGTGAACGCTGGCGCAGGCCCGCCCTGATTGGTTTGGGGTATGCAACTTGCGCCCTGGGCGAATATGAAGCCTCCGGTCGGCACTTTCGCGCGACCCTCCAACTGGCCATGGAAATGGGGGCGGTGGTGGTGGTTCTGGATAGTCTGGCCGGCTTGGCCACTCTCCTGGCGGCCAGCGACCGCGGGGAGGCAGCGGCGGAACAGGCCGTCGAACTGCTCGCCTTCGTCCTCGCCCACCCCGCCAGCACCCAGGAAACCAAAGACCAGGCCACAGCTTGCTTGGCCGAGTTGGAAGGCAGGCTACCGCTCTCGATGCTAGCAGCGGCGAAAGCACGCGGCCGGGCGCGTGATGTGGAGGACATCGCACGAGAATTTGATGCCGTTGTGATGTAGCGCTGGCAGTAGGATGTGCCGCTGGTCGGCAGACGGAGTTTTATCAGCGGCGAGATGGCCCTGTGCTGTAGCGGCCTCGTCCTTTATGAGCGTGACAATGGATGGAGTGACAGCAAGAGCTTCTCATCCCGCTAGCGCAACGTGACGAAGACAGGGATGATGGCCTTGCCCGCCTCTGGTACAGCCAATGCAATGCCGATGACCGGCGTGCCCTCGGTAATCACCATGCCGTTGAGGTTCTCTGTGCGCAGTGCACGAGCATGGCCGGCTACATTCGAGGCAGTCAATCGCTGGCCAGGCTGAATGTCCGCGCTGGCATCCACCTTGACTTGAGTTACGCCCAGAACGGTGAGGGCTACATAGTCGCCGGACTCTGCAGACCCCTCCGCGCTGCGCAGTTCCAAAAAGGGTGTCGCGTCCTGGTCATGCTCACGCTGGGGCCCGGCCGTGAGGGCCATCCGTCCCTCGACAACGCCCACGATGCCCTTGTCAGTGGCTACATCCGCCAGGCGCACCAACGCCAGTGGGACGGTGCTATCGGGTAGAGGATCGGCCACACCGACAGCCGCCACCACGTCGCCGGTCGTGAGAGGATGATCGCCTGTGACCCGAGCGATGATAGTCATGGAGCTAAGGGTAATATTGCTGCCCGAAATCTTGTCGGGGGTAAGGAGTCCCCATTCCCCGGAGGCCCGAGTAGTGTTGGCGTACACGCCGAGGTCGCCCGCCGAGGCCACGAGTACCCCATTGTTACCCGCTTGGGTTATGTGTACACCGTCGGTGTCTGCTGAGGATATCTCCAGGCCGCGGTAACCCGCCGAGCCCACGTACAGGCCGGACAAGGCAGACGATAGCACCAACACGCCATAGCCGCTCGCCGAATCAACCCTCAAGCCGCTGTCGGCTGCCCAGTTCACCTGCACGCCGTCATCGCCTGCCGAGCTCACATACACACCGTCGCCGCTGGCCGAGGTCACGTTCAGGCCGTTGCCGCCGGCTGAGTTCACCTGCACGCCATCGCCGCCTGCCGAGCTCACATAGACGCCGTCGTTGCCCACCGAGTACAAACCTACGCCGTCGGCGCCCGCCGCCTCCACCCGCAGGCCGCTGCCAAATGGTGAGCTGTTGCCCAGAATAAGGGGCGCACGATTGAAGGAGTTGCTGAAGGAGCCTGTGATCTTGAGCGGGTTGTTGTTTCCCGTCCAGGTCTGCCCCAGGTGGTTGTGGTCGTTGTCGCTCATCCAGGTGCCGGCCTGGCCCCAGTGGCCGGCGGACAGCTGGATGTCGAAGATGTCGACGTCGCCGTCGTGGTCGACGTCGCAGGCGGGGTCGTAGGCTGCGCTGGGCGTGCAGGGGCCGGCAAGGGTGGAGGCTGCCGGACCTGCCGTAGCCCCCGTCGCAATCCCCAAGAACGCCAAGACGACGATGATGAGACCGATTGTTCGAAGACGTTTCACCCACATGGCCGCACCTCTTTATGGCTCTCCGATTCCGAATTCTGAGACAGGCTGGTGACAGTACATGGCACCACTCCGCACAAAAGAGTGTCAACAGATTACTCGAATGTGCCCTATTGTAGGTCAAGCGATCAGTTCGAACTCCGCTAGGCCTCAGTCGATATCCTTGTCAGCCAATTCTGCCTGCAGTGAGATCAATAGGGCTTCCAGCGTGGCGAGGCCTAGCCGCCGGCCTGTGCTTGGATCCTGCAAGCTGAATCGCCACTGCTTTGTCTGCCGGCCAGCGTGGACACTGACCTCTTGCCAGCAGCGTACTACATAGGATCGATAGCGCAAGGCTTTTGCCGGGGTTTCCTGCGTTTTCACGTGAATACCTTGTTGTGATGCACTGTTGACAGTAGGATATCAAGCCATCGTTCCCAAAGCGCGATTATTCTGGGAAACGAACGTGAAAACTGCGGCAAGAGGCCCAAGCTACGCGTTGTTAGGAGCTCGTTCTTCATCCCCCGGCAAGGCCACGCCGGTGAAGCCGACGGTGCTGTCGGCGTGACGAACGGCGCAGTACAGCTCGTGGTATGTACGCCTAATCGGGTTAGGGAATCAGAATGCAGAGAACCTCCCATGCCCGCACCTTGAGTTCGGGGAATTGCGCGGCAACTATGATGTGGGTCATGGTGCAAATGGCCAGAGTGTGGTAGACTTGGCTTCAAGTCAACCTGGCAAGACTGAAGTCCAACCATCAACGACTAGGGAGTCGGCAAGAAGGAGCTTGCGAAATGCTCAGACTGCTGCTTTTCACGCTGATCCTTTGCATGTTGGTCGCCTGTACTGTGCCACCGCCACCACCGCCCCAACCGACCCCGTTGGTGGATACGGTCGACCCCGAGGAATACGCCCTCTTTTCGGCCATGATCGAACAAAACGTGGTCGGCTACCAACAAGAAGGATCCGTTGTGATCCTCGGGCAGACCACGCCCGATATCGATAGCCTGGAACTCGCGCTGGAAGGACCCTTGAAACCGCCCAAGGAACTGGAGGAGGCCTACCGCTTGCGCAATGGCCAGCCGTACAAGCTGGAGGCCAACTTCACGCTGAAGCGAGGCCACCAACTGATTGCTCGGTCCGAATATGATGAACTGTTGCGCTCAGGCAACGCAAGCTGGGAGGACTTCCACGCAAAGCACCCCCAGGCCAGGGGCGTCTACGTCCTCTCGCGCGCCGGCCTGAGCCCAGCACGCGACGAGGCCCTGGTGAGCATCGGCTATTACTGTGGCAGCCTCTGCGCGGAGGGAGGCGTGTTCTGGATGGTCAAGGAGGACGGCGTCTGGAAGGTCAAAGAAGAGCTGGTGGTCTGGATGGCGTAGCCTGGACCATGAAGAAACAGTCGGTGGATGAGTAGTCCACGGTGTTGAAGCCCAGGCCGATGTGCAGGCCATACCCCGCGCGGTCGGCCACGTAGCTGTCCAGCTCCGACCAGACATAGTTGCCCTAGGCTTGCTCTGGGTAGATCAACTGCACTGATCCCCTCACTGTGCTACTCTATCGCCTGCCAAGAAACACGCGCTTCGGCCTGTTTTTT
>JAZBOA010000677.1:0-15016 GCA_036350935.1 Anderseniella sp. | reverse complement strand
TGATGGTGCTGATCTCGGCGATGAACGGTCTGTCGGTGGCGGGCATGGCCATTGGCGCCACCATTGCGCTGCCCGAGCTGCTGCGGCGTGGCTACGACAAGCGCATGGTGACCGGCGTCATCCAGGCGGGCTCGTCGCTCGGCATCCTGGTGCCGCCATCTGTGGTGCTGGTGCTGTACGCCATGATCGCGCGGCAGCCGGTGGGCCAGCTGTGGCTCGCTGGCGTGGTGCCGGGGCTGATGATGGCGGCGATGTTCATCATCTACATCGTCATCCGCTGCCGGTTGAACCCGTCGCTGGGTCCGGCGCTGCCGCCCGAAGAACGCAACATTCCGATGGCCGCCAAGTTGCGCCTGCTCAGCGCCGGTCTTTTGCCGGTCGGCATCTTCATGGCGATGATGGTGCCGTTCATCAATGGCTGGACGAGCCTGGTGGAAAGCTCGGCCATTGGCGCCATGACGGCCTTCATGGCGGCGGTGCTGAAGCGGCGGATGACGCGGGAGGTGTTCGAGAACTCGGTGCGCATGACGCTGGGCATCTCGTGCATGTTCATGTGGATCATCCTTGCGGCGCTGGCCTTCGGCGCGGTGTTCGACGGGCTGGGCGCGGTGAAGGCAATCGAGAGCCTGTTCACCGAAAAGCTGAACCTGCAGCCATGGATGATCCTGGTGCTGATGCAGCTGTCGTTCATCGTCATGGGCACGTTCCTCGACGATACGGCGATGCTGGTGATCGTGGCGCCGCTCTATGTGCCGCTGGTGGCGATGCTGGGCTATGACCTGATCTGGTATGGTGTGCTTTACACCATCACCACGCAGATCGCCTACATGACGCCGCCGTTCGGCTACAACCTGTTCCTGATGCGCGCCATGGCGCCGCCGGAGATTTCGCTGGGCGACATCTACCGCTCGATCATTCCGTTCGTCGGGGTGATGGCGCTGGCGCTGGTGCTGGTTATGCTGTTTCCGCAGATTGCCCTGTGGCTGCCGGAGTATGTTTACGGCAAGTAGGGCAGTGCCGGGGGGAGTGTGAGTTGAAGTGTGAGTATGAGCCAACCAAACCTGAGGAGTAAGCCAATGACCACGAGACGCAAGTTTATCCAGACTGCCGGTGTTGCAGGTGCTGCATCGCTGGCCGCCCCGGCCGTGCATGCGCAGTCGAAGATCAAGTGGCGCCTGCAGACCTATGCCGGACCGGCGCTGGCCGAGCACGTCATCAAGCCGGCCATCGACAGCTTCAACAAGATCGCCCGCGACGAGATGGAGATCGAGCTGTTCTTCGCCGATCAGCTGGTGCCGACAGGCGAGCTGTTCCGGGCCATGCAGAAGGGCACCATCGATGCGGTGCAGTCCGACGACGACTCGATGGCCTCGCCCACCGAAGTAACGGTGTTCGGCGGCTACTTCCCGTTCGCCTCGCGCTATTCGCTCGACGTGCCGGTGCTGTTCAACCAGTACGGCCTCAAGCAGATCTGGGACGAGGAATACTCGAAGCTTGGCGTCAAGCACATCTCCGCCGGCGCATGGGACCCGTGCCACTTCGCCACCAAGGACCCGATCAACTCGCTGGCCGACCTGAAGGGCAAGCGGGTGTTCACGTTCCCCACCGCTGGCCGCTTCCTTGAGCAATTCGGCGTGGTGCCGGTGACGCTGCCGTGGGAAGACATCGAGGTAGCCGTTCAGACTGGCGAGCTTGACGGCATTGCCTGGTCGGGCATCACCGAGGACTACACGGTGGGCTGGGCCGACGTGACCGACTACTTCCTCACCAACAACATCTCGGGCGCCTGGTGCGGTTCGTTCTTCGCCAACATGGATCGCTGGAATGAACTGCCGGATCACCTGAAGGAACTGGTCAACATGTGCTTCGACAGTTCGCACTATTACCGCCAATGGTGGTACTGGGGCGGTGAAGCATCGCTTCGCGTCAACGGCACCAAGATGAAGCTGACCACCATTCCGGACGCGGAATGGCAGCAGGTCGAGGATGCGGCGGTCAAGTTCTGGGACGAGATCGCAGCCGAGTCCGAGATCAAGAAGAAGGTCGTCGACATCATCAAGCAGTACAATTCGGACATGGCCAAGGCGGGCCGTCCGTACCGCTACAGCTGATCCTCGACACGTACTGCGCTCCGGCCTTGCCCACACGGCGTGGCCGGGGCGCACTTCACCCCCGCACACCGGAGATGCTTGCAATGCCAGGAATGATGACCCTTGCCGAACTGAAGAAGGCCGTTCAGTCGGGCGAAATCGATACCGTGATCATGGCCCAGACCGACATGCAGGGCCGGCTGATGGGCAAGCGCTTCCACGCCCAGCATTTTCTCGATTCAGGCGTCGAGGAGACCCATGCGTGCAACTACCTGCTGACCGTCGACATGGAGATGGAGCCGGTACCGGGGTTCAAGTCGGCAAGCTGGGAGAAGGGTTATGGCGACTACACCATGAAGCCCGACCTGAAGACGCTGCGGCGCATTCCATGGCTTGAAGGCACTGCGCTGGTGCTGTGCGACGTGCTGGACCATCATTCCCACGCCGAAGTGCCGGTCAGCCCTCGTGCCATTCTGAAGAAGCAGTTGCAACGGCTTGATGCCATGGGCCTTTCGGCCATGATGGCGACCGAGCTGGAGTTCTACCTGTTCGAGGAAAGCTTCGAGGAAGCCCATGCCAGGGGGTATCGCGATCTCAACCTGATCAGCCCCTACAACGAGGATTACCACATTTTCCAGACCACCAAGGAAGAGGACGTGATGCGTACGGTGCGCAACGGGCTGTATGGCGCGGGCATTGTGGTGGAGTGCTCCAAGGGAGAGGCCTGGGCCGGGCAGGAAGAAATCAACGTCCGCTACGCCGATGCGCTGACTGCGGCCGACAATCACGTCATCATCAAGAACGGCGTCAAGGAGATGGCCTGGGCGCAAGGCCGCGCCGCAACGTTCATGGCCAAGTGGAATTACACCGCTGCGGGGTCGTCGTCGCACATCCACCAGTCGCTGTGGTCGAAGGATAGCAAGACGCCGGTGTTCCTCGACAAGAAGGGCGAGTACGGGATGTCGAAGATGATGAGCCAGTACCTTGCAGGGCTGCTGGCGCATGCGTCCGACTTTACCTGCTTCCTGGCGCCCAACATCAACTCCTACAAGCGGTTCCAGGCCGGCACCTTTGCGCCGACCAAGGCGATCTGGTCGATGGACAACCGCACGGCGGGCTATCGCATCTGCGGACCCGATACGAAGGGCATCCGCATCGAATGCCGGGTGGGCGGGGCCGACCTGAACCCGTACCTGGCCTTTGCCAGCCAGATCGCGGCCGGCATCGCGGGCATCGAGCAGGGGCTGGAACTGGAACCGGAGTTCAAGGGCGACGCCTACGTGGCGAAGAAGGCCCGGGAAATCCCGCGCACGCTGCGCGATGCAGCCGCCGCACTGAAGAAGTCAAAGATGCTGCGCGCAGCCTTCGGCGACGAGGTGGTGGATCACTATGTCCACGCGGCAGAGTGGGAGCAATTCGAGTATGACCGCCGGGTGACCGACTGGGAAATCGCCCGCGGCTTTGAGAGGTCCTGAGTTCAAACATGAGCAAAACAGTAAAGCTTGTCTCGCCGGTCGATGGATCGGTTTACCTGGAACGCGAGGTGCTGAGCCGCGACGATGCCTTCAAGGCGGCAGCGCGGGCGCGGGCAGCGCAACCTGCGTGGGCTGCGCGGCCGATCCAGGAGCGCATCGACCTGGTGTTGCGCGCCAACGAGATCATTGGCCAGCAGACTGACCGCATGGCGACCGAACTGGCTCACCAGATGGGCCGGCCAATCCGCTATGGCGGCGAGTATGGCGGCTTCAATGAGCGGGTGCACTATATGGCGGGCATCGCTGAGTCTGCGCTGGCGCCCATCGAGGTTGAGGACAGCGACGCCTTCAAGCGGCAGATCAAGCGTATTCCGCATGGCGTGGTGCTGGTGGTGGCGCCGTGGAACTACCCTTACATGACGGCGATCAACACCATTGCGCCGGCGCTGATGGCGGGCAACACGGTGATCCTCAAGCATGCGGCCCAGACGCTGAAGGTGGGCGAGCACCTGGCCGAGGCCTTCGCCTCTGCGGGCCTGCCGGATGGGGTGTTCCAGAACCTCGTGCTTGATCATGAAACGACCTCTGAACTCATCGGCAAGCGGGCGGTGAATTTCGTCAACTTCACCGGTTCTGTAGGTGGCGGCCAAGCCATGGAGCAGGCGGCGGCGGGGACGTTCGTGCCGGTGTCGACCGAACTTGGCGGCAAGGACCCCGGCTACGTGCGCGCCGACGCCGACCTCGACAAGGCCGTCGACACGCTGATGGATGGCGCCATGTTCAACTCCGGCCAGTGCTGCTGCGGCATCGAACGCATCTATGTGCACACGAGCCTTTACGACGCGTTCGTCGAAAAGGCGGTGGCGTGGGTCAACAACGGCATGAAGCTGGGCAACCCGCTGGACAAGGAAACCACCATCGGGCCGATGGCGAACGTGCGGTTTGCGCGTGAGGTCCGCGCCCAGATCGACGAGGCAATCGCCGATGGCGCGGTGGCGCATATTGCCAGATCTCCGGCGGACGATGGCGGCACCTACGTGACGCCGCAGATCCTCACCAACGTCAACCACGACATGCGGGTGATGCGCGATGAGAGCTTCGGTCCGGTCGTCGGGATCATGCCCGTCAAGGACGACGAAGAGGCAATCGCGCTGATGAACGATTGCCAGTTCGGACTGACCGCCTCGATCTGGACGGCGGACGCCGCCAAGGCGGAAGAGATCGGTGACCGCATCGAAACCGGCACCGTGTTCATGAACCGCTGCGACTATCTCGATCCGGCCTTGTGCTGGACCGGCTGCAAGGATACAGGGCGCGGGGCTGGCCTGTCGGTGCTCGGCATCCAGGCATTGACCCGTCCCAAGTCATATCACCTCAGAAAGGCCTGACCTCCATGACGCCTACCGCCAACTGGTCCTATCCGACCGCCATCCGTTTCGGTGAGGGCCGCATTTCCGAAATCGGCGATGCCTGCGCGCAGGCAGGCATCAAGAAACCGCTGCTGGTGACCGACCGGGGGCTGGCGCAGATGGCCATCACCGCCTCGACGCTGGACCTGATGGACAAGGCGGGCCTTGGCCGCGCCATGTTCGCCGAAGTTGACCCGAACCCGAATGAGATCAATCTGGAAGCGGGCCTGAAGGTCTATCGCGACGGCGGCCATGACGGGGTCATTGCGTTTGGCGGCGGCTCCGGCCTTGATCTCGGCAAGATGGTGGCCTTCATGTCCGGCCAGGCCCGGCCTATCTGGGACTTCGAGGACATCGGCAACTGGTGGACGCGCGCCAACCCAGCCGGCATTGCGCCCATCGTGGCGGTGCCGACGACCGCAGGCACCGGGCCCGAGGTGGGCCGTGCGAGCGTGATCACCAACTCGCAGACGCACGTCAAGAAGATCATCTTCCATCCGAAAGTACTGCCCAGCGTGGTCATCAGCGATCCGGCGCTGACCGCTGGCATGCCGCCGTCGATTACCGCCGGCACCGGCATGGATGCGTTCGCCCACTGCCTGGAAGCCTATTCAAGCCCGTTCTTCCACCCGATGTCGCAAGGCATCGCGCTGGAAGGCATGCGGCTGGTCAAGGAGTATCTGCCGCGCGCCTACAGGAACGGCAACGACATGGAAGCCCGCGCCCAGATGCTGGTTGCAGGCTCGATGGGCGCGGTGGCCTTCCAGAAGGGCCTGGGCGCGGTGCATGCGCTGTCGCACCCCGTAGGCGCGGTCTACAATACCCACCACGGCACCACCAACGCCATCTGCATTCCGGCGGTGCTGAAGATGAACCGACCGGCCATCGAGGAGCGCATCAGCCGGGCCGCCGCCTATCTGGGCATTGCCGGCGGGTTCGACGGTTTCCTGGCCTTTGTGGTGGCGCTCAATGGCGAGCTTGGCATTCCGGACCGGCTGGCTGCAATCGGCGTTGCCAATGACCGCATCGACGACATGGTGGCCATGGCGCTGGAAGACCCGTCTGCCGGCGGCAACCCTGTCACGCTGACGGCGGAGAACACCAGGGCGCTGTTCGAGGCGGTGATATGAGGCCGGTCAATCTTTCGACCTGCCGCGCGTCACGGGTCTCAGGAGGGTTTCCGGGCGCCGGGCCTCGGCAGCTTCAAACAGGGAAAACGTCTGGTTGACATAGTTCACCGCTCCCGAAATCAGGTCCATGTAGTTCTTCAGTTCCGGCGTAAGTTCAACTTCTCTGAGGACCACCGAGCGGTCCTGCGGCAAGGTCTCGAACATCAGGTAGAACAGGGGGTCACCACGCTTCAGCTTGATGGGCTTGCCGGTGTCGTGCCACTCGAAGGCCCACATCAGCGGACGCGGCCAGACGTTGATGGGGAAGCGGCCGCCAAAGATCGTGCCTGGGAGCGGATCCTTCATGTAATGCATGAAAGGGCTGATCTGGCTGGCATAAACAGGCTCATCGGCGATGAATACATAGGGCAGGGTGAGCTGGATGGTGGGAACTCCCTTCAATCGCCATTCCACCTCACTGGTCATGTGCAGCTTTTCGCCCAGTTTGCTGGCGCGAATGCCGCTTTGAACGCCGGCGAGGTTGCGCAGCAAAGGTTTGCCGGCGTTGTCCCGTTCAAACGCGACGTGAATGTCAAACGGACAACGAACCAGGAAGTACCTGCTTTCCAGGTTGATGACCGCAGGGCAGCGCGATGCGGACTTTGCATGCTCCCGGTTGACATCGGCTGTCCTGACACGTTCGGGTGCGTCATAGATCACGCCGCCTTTCTGATCGTCCAGAAACCAGCCAACCGTGACCGGTCCATTGTTGGCTGGCAGGTCCTGGGTATTCTCGAAGGTAACCGATAGCTGCATCCACACAACTCCGCGTTTTGTGCATCGTCCGGGCTGGTGCGGAATGCACCGGGAAAGCCGGCAAACGTGCTGCCGCCGGTCTGAACGGACATTCCCCCAGTGCCCTGGAGACTTGTTGGCAAGATCACTTGATCCCAACCGTTGATCAAGCATTTTCCGCCCTGCCAATGACCGCATGGACGACATGGTGGCCATGGCGCTGTTCGAGGTGACGATCCAGGGCAATGGCTGATATCAGTCAAACCTGAAATGCCCGGAGGTTCAGGCCAGCTTGTAGAAAGCGGCCCGCTCAAGCAGCTTCTTTGAGCGGTTGAGGTGGGGGATGTCGTACATCTTGCCGTCAATCCCCACCACGCCCGCATCGCCTGCTGCGGCGAACGCGTCGATGATCCTGCGGGCTTCGGAGATCTGCTCTGCCGACGGCGTGAACACCATGTTGATCACATCCACCTGGGCCGGGTGAATGGCCATCTTGGCAGTGAAGCCTTCGCGCACGGCCTGCTCGCAATCGGCAATCAGGCCTTGCTCGTTGCGGAAGTCCACGTAGACGGTATCCACCGGCTCAACGTCTGCCGCGCGAGCGCCGTAAAGGCACATTGTGCGCGCCAGCCGGTAGGGCTCCGTCAGGTTGCCGGCGCCATCGCGGTTGGCCTGGGCGCCGAGCGCGTTGGACAGGTCTTCCGCGCCCCAGGCGAGGCCCTGCAGGTTGGCCTTCAGCCCGCCATAGGTGCCGAGCCCGAACATGGCCTTGGCGGTTTCGGTGGCAATGGCGATGATGGGCATGCCGGTACCTGCCCAGCCTGCCAGCGTTTCGACGCAGGCGCCGGTTTCCGTCTTGGGGTGGATGAGGCCATCGGGCTTGACCGGCAGCACTGCCTTCACATCTTCCGGGGTCAGGCCGGAATCCAGCGCGTTCACCCGGACATAGAGCTTCTGGTCGAGACGGCGGCGCCTGGCCAGGGTTGCTGCGGCGAGTTCGCGTGCGGCGGGCTTGTTCTGCGGCGCGACAGAGTCTTCCAGGTCGAGGATGACCACGTCGGCGGCGGACGCCAGCGCCTTGTCGATCTTGCGTTCTGAATCGGCGGGAACGAACAACAGGGATCGCATTGGCGTCAGGCTCCGTGGGGTTTCTTGCGCATCAATGCCTGGCGGGTGCACACCGCCACCAGCGTGCCGTCCTGCTTGTGGGCCTCATGGCGGAACTCGACGATGCCGGCATCGGAGCGCGAGCGGCTTTCCCGGCGCGACACTACGGTGGAGGTTACCTTCAAGGTATCGCCATGAAAGACCGGGGCAGGGAACTTCACATCGGTGATGCCCAGCTGCGCCACCAGCGTGCCCAGCGTCAGGTCCTGCACGGATATGCCGATCATCAGCGACAGGGTGAACATGGAATTCACCAGCGGCCGGCCGAACTCGGTCTTCGAGGCGAAGTCGTGGTCGATGTGCAGCGGTTGCGGGTTCAGCGTCATGTTGGAGAACCACATGTTGTCCGCCTCGGTAACGGTGCGGCGCACCTCGTGCTCCATCGAGAAGCCTTCATCAAGCTCGTCAAACCACTTGCCTGCCATGCCGCCGGTATCCCTGCTGCCATCGTTGATCGTCATCGCAACTGCTAGCCCACCTGTGCGCCGGGAGCAATGGCGGGACTTGCGTGCGTCATGGGTGTTTCGCCGGCAGGAAGATGCAACCATGGCGAGAACTTCCATGCTGACCGAGTCGCCCTGCGAGTCGCCGATTCCATGGGGCCGGGCCGTGCAGATGATTCACAAACTGATTCCGCAACGAATCCCAATGCGCTGAAAACATTATTTAAAATCAGTCTTCCTCGGGCTTTCCCGGGCAATTAACCTCTCGTTAACCAACCGGGCGCAGGACTCGTATCACGGGAACGGCGGGGCGAGCGATCAAGAGATGGACATGAGCGGACACTTTGACATGACCAGGTGCCTTATCGTTGACGAAGACCGCGACTGGCAGGACCAGGTGCTGGCCTACTGCGCCAGCCTCGGTTTCGACTTCATCGCCACCTCGTGCGAGGAGGACGCCATACAGCATTGCGCCGCGGACATGCCGGACGTTGTCCTTGTGGGTACGCCGAGCGCGCCGGACTTCATCCGGCAGTTGCGGCGGCTTGGCGGCAAGGACCCCATTGTCATCCACTGCCCTGACCGTGGCGATGCGGACTCGGTTACGAGGGCCATCTGGAACGGGGCGAGCGACTACATGATCAAGCCGTGCTCGCGGGAGATATTCGGCACCAAGCTGCGGCAAAGCGGCCTTTTGTAATCAGCGTGCATTGATGATCTGCCTCTAATGACACATCGTATGTCGCTGGTAGCGCTGTTGCGGCCAGCATGGACTGTTAGGCAGGCACAATGATCTCCGGATTGCGCACCATATGGCCGTTGATGGTCGCCATTCTGCTGATGTCCATTGGTAATGGCCTGCAGGGTTCGCTGATCGGCGTTCAGGCGGCGGTGGCGAACTTTTCCAGCACCACGACCGGCATCATTGCATCAGGCTTCTCGCTTGGCCTGTTCCTGTCAGCGATCTTTACTCCAAGCATCGTGCGCGCCGTGGGTCATATCCGTGTCTTTGCGGCTTACGCGTCGGTGCTGTCCACCGCGGTTCTGCTGATCCCTGTCTGGGTTGATCCGGTCTGGTGGTTCGTGATGCGCACGCTGATCGGCTTCTGCGCGGCGGGCCTCGCCATCGTCATCGAGACATGGCTGAACGAGGGATCGAGCAACGAAACCCGTGGCACCATGCTGTCGGTCTACATGATCATCTTCTATACGGGTGCGGGCCTTGGATCGTTTGCGCTGCTGATTGACGACCCTACCGGCTTCGTCCGGTTCATCGTGGTTTCGGCGGTGATGTCGCTGTCACTGGTGCCGATTGCGCTGACCAAGGTGTCGGCGCCGGTGCTGGCCAACCCGCGGCGGATCTCCATCGCCGAGATCTTTCTTGCTTCGCCGCTGGCCGTTGTGGGCGCCATCGCCAACGGCCTGGGGCAGTCGGCCTTCTTCAACCTTGGCGCCGTGTTCGGCGTGATGCATGGGCTGTCCTTGCCGTATGTATCGACAATGATGGCGGTTGCACCCATGGCGGTGCTGGTGTCGCAGATGCCGATCGGCTGGCTGTCGGACCGCTATGACCGCCGGTTGCTGATCGTCGGGTTGTCGATCGCGTCTTCCGTGCTTGCGGGCATTGCCATGGTGACCCCGGCGACGACCGAGTTCGTGCTGATCGGCATTGTGGCAGTCTTCGGCGGCATATCGATGCCGCTCTACTCGCTGGCCATTGCCCACGCGAACGACCAGCTCAGCAAGGACCAGATGCTGGCGGCGGGTTCAAAGCTGGTGTTGCTCTATGGCGCAGGCGCCATTGCTGGCCCCTCGGTTGCCGGCCTGTTCATGCAGCAGATGGGGTCGGCCGGCTTCATGTTGTACATGGTGGTGATTTATGGCGGCCTGGCAGCTTATGCGGTTTACCGGATGACCCAGTCGAAGGTGCTGCCGCCGTCGGAAACCGGCGACCTCGTGCCGGTTGCTCCGATGGCCACGGCAATCGCTGCCACGGCGGTGGCCGAGGAAATGGCCGAGACGGCAGAGCACGACCGCCCGGCTGCATAATCCCGGTTCATCGCCCGGCATGATCCGGGGTGGCGGATTTCCGCGGCGAATTATGGTGAACCAATCCTTAACTCTTGCAGCGTTAACCTTCCCGATCAGTGCAACAGGCGGCAACGCCGTTTGCGCAAGATGATTCGAATTGCCGCTGCTGCTGCTCTTGGGCAGGTCAGTGGGCAACTGTGGGAAGCTGCATGAACGACGACATCACCATGGGGGATCTGCCGACGCTCGATACGGCTGTTTTCGAACAGGTTATCGATCATGGCCCGATCGAGGACCGCCTCGCGCTTGCACGGCAGTTGTGCGCCCTGATCATTGATCCGCAGACGAGCATGGCCGACCGTCGCGCCGTGATGCCGGTGCTGGCGCGGCTGGCCTGTGATCGCGACCGGCTGGTTCGGGAAATCCTTCATTCCACTCTGGCGCAAGCAGATTGCCTGAGCGCGGACGTGGTCTTCTCGATGGTTGCCGACGATGACGACCTGGCCGTCGGCTTCGTGGCCGCAAACCCGTCGATCAACTGCAGCATCCAGTGCGCTATCCTGACCGTTGGCGATGCCCAGCGCTGCGTTGCCGTTGCCAGCCGGGAGGACGTATCTGCGGCTGCGGTGAAGAAGATCGTGTATGACGGTCTGGAAGCGTCAGCCATCGCACTGCTCAGGAACAAGGCGGTGCGGCTTGGCGCCGGTTACTGCCGCAAGCTCTACAACCGCTTCCATGACCAGCCCAAGCTGTGCACCGCATTGATGGATGCGCCTTACCTCCCGCCCGAGATCGCGCTCGTGCACAACCAGCGTACGGCCGAAGAGCTGCGCCGGTCGGCGCGGCTGCAGGGCTGGGTGGCAGACTTCAAGAGCGATGACTATATCTCCGACAACGAGGAACTGACCGCGCTGCGGATCCTTGCCGATGTCAACGATGACCGGCTGCGTGACCTCGTGGCGCTGATGTCGGCGCGCAACATGCTGACCACGTCGCTCCTGCTCAGGGCCGGAATCAACGGACACCTGCCATTCTTCGAATGGGCGCTGGCCTATCTTGCCAATGTTTCCATGCGCCGGGTGCGCATGGCGACGGCACGCTCTTCCGAGCGCTCCGCCATGACCGTCCTGCGGCGGGCCGGAATTCCGGAGGACACGCATGCGCTGTTCCTCGCCATCTGCATGGTGTCCTCGGCCACCGGCGCGGCGGGCAAGAAAGCCGATCAGGATGCGTTTGGCCGCGCCCTCGTTGAAGTGACGATGACCCGTACAGCGGCCCTCGACGCCGACCAGCGCCAGCGCGTCATTCAGCTTTTGTCGCAGTTTGCGCAAGGCCGGACCCGCACGCTGGTCAACCGGCTGAATGACGGTTACGCGCGCGTCGCCTGAGCGGGCGCGTCCATACTTCCACATGCCTCAATCTGAAGGGCTGCCCGCAAGCCGCTGGCAGCCTTTTCTGTCGCTGCCGGTCAACCGTGCATTGCCGGGCGCCAAAAGAGAAGCGCCAGGCTCCGGAGAACCTGGCGCTTCGGGTACTCAACTTCCGGCAACAGGCCGGTTACGCAACTCACAGTCATGAAGATAGCGGCATGTGTTTAATGGCAGCTAAACGAAGGCTTGCCGAACCCTTAAACAGGGTGTTTCAAAACCGGAATTGCTCGTTCAACACGCGTTCGGCCAGCGAATGGCCGTCATCGAACAGCAGCCGTGCGGACTTGCTGGAGTCCTCGGCCACATCCACGCGCACCACGTCGCGGAATTCTGTCTGGTCGGCCACGGCCGAGACCGGGCGTTTCTCCGGCTCGAGGATGTCGATGGTCACCCGGGCCTCGTGCGACAGGATTGCGCCGCGCCAGCGGCGGGGCCGGAACGGGCTGATCGGGGTGAGCGCCAGCAGCGGCGAGTTGATCGGCAGGATGGGACCGTGGGCCGACAGGTTGTAGGCGGTCGAGCCTGCCGGGGTCGCCACGATGATGCCGTCACAGATGAGCTCGTCCAGCCGCACCTTTCCGTCGATCGAGATCTTCAGTTTGGCGGCCTGGTGCTGCTGGCGCAGCATCGAGACTTCATTGAAGGCGAGCGCCGAGTGCACCGCGCCATCCTTGGCCGTCACGGTCATCGACAGCGGATGGATGATCGTCTCGGTGGCCTGCGATATCCGCTCCGGAAGGCCGTCGGCGCTGTAGTCGTTCATCAGGAAGCCGACCGAACCGCGATTCATGCCGAAAATCGCCTGGCCGGACTGCACTACGGTGTGAACGGTCTCCAGCATCAGCCCGTCGCCGCCCAGCGCCACGATGACTTCCGCATCGTCGCGGGGCGTCTGGCCCCAGACGTGCTTGAGCTGCCGGGCAGCGTCGAGCGCCTCGGGTGCCTTTGATGAAACGAAATGCAGCTTCATGACGGCGTCGGAATCCTGGAATGGCAAACCGGGGAGTGAAGTCACGTTTCACTTAGTCGGCTGCGGTGGATAAAGTCAAACGGCGCGTGGCTTCAGGCAAAGGCGGCGGCAATTCCCATCAGGATGGTGAACAGGGTAAGGGTGGTGGCCAGCAGTCTGAGCCCCGCGCGCAGTTCGGGGAGCGCGGGTTCGCGGCTGCCGTTGTCGATCCAGTGATCGGTGCGCTCGGTCTGGCCAGGCGCTTCGGGACCGCCGAGACGGATGGAGAGAACGCCGGCAAACGCCGCGCGCGGCCAGTTGGCATCGCGCAGCCGGTCGAGGCCGGCATCGGCGTGAATGTGCTCCAGCGCCCGGGTGCCGGCGGCGGGCGAAACCATGCTGGCGGCTCCCGTCACCAGCAGCCCGGCGAGCTTGCATGGCAGGAAGCGGGCAGCGGTCAGCAGTGCGCGAGCGGGCCCGGCGGCCTGCGGGTGGCTTGCGGCGGCGCGGCGTTCAACAGCGTGCAGCGAGGCAATGGCGATGATGCCGGGCAAGCCGAACAGCGCCAGCCAGAACGCCGGCGTGACGATGCCAGTGGACAGGTTCCACGCCATTGCCTCGATGGTGCGCCGCACTGCCTGCGCCATGGTTCCGGGCAGCGGGCTTGCGGGGTTGATGACTGCCACGGCGCGGGCTGCCTGGGCCATGTCTGCGCCGGACAGGGCCGCCGCCACGGCGCGGGTGCGCATTCTTGTTGCGTACTGCTGCAGAAACGGCACAGCCAGCACGGCTTCCCAGCACCATGCCCAGGGCAGGGGCCGCAACCAGGCGGTGAGCGCAATGGTAGCGCCAGCGTTGCAGACATGGCGGCGAGGCAGAACAGCGCTCCCCGGAGGCTGGCGTGCGTGCGTCCCGCATCGGCGCCCGACAGTAGCAGGGCAAAGACGTCGGTGAAGCGGTATAGCCAGCTTGCCGGATGGCCGATCAGCCGGCGCAGAGGGCCGGGGAAGCCGAGGAAGCGCTCCAGCGCCAGCGCCACGAAGGCTACGGTCATGGTGGTGGGCAGGGCGAACAAGGGCTTCGTCTTTCCGGGTGCAATATCGGGTGGTGGGGCCGGGGATGCATTGATTTCCATAACAGAAGCCATACAAGTTGACAGCCTCTACCTCGTTGGGCTTGATCGGCCCAAGCCTTGGGTGCGCCGCGTGCCGCGCCAGCAGTCTCGGGAGCCGTTGCCGCGTGGCCGACAAATTGCGGGTGGTGCTGACCACCGGAAACTACAACTACATCAAGGATGGAGTGTCGCTGACGCTGAACCGGCTGGTGGGCTGGCTGGAGCGGCATGGCGTCGAGGTGCTGGTGGTGGCGCCGGTGGCGGAGGTGGCCGCCATGGAGCACGAGGGCAGGCTGGAGCCGGTGGCGTCGTTCGCCATTCCCACCCGCAAGGAATACCGCATCGGGCTGACGCTGACGGCTGAACTGCGGCGCAAGATCGAGGCGTTCGCGCCGGACCTGTTCCACATCGCGGTGCCCGACATCACCGGCCACAGCGCGTTGCGGCTGGCCCGGCGGATGCAGGTGCCGGTGGTCTCGTCGTTTCACACCCGCTATGACACCTACCTGCAGTATTATGGCCTGAAGTTTCTGGAACCGTTGTTTCACCGCCGCCTGAGGGCGTTTTATGCAGCGTGCGAGCACGTTTACGTACCGTCGCGGTCGATGATGGACGAACTGAGGTCGCAGGGCATCAGCGGCGAAAACATGCGGCTGTGGACGCGCGGGGTGGACCATGAGCGGTTTTCACCGGTGCGGCGCTCGCCCGGCTGGCGGCGGGCCCATGGCATCGGCGATGACGAGGTGCTGATCGCCTATGCCGGGCGGCTGGTGGCGGAGAAGAACATGGCGCTGATGGCGCGGGTGTTCGCCCGGTTGAAGCAGGAGGCGCCGCCACACCGCACCATCCTGCTGGGTGACGGACCCGAGGCAAGCTGGATGAGGAAGGCCATGCCGGACACGGTGTTTGCGGGCTTCCTGCACGGGGAAGAGATGGCAGCGGGTTATGCTTCGAGCGACATCTTCTTCTTTCCCTCGATCACCGAGACCTTCGGCAACGTGACG
>JAZBOA010000676.1:0-4179 GCA_036350935.1 Anderseniella sp. | reverse complement strand
GGCCGCCGGGACAACAAGTACAAGGCGCGGATCAAGATTCTGGTCCACGAAACGGGCAACGAGGCGTTCCGCGAGGCGGTAGAGGCAGAGTTTGCTGCCGCCCCAAAAGAAACCGTGCATATCGATGCCCGCGAGCTCGAGCGGATCGCGGCCTACTTCGCCCCACCGGCATTCGAGCGGCTTGATGCGTTCGTGCCAGAGGTGGAGCAGAAAAAGCTCGCGAGCCAATCCTTCCGCCAGTGGGTGAAGGCCAACACGTTTGCCCACAAGCAGCCGGGCTACACCATCGTCAACGCCTCGCTGAAGCCCGCCGGCGGCATTCCGGGCGATGCGACGGCTGCGCAGATGTACGCCATCGCAGACCTGGCCGAGCAATACTCGTTCGGCGAGGTGCGGGTGACCCATGCCCAGAACCTGACCCTGCCCCACGTGCGCACCAGGGACCTGGTTGCAGTGTGGGAAGCCTTGCAGGTGCGCGGCATGGCGGAAGCAAACATCGGGCTGATCGGCGACATCATCGCCTGCCCGGGGCTCGACTATTGCTCGCTGGCGACGGCGCGCTCCATTCCGGTTGCGCAGGAGATTTCGGCCCGATTCGCCGACATCACCCGCCAGCACGACGTGGGACCGCTGAAGCTCAACATCTCGGGCTGCATCAATGCCTGCGGGCATCATCACGTCGGCCACATCGGCATTCTCGGCGTCGACAAGAAGGGCCGCGAATTCTACCAGATCACGCTGGGCGGTTCTTCAGCCAATGAGACGTCGATCGGCGAAATCCTCGGCCCCGGCTTCGGCGCCGACGAGATTGCGGGCGCCGTCGAAACGGTCGTCGAGACTTACCTCAAGGTGCGTCTCGACCCTTCGGAAGAATTCCTCACCACCTGGCGCCGCCTCGGCGCGGCCCCGTTCAAGGAGGCCTTGTACGCCAATGCCGATCATTGAAAACCACCGCCTTGTGAATGATCCCTGGCAGCACCTCGACGAGACCTCCAGCCTCACCGGACGCTCCATGGTGATCGTGCCGCTGGCGCGCCTTGAAGAAGCGCTCAGCGAGTGGCCAACAGGGCACCGCGGCCTTGGGGTGGACCTGCCGAACAGCGCACGCGTGGACGACATCGTGCAGCACCTTGCGCGGCTCGACATCGTCACCGTGAACCTGCCCGCCTTCAATGACGGGCGCGCCTTCTCGCAGGCCCGGTCGCTGCGCCATACGCATCGCTTCTCCGGCACCATCCGGGCGCGCGGCACTTTCATCCCCGACCAGTACCCCATGCTGCTGCAAGCGGGCGTCGACAGCTTCGAGGTGTCCACCCGGTTCACGCTCGAAGAATGGGTGGCCGAGGCTCACGCCGTGCCGGCAACCTACCAGCGCGACTATGCGGCCGGGGCAGGCCTTTCCACCCGGCCCTTCGCGGAAGCGCAAAGCTGGGCAGAACAGCCCCATTACGGATAGTTTCGATGTTGCAGGAGACGGACAGGCTGGCCCCGTACAGCGGGCTGGAGGGCAACGCGCTGATTTCGGCGCTGTGGTCCCGCTTCGGCGGCAGGCTCGCGCTGGTATCCTCGTTCGGCGCCGAGGCCGCTGTATTGTTGCACATGGCGGCAGGCGTGGACCGTTCCATTCCAGTCCTTTTCGTCGATACCGGCAAGCATTTCTGGCAGACCCGGTACTACCGCGCCCGGCTGGTGGACCTGCTGGGGCTTACCGATGTGCGCATCATTTCTCCCGATGCCCGGCGGCTGGCAGAGGAAGACCCGGCGAATGCGCTTTCGGCCAGCGATCCGGATGCCTGCTGCCATGTCCGCAAGGTGGCGCCACTCGAGCAGGCTCTGGCCGGTTTCGGAGCGGTCATGTCCGGACGCAAGCGCCACCATGGCGCGGGGCGCCAGGCAATCGCAGCCGTCAGTCTTGACCATGCGGGCCGGATCAAGGCGGAGCCGCTGGCGTCTTTTACCGCCACCAGCGTCGCGGCCTATTTCCAGCAACATCGCCTGCCGCCGCATCCGCTGGCCGAGCATGGCTTCCGGTCCATCGGCTGCATGGACTGCACGGCGCGCGGTGGCACGGCGGAAGACCCGCGCGCCGGGCGGTGGGCGGCCACGCCCAAGATGGAGTGCGGCATCCACATTGGTCCCAATGGCCGCCTGAGCAGAACAAGTGCATGAGGAGCGTTTAGGCAGATGGGCGTCATCAATGTCATCGACCATGACGGCAACCGCCATGAGCTGGAGGCGGTCGAGGGCTGGAGGGTTATGGAGATCATTCGCGAACACGGCCTGCCCATGCAGGGCCTGTGCGGCGGCGCCTGTGCCTGCGCAACCTGTCACGTCATCGTGGATGACGCCTGGGCGGACCGGCTTCACTCTTCCCGCGACGAGGAAGAAGCCATGCTGGACGAGGTTCCAACGGTGGAACCGACGTCGCGGCTGTCCTGCCAGCTGATCTGGAGCGAGGAGCTCGACGGGCTGACGGTGCGGCTTGATGCAGCGTTGGCGCGGGCCGCCTGACATAACCCCTGCCCTGTACCACGACACGGCGCCTGAACGCATCTTCTGTTGAATTCAGGTGGTCATATTATTACCTTCAGGAAAATCCGAAGCCTGCGCCGGGCATTGATCCAGGCGCCATAGGAGGTCGCATGGCGGCTGCAATCCTGGAGCAGGACCCGCACAGGACGCGGGATGAGCGGGAGAACATTCTCGAAGTGGCGATAGGCCGGGAGGTGCGCGCCTTCCGTTCGCAAGCCGGCATGACGGTTGCCGAGTTGTCGAAGCGAACCGGGCTGTCCATCGGCATGCTGTCGAAGATCGAGAACGGCAATACCTCGCCGTCGCTGACCACCCTGCAAAGCCTGTCCAATGCGCTGAACGTACCAGTGACGGCGTTCTTCAGGCGCTTCGAGGACGTGCACAAGGCGGTGCACACGAAGTCCGGCGAAGGGGTGGAAATGGAGCGCCGGGGCACCCGCGCCGGCCATCAGTACAAGCTGCTCGGCCATCTCGACCAGAATTCCAGCGGCGTCGTGGTCGAACCCTACCTGATTACGCTGACCTCCGGCTCCGACGTATTCCCGACCTTCCAGCACGAAGGCATCGAGACCATCTACATGCTGGAAGGCGAAGTTGATTACCGTCATGGCCGCGAGATCTACCGGCTTGAACCGGGCGACACGCTGTTCTTCGACGCCGATGCGCCGCACGGGCCCGAAGAGCTGCGCAAGCTGCCGGCGCGGTATCTCTCCATCATCGCCTACAAGACGGCGCGGTAAGGCGCTATCCGGCTTCCATGGTGATTTTGGGCGTGGCGCCAGACGACTGGCCGCCTGCAGGGCAGGTTGTGTCTCAATGATCCTGTTGTGAATAATATATTCTTGACAGTTGAATTTGTTTCGTGGCTCAACTAGCTTCAGCACGCTTCAACAGGGAGTTCTCAGTGCATGTGCGGAATTGTTGGTTTGTTCCTCAAGGACAAGTCGCTCGAGCCGAAACTGGGCCGGATGCTGACGGACATGCTGATCACCATGACGGACCGGGGGCCGGATAGCGCCGGCATCGCCATCTATGGCACCGATGCCGATGACAAGTGGAAGCTGACTGTCCAGTCGGCCAACCCGGACGTGGATTTCAAGGACCTTGACACAGCACTCGGCAAGGCGGCCGGCACCTCGATCAGGATGGTCCGCAAGGATACACATGCGGTGCTGGAAATGCCCGCGGACAAGATCGACGCCGCGCGTGCCGCACTGAAGACGCTGCGCCCCGGCGTGCGGGTGATGAGCGCGGGCGACACCATCGAGATCTACAAGGAAGTCGGCCTGCCGAAGGACGTCGCGGCGCGCTTTGACCTCGCAAAGATGACCGGCACCCACGGTATCGGCCACACCCGCATGGCGACCGAATCCGCCGTCACCACCATGGGCGCCCACCCGTTCTCCACCGGTGCCGACCAGTGCCTGGTGCACAACGGCTCGCTGTCCAACCACAACAGCTTGCGCCGCCAGCTGGCACATGAAGGTATCTTCACCGAAACCCAGAACGATACCGAGGTCGGCGCGGCCTATCTGACCTGGAAGATGCGTGAGGGCGCAACGCTGGGCGAGGCTCTGGAGTCGAGCCTGTCGGACCTCGACGGGTTCTTCACTTTCGTCGTTGGCACGAAAGATGGCTTCGGCGTGG
>JAZBOA010000675.1:0-2669 GCA_036350935.1 Anderseniella sp. | reverse complement strand
GCCGGTGCCGTGGACATAGGCCACCACCCCGTCAACATTGGGCCAGCGCTCCAGCACCGCAGGTGTGAAATGGTCCGCGATCATCCGCGCCGCCGTTGCCGAGCAGTTCACCGAGGTGATGATGGCAATGTAGTTGCGTGTGCCAACCCGTCCGCTGGCCCGGCGGAAGCCCTGGAAAGCCGCCCGTTTAGCCTCCGGCGCCGCCCCGGCCGGCTTCAACGCGGTCGAGTACTCATAGTCCGTGGCCGTTGCCACAAAGCCGAGGTTATGGGTGTGCACATGGCATCCCGCCGAGATGGGCACGCTGGCCGTGCCAATGAACTGTCCGTACTTGATGACGGCGCTGCTCACCGCGATGGCCGTGAGCGCAAACTTGTGCCCGCGTGGAATGCGCTCGGCCAGGGTGACGCCGCAGACGGTCTCGCCTGCCTCAAGCGGCCGCACGGCGGTCGCCACGTTGTCGGTTTCATCCAGCCGGATTGCGTCAGGCGCGTTCATGCAGTTGGCTCCCGCTGCCAAGCAGTTGAAAGCCCGCAATGTGAAGCGGCTTCGAGCCGATTGCAATCAGTGCGATTGCGCCGCTTCTGCGCCGGCGACCACCGGCTGCACCAGTTCGACGAGGCCATCCAGCGCCACTTCCGGATCAAGGGTGGAGGTGTCGTAAGCCAGTTGCGCGCGGGCATAATCCTTCATTCGCTCGGACAGGATCTGCTTCAGCTGGGCCATCGCTTCCGGGTTGCCCTGCATGGGTCTGAGATCGCCCTGCGCCCGCACCCGCCCCATGTGCTCCTCCGGCGTTGCCTGCAGCCACACCGTGTTGAACCGCTCGAGCAGCGTGTCATAGGCTTCCGGGTCGGCGACGATGCCGCCTGCCACCGCCAGCACCACCTGGGTCCGCTGGCTGGCGACAAGCTCGACCGCCTCGCACTCGAACCGCCGGTACCCGGCCTCGCCATAGAGATTGAAAATCTCCGATACCGGCAGGCCGGACAGTTCGCGAATGACATCGTTCAACTCGATGAACCGGAAGCCCAGCCGCCGCGCCAGCCCCTTGCCCAGCGTCGACTTGCCAGCCCCACGCAGACCCACCAGCGCAATGCGCTGGGCCCTGTCGCTGACTTCGCCGGCCGGCTCCTCAAGTTCGCACACGAAATGCTCAAGCTTCAGCCCGAGCGACAGCGCAATGTCGCGCAGCAGCACGATGGAGATGTTGCCGGCGCCTGCCTCAAGCTGCGCCAGGTAGCGCTCGGAGACGCCGGAGAGATCGGACAGCGCCCGGCGCGACAGCCCCCGGGCCTTGCGCGCATTGCGCACCCGGTCGCCGAGACGGGCAAGAAAGGCCAGCGAGTCGCGCTGTCCCTCCGGCCGGGTGCGCGGGGTGTGCTGGGCCGCCGCGGGCGCCTCCAGACCGTGGTGCTGTTCAGTATGTTTCAACATGATACCGCCCTGACTGCCGCATCTGCGGCTTGATGGCCGGCCAGTCGAGACCGGACCCGCGGCAGATGTCGGCCAGCGCCTCGTCCACCCCGGTTTCCATGCCTTTGAGGCCGCAGATGAAAATGTGCGTATTGCCGTCCGTCAGCAGCGGCGCCAGCTGCGCCGCCCGCGCCCGCATCCGGTCCTGAACGTACTCCTTCGCCGCGCCCTCGACGCGGCTGTAGCACAGTTCCTGGTGCAGCAGGCTCTCCGGCACCTTCTTCAGCGGACCGAAATAAGGAAGCTCCTCGGGCCGGCGCGCGCCGAAATACAGCTGCATCTGACCGGAAGCATTGGGGCTGGTGCGGCGGCGGCGCTCGGTGAAGGCGCGGAACGGGGCAGAGCCCGTGCCGGTGCAGATCATGATGATGTTGGCCGCCGGGTCATTGGGCATCAGGAAGGTCGCCCCGAACGGTCCGGTGATGTCGATTTCCGCGCCCTTGGGCAGGTCGCACAGATAATTCGACGCAAGCCCGCCCGGCTCTCGCTTCACCGTCAGCGCAATGTTGTTGGTGTTCGGCTTCTCGCCGTCACGGGCGCTGGAGATAGAGTAAAGCCGCGGCTGGTGCGGCTTTCCTGTATCGTCCACGCCCGGCACCACCACGCCGATGGATTGGCCTTCGAGCACCGGGAACACCTGGTCGCCGAGGTTCAGGATGATGTGGCGCACGTCGTTCCCGGCCGCTGCGTCGGTGAGCCGGAAATTCCCCTGCACCACAGCCTTTGCAGGCTTTGCCCGGTTGAACAGGTTGACCGACGGCTTAGAGGCGGAAGCAGGCGCCACCGGCTTGCCGCCAGTGCCTTCATGGGCGCGCGCCAGCAGCGCGTTGACCTCATCCTCCAGCGCCTCCAGCGAACCGCCGCCGTCGGTCTCTGCCTCCAGCCCGTCTTCCTGAGGCGGTAGTTCCATCCACTCGAACTGTTCGTCCAGCGTGTAGGGGGTGGCGACGATGCGCCAGTTGTCGATGGACCCGGTCGGACACGGGCTGATGCAGTCCATGCAGAAATTGCACTTGGACACGTCCACGACGACATTGTTGTCGTCGTGGGTGATGGCGTCGATCGGGCAATGCTCCTCGCAGGTATAGCAGCGAATGCAGATTTCCGGATCGATCAGGTGCTGCTTGACGAGCGCGTTCATGAGTTGAGCGCAGCGCCTGAAATTTTCACGTATTCAAAGTCGCCCGGCTTGT
>JAZBOA010000674.1:0-2056 GCA_036350935.1 Anderseniella sp. | reverse complement strand
TAAATTGGGGAAGCGGTTTTAGAACCAGGGCTTCCAGGCGATGACCAGAAAATGCGCAACCGCAGCGATGCCGGCAAACGCGGTGTAGGTCACTTTGAACTGCTCGTGGAATTCTTTGGCTTGCTCGGGCGTGAGGCCCGACAGGCTCCGCGATTCTGCCATTGACTTACCCTCTTTTACTCAGGTGTTGCGACTCGCCGCGAGGCATTCGCGACGATGTTCGTCGAGGCCAACTCTGCCTCGCTGACTCCGGCAACCAAGTCGCCGGTGTGCGCTCCGTGCCCGTTGTCTCAATCCATGGCTGTCAGTTTAGCTTGACAGTTTTTTATGTCAAGCTCGATATACAGTTTTTTTGGGTGGTTTTGCTGGCCTTCGCTTCTTGGCGCCGCGACGCGTCGACCCAGCTATCGCACGGGGATGCCGAACTGTCAGATTTTGTTTACGTTAAGTTCGGTTGACTGCAAGGGGCGTGCGAACTAGATTGGCGCCAGCGTGCATGGGGGCAGTACCGTGCATCAGCGCCCTTCGGGTTTGTGCGTCACGCTCAGGAAGATCGTCGGCGCGGTCGTTGAACGAGTGGCGGCGGCCCCTGGTGATGGGCCGTATGCCGGGCGCTGGGCCTAGTGAAGCGGGGTTGACGCCCGCGGGCCGACCCATGCACCAGCAACTGTGCCCGATAGCGAACGCCGTCGGGACGCCGGACGTGCGCGCGCGGTGCGTTTGCATGTTTCTACTGTTACGGAGCAGAACACCCGATGAGCGGCGCCTCTTTCGAAGAACTCAAACAGGCCTGGATGCGCGAGGTCCTGCCGAAGATCCTTCCGTTTGCCGATGCGGCAACCAAAGAGCTGCCGTTGATGCGGCTGCTGCGTTTGTCGTTGTTCCAGGCCTCGGTCGGAATGATGATGGTGCTGCTCTACGGCACGATGAACCGCGTCATGGTTGTCGAAAAGGGCGTACCAACTTGGCTGATTTCGCTGATGGTCGCGCTGCCGGTGCTGTTCGCGCCGTTTCGCGCCTTGATCGGCTTCAAGTCGGATATCCACCGCTCTGCATTCGGCTGGCGACGTGTGCCCTATATCTGGTTCGGCACGTTGATGCAGTTCGGCGGGCTTGCCATCATGCCGTTTGCGTTGCTGCTGATGGCCGAGGGCGGCAGCGTTCCGACCTTTGTGACCTGGATTGCCGCCGGCTGCTCGTTCTTGCTCGCCGGTGCCGGTCTGCACACGACGCAGACAGCTGGGCTGGCGCTGGCGACGGACCTGGCGACGGAAGAATCCCGTCCGCGCGTGGTGGCGTTGCTGTTTGTGGTGTTGCAGCTCAGCATGTTGGTCAGCGCCCTGATCTACGGTGGGCTGTTGACCGATTTCAACACCATGCACCCGAACGCGGCGAACCAGCGTTTGATTGGTGTGCTGCAGGGCGTCGCGTTGATCACCGTCGGTTTCAACCTGTTGGCCTTGTGGAAACAGGAGGCGATCAATCAGGAGCGGGCCGATCAGTCGGTGGCGGATGCCGCGGCCAATGCGCCGCAGCCAAAATTCATCGACACCTGGCGTAACTTTATCAGCGCCGGCAATGCGACGCGGTTGCTGATCGCGCTGGGTCTCGGCACAGCGGGCTTCACGATGCAGGAGATCCTGCTGGAACCCTACGGTGGTCAGGTGCTGGGCCTCACGGTTGCGCAGACGACGCCACTGACCGCGATCTGGGCCTTCGGCAGCCTGGGCGCCTTTGCGCTGGCCGCGCGGATGCTTTCCCGCGGCAGCAACCCCTATCGGCTTGCGGTCTACGGTGCGCTGCTTGGCGTGTTGGCATTCGTCGCCGTGATCGCGGCCGATCCGCTCGGGTCGCCGCTGATCTTTCGGCTTGGTGCCATGCTGATTGGCTTCGGTGGCGGACTCTTCATGGTGGGCACCCTGACCGCGGCGATGGACATGGCCGAAGGCGGTGGTCAGAGCGGACTTGCGCTGGGTGCCTGGGGTGCGATACAGGCGACCTGTTACGGCATCTCGATTGGGCTCGGAGGTGTTATCCGCGACACCGTTGCCGCGTT
>JAZBOA010000673.1:0-4407 GCA_036350935.1 Anderseniella sp. | reverse complement strand
TCGCCTTTACGAACTGGCTGCAATTGGCGTGGACGAGATCGATCTGCTGGTGCTGAAGCAGGCCGGCATCATTGGCGCCTCCGCCAAGGCTGCGCGGATCTACCTGGCTGGTGAAATCGGCAAGGCAGTGAAGCTGAGCGGAATCGCTGTGACCAAGGGTGCACGCGCTGCGATCGAAGCGGCCGGCGGCACCATCGCCGACTAAGTCAGCGAGGATATTCCCTTGGCTACGCCCAAAACCGGCCTGAACAAATTCGGCGACCTCAAACGCCGTTTGTTATTCCTGCTTGGCGCCCTGATCGTTTATCGCATCGGCACGTTTATCCCGGTACCGGGTATCGATCCGCTTGTGCTCGATCAGTTGTTCAAGTCGCAGCAAGGCGGCATTCTGGGCATGTTCAACATGTTCTCGGGCGGTGCGCTCTCGCGTTTCAGCGTCTTCGCGCTCGGGATCATGCCGTACATCTCGGCTTCGATCATCGTGCAGTTGATGACGACCGTGTCCCCCACGCTTGAGGCGCTCAAGAAGGAAGGGGAGGCCGGCCGGCGCAAGATTACGCAGTACACCCGTTACGGCACGCTGTTCCTTGCCGTGTTTCAGGGGTTGGGCATTGCCATTGCGCTTGAGTCGCAGGCGGGCCTGGTTTTGGATCCGGGTTTCGGGTTTCGGCTGATCACGGTGGTGACCCTTACCGCGGGCACGATGTTTCTGATGTGGCTGGGTGAGCAGATTACCGAGCGGGGGCTGGGCAACGGCATATCGATCATCATTTTTGCGGGCATCGTAGCGGGTCTGCCATCTGCGATCGGCGGCACGCTTGAATTGACGCGAACCGGCGCATTCTCGATTCCTCTGGTGCTGATGCTGTTCGTGGCTGTGTTGCTGGTTACCGCGCTGGTGGTGTTTGTTGAACGTGGCCAGCGCAAGATTCTGGTCAACTACGCCAAGCGGCAGGTTGGCAAGATGGTGGTGGGTGGCCAGAGTTCGCATCTACCGCTCAAGCTGAACATGGCTGGCGTGATCCCGCCGATCTTCGCCTCCAGCATCATTCTGTTCCCGGCCACGCTGGCGGGCTGGTTTGGCAGTGGCGAGGGCATGGGATGGCTGCGCGACATCGGTTCGACCTTGGCGCCTGGCCAGCCGGTGTATGTTTTGCTGTATGCGTTGGCGATTATCTTTTTCTGTTTTTTCTACACGGCCCTGGTGTTCAACCCCAAGGAAACGGCAGACAACCTGAAAAAGAGCGGTGCGTTTGTCCCGGGCATTCGTCCGGGCGACCAAACCGCCCGTTACATCGACAAGATTTTGACCCGGCTGACGCTGGTGGGCGCGATCTACATCACCTTGGTGTGTTTGCTGCCAGAATTTCTGATTTTGAAATGGAATGTTCCCTTTTACTTCGGCGGAACGTCCCTGCTGATCATTGTAGTGGTGACCATGGACTTCATGGCGCAGGTTCAGGCTTATGTCATGTCCCATCAGTACGAGGGTCTGTTGAAGAAAGCTAATTTCAAGAATGGTTTCGTGGGGCGCTGATGTCTAAGGAAGATGTCATCCAGATGCAGGGTGAGGTCATTGAAAACCTTCCGAACGCGACATTCCGGGTCAAACTTGAAAACGGACATGTGTTGTTAGGCTACATATCGGGAAAGATGCGAATGCACTACATCCGCATTCTTCCGGGAGACAAGGTCACGGTAGAACTGACCCCCTACGACCTGAGCAAGGGCCGGATCGTTTTCCGGGCCAAATGATTTTTGACCGGCAGCATGCTGCCGGCGAGTGAATGGAGAAAACCATGAGAGTGCAGGCTTCAGTCAAGAAAATGTGCCGCAAGTGCAAGGTTGTGCGTCGCAAGGGTGTTGTTCGCGTGATCTGTGATGATCCGCGTCACAAGCAGCGCCAGGGTTAAGCAGGCCGCAGCAAGTTTGAATTCGAGTCAACCCAAAGATGGGTTGACGTGTTATAATTTTTTGTTTTCCGTTCGGAGCTTTGCGAATGGCTCGTATTGCAGGGGTTAATATCCCGAATCATCAGCACGCGATTATCGCGTTGACCGCCATCTATGGCATCGGCAGGACTACGTCCGGCAAGATTTGCGAAGCCTCGGGCATTGCCCAGTCTTCGAAAATCAAGGACCTCACCGAGACCGAAGTTGAGCGTTTGCGTGAAGGCGTGGCCCAGTTCACGGTCGAGGGTGACCTCCGTCGTGAAATCACCATGAACATCAAGCGCTTGATGGATCTTGGCTGCTACCGCGGCTTCCGTCATCGCAAGGGTTTGCCGGCACGCGGTCAGCGTACCCGTACCAATGCGCGCACCCGCAAGGGCCCGCGCAAGGCCATCAGGAAATAAAGGTTAAACATGGCAACTAAAACAGCTGCGCGCGTCCGTAAAAAGGTCAAAAAGAATGTCGCAGAAGGCATTGCGCACATTCACGCTTCGTTCAACAACACCATCGTGACGATCACCGATCGCCAGGGCAATGCTCTGTCGTGGGCGACTGCCGGTGGTGCGGGATTCAAAGGTTCGCGCAAATCGACGCCTTTTGCGGCGCAGGTTGCTGCTGAAAATGCCGGCAAAATGGCGCAGGAATATGGCGTCAAGAACCTGGAAGTCCGGATCAAGGGCCCTGGTCCTGGTCGTGACTCCACCGTGCGTGCACTGAATGCGCTGGGTTTCAAGATCCTTACGATCTCTGATGTGACCCCGATTCCGCACAACGGTTGCCGTCCCTCCAAAAAGCGTCGTATCTAAATATCAGGGAAAATCATGGCTCGTAATCTTGATCCCAAATGCCGTCAGTGCCGCCGCGAAGGCGAAAAGCTCTTCCTGAAAGGCGAGAAGTGCTTTACTGACAAGTGCGCCATCGAGCGCCGTCCCTATGCACCTGGCCAGCATGGCCAGAAAAGCGGTGCCCGTCTGTCCGGTTATGGCGTCCAGCTGCGTGAAAAGCAGAAGATTCGTCGTATCTACGGCGTGCTGGAAGGCCAGTTCCGCCTGACCTACAAAAAGGCCGACAGCCGCAAGGGCGTGACCGGTGAGAACCTGCTGTCCCTGCTGGAATCACGTCTGGACTCGGTGTGCTACCGCATGGGTTTTGGCGCATCGCGTACCGAAGCCCGCCAGATCGTGCGCCACAATGGCATCACGGTGAACGGTCGTCGGGTCAACATTCCTTCGTATCAGGTTCGTGCCGGCGACGTGGTTGAAGTCGCAGACAAGGCAAAAGCCCATCTGCGCGTCAAAGCGGCAGCTGAAGCGACTGCTGCGCGCGGTTATCCCGAATGGGTCGAAGTCGACGCCAAGGCGCTCAAGGGCACCTACAAGGCTGCCCCGCAACGCTCGGAACTGCCTTCGACCATCAACGAATCGCTGGTCGTCGAACTGTACTCCAAATAAGCTGGCCGGGTCTTGAATGACCCGGTCTTCAGGGCTGCTTCTCAAGGAATCGCACTCTATGCAAAGCGCTACGGAATTTCTCAAGCCGCGTATTGTGGAGGTTGATCGTGCCTCCCCGCTGCATGCCAAGGTCATCATGGAGCCTTTCGAGCGTGGCTATGGCCATACGCTCGGCAATGCGCTGCGTCGCATCCTGCTCTCTTCCATGGTGGGCTACGCACCGACCGAAGTCGCGATCAGCGGCGTCGTGCATGAGTACTCGACCATCGAAGGCGTGCAGGAAGACGTCGTCGACATCCTGCTGAACCTCAAGGGCATCGCTTTCAAGATGCACGGAAAATCAGAGGCCATCCTGAAAGTTTCCAAGTCCGGCGAAGGCGTCGTGACCGCGGGTGACATCGAGGTTGGGCATGACATCGAAGTGCTGAACCCGGATCACGTGATTGCTCACCTGACCAAGGGCGGCAAGCTCGACATGGAAATCAAGATTGAGGCGGGGCGTGGTTACCAGCCCGCCACCTCGCGCAAGGTCTCGGAAGAGACGCGTGCAGTCGGTTCGATCCTGATCGACGCCTCCTTCAGCCCGGTGCGCCGCGTTGCGTACTCGGTCGAAAGCGCGCGTGTCGAGCAGCGTACCGACCTTGACCGCCTCGTGATCGACATCGAAACCAATGGCGTGGTCGAGCCAGAAGAAGCCGTGCGCACCGCAGCACGCATTCTGGTGAACCAGCTGTCGGTGTTCGCCGATCTGGAAGGCACGCCGGCCGAGTCCGAGGCCCCGCGTTCGCCCCAGGTCGACCCGCTGCTGCTGCGTCCGGTTGACGATCTGGAGCTGACCGTTCGTTCGGCCAACTGCCTGAAGGCCGAGAACATCTATTTCATCGGCGACCTGATCCAGCGTTCGGAAACCGAACTGCTGCGCACGCCCAACCTGGGACGCAAGTCGCTTAACGAAATCAAGGACGTCCTGGCTTCCAAGAGCCTGTCCTTGGGGATGAAGCTTG
>JAZBOA010000672.1:0-6920 GCA_036350935.1 Anderseniella sp. | reverse complement strand
GGGAAACGCCCAGTCATCAAACCACCCAGGCCACAGACATCGTTATGATCAACCTGCCATTCCATTTGCGGCGACGGGGCGTCGAGGCAAAGCTCATGCTGACAGGTGAGACGTTATTGAAGCCCTCTCAGGACGAGACCCTCGTTCAGCTGACCCGAGATGTGCATCGCTGGCTCGACAGTCTAACGACTGGAAAGGTGTCCTCGATTGATGAGTTGGCCAGTCACGAAGGCATCCCGGCCAGCGAGATCAGCAGGACATTGCAGCTGGCGTTCCTCGCACCTGACATAACCAAATCCATCCTGCTGGGCACTCACCCGGTCGACCTGACCGCCCAGTCGCTCAAGCGCCCCGGCCAGTTGCCTGCAAGCTGGAAAGAGCAGCGTCGGCTGCTCGGCATGCAAGGCTAACGTCGGTTTGGAAGACTGGCCGAGCAATCCGCTCCATCCCGACAGCGACCGCTCCAACCTTCTGGACGTCTAAAGAGCCAACAGAGACTGACGGCCAGTTTGGCTCTAACCAGCGCCCGCAACGCCGTCTCACTGCCAGAAGGTTCCGGCTGCCATTCCCACAAGCCCCGGGAATGTCGAGACATTCCCAGGCGCGGCAAAATACCCGAGTGAAAGTAAGGAGAGAGTGGTGACCCCGGCAGGATTCGAACCTGCGACCATTCGCTTAGAAGGCGAGTGCTCTATCCAGCTGAGCTACGGGGCCGGACAGCGATTGCGGCCAGCCTGTGCACCTTTACCGGCTGGCGCGGCTTGCCCGCAACCTCAATGTGTCCAGTTGGTGTCACGGCCCCAGCGGAAATTGTCCGCATAGGACTTCGACTTGGGCGCTGCCTGCTTTGGCTCGGCCACGGTGTAGGCCAGGCCCTTGCGCCGGGCATAGCTTTCAGCTTCCTCGCGGCTGTCGAAGATCAGCTTCAGCTGCTGCTTCATGTCGCTTGATGACGTCCAGCCCATCAGCGGGTCCGTCTCGCGTCTTGCCTCGGGTTCGAACTCGAGCACCCACTTCCGGGTCTTGGCCTTGCCGGACTGCATGGCGTTGCGCGCCGGGCGGTAAATGCGGGCTGGCATGACTGGACAATCCTCGATGCTGGTTGGTCCCGGCCGGCGGCCCGTCTCCCTTGCGGCGGTGGTCGGAGCGGAGAGATTCGAACTCCCGACCCTCTGGTCCCAAACCAGATGCGCTACCAGGCTGCGCTACGCTCCGACTGCCGCAAGAAACCGGATACCGGCTGACAAGGTGGTTACAGGAAAAGACCGCCTGTGAGCAAGGGGTTCGCTTCTACTTATGGCGCGGCAAAAAACCTGTGCCGCACCTGGTCACCCGGTGAAATGCCAAACCGGGCGGCAGCGCCGCCGCTGATCTCAAGCACTGCCAGCACCTTCTGTCCCGCAGTGATGACATCCAGCGAATGCGGCACAGTCTCGCGGGCGATATGGACGATCTTGCCATCAGCGGCGATGAACAGCATGTCGAGAGGGATGTAGGTGTTGCGCATCCACATGCCCACCTCGTAAGGCGCGGGCCAGATGAACAGCATCGCTTCATGCTCTTGCATGGAACGGCGGAACATCAAGCCACGCGAACGTTCGGCATCATCATCGGCGATCTCGGTTTCGAAGGTCACCTTGCCGCCGCCGGCCATATCGATCACCAGCGGCTCTGTTGGCAGGCGTGTCACCCCGTCTGCGGCCACAGCGGGCGGCACAAGCAGAAGCAGCAGCGCCAGCAATGGCGCCGCGAGGCGTTGGAAGAAAACAATGGCGGTCAATTGGTGCCCGGCAGCCGGTCGTCATCAAGACTGAGGCGCACTTCAGCCGCCATCTTGCCTTTTGGCCCGTCACCGAAGCGGACATAGATCCACTGATCCGGCTCGATCTCGGTGATGGCGGTCTTCCGCAGCACTTCCATGTGAATGAAGATGTCCGGGCCGCCTTCCCCTTCGCTGGCGAAGCCGAAGCCGCGGGTGCGGTTGAACCATTTGACCTTGGCCCGAACCCATTCGGACCCGGCAGCAACCTGCTGGTGGGTGCGGGCGGTGCGCTCGACCGGGTGAATGGCGGTAGATGTGTCCACGGACAGCACCCGCAGGCACTGGATGCCCTTTTGTCGCTGCACCGCCTCGCACACCACGCGCGTACCTTCCAGTGGCGCGTCGAAGCCGTCGCGCTTGAGGCAACTCAGATGCAGCAGGATGTCTGCAATGCCATTGTCGGGGATGATGAAACCATAGCCGCGGGCAACGTCAAACCACTTGACGAAACCGGAGACCTCAAAAATCTCGACGTTGGATTCAAGTTCCGAAAGGGACGCTGGCCGGGCTTGAGCACCCGTTTCCTCGATTTGCGCCTGCTTGTCCCCACCCCCAACTGGCCCGCCTTTACCAGTCATCTCAATCGCTCCCTCACATCTACACCAACGCCATACGCTTTTGACCCTTAGGACACGATGATGGTCAACACACCCTGATTTGTACAGACGTCCAGACGTCAAAATGGCGGGATATTCACAATCCGCCGTGAAGCCGCTTTAACCGATGTAACCGGCAGTTGAGCCGGTCATTGATTAACTGCCTGATATGGGCGGAAAATCCGCATGAACCCGGGTAAATCGAGCAATTGGTGAGCCGATGGGAAGCGGCATACACCGGACGCTCCAATTCAGCAAAGGGACGTCAAATGCGGCAATCCGGAGAGGAATCAGCAGCAGGAAAGTTGCGAATCACCCGTCCGCATACACCGCCAGCATGTCACCGATATCGGCCCTCAAAACCAGTTCCGCCAGTCCATCGGCAGGGGTCGGGTCGCGGTTGATGATGACCAGCGGAATGCCCAGCCGCGATGCAAACACAGGAAAGCTGGCGGCGGGCTCCACCACCAGCGAAGAGCCCACCGCAAGGAACAGGTCGCAGGCGCGGGTGAGCTGTTCGGCCCGGCGCATCTCTTCTTCCGGCATGGCTTGGCCGAACGAGATCGTCGCCGTCTTGACAACACCGCCACAGGCGGTGCAGGCCGGCGCCTCCGGGTGAGCGTCAAGCTGCGCAGCCACCCAGTCAAGCTCATGCCGGGCGCGGCAGGAAAGGCAATGGGCGTAAGTGCCGTTGCCGTGCAGCTCCACCACCTTCGACAGCGGCACGCCGGCTGCCTGGTGCAGCCCATCGATGTTCTGGGTAATCACACCGGCAAGCCTGCCTTCGCGATGCCAGCGGGCGGCGGCGCGATGGCCCCTGCCGGGCTTGACCGGCCCCACCTCCTCGCGGATCCTGAGGAAGCGGGTCAGCCCTTCGCGGCGCGCTTGCGCGGATGACATGAAGGTTTTGAAGTCGAGCGGGCGGTAGCGCTCCCACACCCCGCCGGGGGAGCGGAAGTCGGGGATGCCGCATTCGGTCGATATGCCGGCGCCGGAAAACACCACGATGCGGTTTGCCCCGGCAATGAGGCTTGCAAGCGCGTCGCGTTTGCCGTTCAAGTCATCCATCATGTTCGTTTACATAATGCCGGAGGCACACCCATGAAATACCTGCACACCATGGTTCGCGTCAGCGACCTCGATCAGTCGGTCAGCTTCTTTTGCGACATTCTCGGCTTCAGGGAAACCCGCCGCTACGAGAACGAACAGGGCCGCTTCACCCTGGTGTTCGTGGCGCCGGATGAATCACCCGACTGCCCGGTGGAGCTCACCTACAACTGGGATCCGGAAGAATATGGTGAGGGCCGCAACTTTGGCCACCTGGCCTACGCCGTCGACAATATCTACGACTACTGCCAGATGCTGATGGACAAGGGCGTCACCATCAACCGCCCGCCGCGCGATGGCCGCATGGCGTTCATCCGCACGCCCGACAACATCTCCATCGAGCTGTTGCAAAAGGGCGACTCGCTTGAAATCAAGGAACCTTGGAAGTCGATGCCGAACACTGGCAAGTGGTGAGGCGTTGAGGGGCGGACGGCTGTTGGTCTAGCGGGGCAATGCGCACTGCGCGGATTGCCGTGTGAAAGGGGGGTTGCAATCCCAGTCCGACCCGGAATGGTCGAGATGCGCATTTTCCGGGACAAGGACCTCTTCGCAGCTCTCGCCGGCCTGACGGTAGCCGCGTTCACACTCCCAGCTGTTTCCCGAGAAGGCTTCGCGAAAATAGGCGTTTTCCGGCACCTTCACGGCAATGCAGGCATCGCCCTGCTGACGAAAGCCACGCTCGCATTGCCAGCCGGTTTCGTATGACCGTTCCGAGAGGACGGCATTCACCGGCAATTTGATTGCTGCACATTCTCCAGCCTCGGCGCGATAGCCATATTCACACTTCCAACCCGTCGAGACGGCGTAACCTGTCAGGTAGCCATTGGCGGGCACCTTGATCAGGTCGCATCCGCTTGGCGACCGCCTGTATCCCCGTTCACATTCCCAACGCGACCCCGAGGCATTGAGGTAGGCGTGTTGCGGGATGGTGATGGCGTCGCAGCGGTCTTCTGCCCGGCGGAAACCGCGGTCACAGTCCCAGCCAGCGCCGTAAAGAGAACCGGTGAAGTGGGCATTTGCGGGCTTCGACATCTTGATGCAGGCAGACCCGGAGGAACGGTAACCGTAATCACACTCCCAACCGGAACCGTAAGGCGCCGGGTGAGCGTTGGGAGGCGTCACCCTGGGGCTTGCGTCTTGCGCAAGCAGGGTGCCGGAGGCGGAAATGACAACGGCAGCGATCAACGCAATCAGCCCGCCTGCCCTGACTGATCCGGATGCTGCACCTGTATGTGAAAAGGTCATCCTTCGATCCTGCGGGAGTGCGCCTGGCGCGCGCCGAACGAACTGTAAAAGGTGGCTGCCTTGGAGACGTTCCTGCTTGCTCCGGAAGGTTCGGCAGCCTCGCCTGCTGCAGGCAACCGGTCAACGCCACGCTTGCCGAGCCACTGGCGCTTGTCGTTACCCGGAATTTCGCCCCTGACATCGACATGGGCGGCTTCCTGGCCCGGCCCCAGCTTGCTTTCGGAAAGCCTCAATTCGAGTATGCGGCCCTCGTCAGTTCGCAGTTGCATCGTCCGCATCGGAAACAGTGTCTTGAGCATTTCGGCTGACATGACGACTTCGCCGTTGCAGACAACACCCGCATAACTGGTGGAATATCCGTCAAACTTGAACTGGACGCGGGTGATCTCCACGCCATCTTGCAGGATGCTTCCACCGCCTGCCAACGTGCCGAGATATTTCATGGGCTCAAAGCTCCTCGTGGCTTGCTGCATCATCTGATCCGCGGGCTCGCTGGTCGGCGTTCAACGCCGCCTCCAGTTCATCCTTGTCCACCGTAAAGACCTGGGTCCTGCCCGTGTCCGCAGCGAGTGCCGGCACATGCAGCATGGTGTAGGCGCGCCTGTAGGCCATGAATGTCAGGCCGGGCACTTCCTCGTCCACCATGACCACCCGGTAGGTGCCGGCCGGCTTCGGTGCGTCCAGATGCGACAGGTTGAACTGGTGCGCGAAGGTGACCGTGCCTTCGGTTGTACGTGCTGTCATGGCGTTGATCTCATTTCTTCGCCTTGTTTCCCTTGCCGCCACCTGCATACAGCATGCCCTTGGTGAGGCTGTCTGAAGGTGCAGCCTCAGCCGGCTTCTTCACCTGTTTGGGTTTCTTGGCTTCGCGGTTACCGCGCATTTGACCTTTGGCCATGATATTCTCCTGTTGAGTTGGTTTGCGGCACGGCGTCTCGGGTGGCAGAAAACAAAGGCCCCGTCGCTGCGGTGAGCTACGGGGCCGCAAGACGTCAATCGTCTTGTCCTGCATCAGGGCACATACCCCGAAGGGACTTGCACAGGCCGCCAGTACATCCGTGGTCGGCGCTCATGCGTGCGATGCAGAATTATGTCATTGCCGGCGCCGGACCGGGTCCGGCAGCCGTGTGTCAGGATGCCAGTTCGAGCTTGTCGGCGGACATCTTGCCGCTGCGGGCATCAGAAACCAGTTCGAAGCGGACCTTCTGGCCCTCGGACAGGCTGGTCATGCCGGCGCGTTCAAGCGCGGAAACATGGACGAAGGCGTCCTTCGAGCCATCTTCCGGCTCGATAAAGCCAAAGCCCTTGCTTGCATTGAAGAATTTTACTGTTCCGGTAATCATTTGCTTCCCTTTCAAGGAGCATCCCGCAAGCCACACGTCGTGGCTGCCAGGACGGCGTACATCGCTCACATTGTCAGGAGAAGTCTGATCAAGTCGGCGTACCGGTCTATCGGGGCGACACCAGACATGTGTTTTACATACTACCGCAATATGGTGTCCTGCAGCGCCGGATACAAGGGGCAGGATCGCGCCGGCCATAATGCCGATGTCCCGATCCAGTAGCCCGGCAATCGCTTCGTGTGCAAAAGCTTCCGCGCGCGGCCACAAGGGCCGCGCTGCCGCTTCGACGTGTCGAATTGGGGGAAGAGGTGGTGGTACGCCCTAGGGGAATCGAACCCCTCTCTCCAGCGTGAAAGGCTAGTGTCCTAACCGATAGACGAAGGGCGCTGACCACCGGGCGATCACATAACAACCTTCTCCGGCCGATGCAAGCAGTCTTGCGGTAAAAACTGCCGCAATCCGAAAATGATATGCGAGCCCCGTGTCAGCGTGGATTTGGCACCTCGGCCACGTCGTCAATGAACAGCTGGCCCTCGCGCTTGCCACCCCAGTCGTTGATCGACAGCCGGCCGGCGATGTGCAGCGGCATCTGCCGTTCGGCCAGCAGCAATTCGCCCAGATCGGTGCCCAGCGCGCGGAAGGCAATGGCCTTCAGGCGGGTGCCGTCAGCCTGCACCAGCGTGCAGCGCACGTGGTCTGATCCGGCCAGCCCGGCATAGGTGACACGGTGGGCGGGCAGGGCAAAACGCGGCGCCGGATTGGCCTGGCCGAACGGGCCTGCCCGGTCCAGATCCTCGATAAAGGCGG
>JAZBOA010000671.1:0-2361 GCA_036350935.1 Anderseniella sp. | reverse complement strand
CCAATAGCCGTCGACCATCATGCCCCCGGCAACGTGGATTTCCCAGACCCTGTCGAGCGGCAGACCGGCCATGAACTGAGTTGCTGGTTGGCGGCCGTTGACCTCGTTTGTCCAGATGTTGTGCAGGTCCAGAAGAATCCCGCAATCTGCACGCTCGGCGACGGCGGTTACGAAAGCCGCGTCCTCGATTTCCCATTCTCGGCGCCGTAGATAGTTGACGCCGGTCTCGATGGCAAACGGGACAGGCAGATATTGTTGCACCGACAGGATCGAGCGCACGGCTGCATCAATGCCTGCTTCAGTCTGCAGTGGCGGCAGTAGAAACCCGGTGTCGTAGGGTCCTGGATCACCTGCGGCCCGGTTGAAGGCCAAGTGCTCGCTTGCCCAGACAGCATCGAGCGTATCGATGAACTTTGTCAGGGGGCCGACATGGCGCGGATCGGGCTGCCGCGAGCCACCGACCGGAAAGCCGACGCCATGCACAAGCTTGTTCTGCGGAAGCGCTGCGATCCGGGCTAGGAAGGCCGAGTCGTAGACGTAGGGCTGTTCTCCGAAGTCACGCTGCGTCCACAAGGTCTGCGGCTCCACCTCCAAGACGGTCAGAAGGTCGGGTTCGGAGGCAAAAAGCGTATGTAGGTCCGGGATATAGACTGCGCCTACCCCAAGCGGGCCTTCAGCGGTCACATTCCAATATCCCGATGGTCGCAGTGATGCGAGACGCCCGCCGGGCGGATCCTGTAAGGCCATTCATGCTGACGTTTCAGGGTATTTCAATGGGCGTCGCCTCGAAGACTTCGATCTTGTTGCCCGCCAACCGAACCTTGTAGTCGCGGATGATGTCGAACCGGATGTCGTAGCCGGAATGGCAGTTTTCGCAGCCTAGCCGGCCGAGGATTTCCTTAGTGGCCTCCTGCATCCTGCCTAAGTTGTAGGCGACCGAGGCCGGCACGCTGACACGAACCGTGCTTGTCTGGACCGGAAGCAGATCGCCGGCGACCAAATTCTTGCTTTTCATCACAGGGCTCCTAAAACAGGCTTGGCATTAACTGTTATCAAAGCACAGTATTCAGATGAAGTCCACTGGCTCCGCACTGCCATTGGTTGGTGCCGCGGCCTGCGTGCCTCGAACCATCACATACAGGGGCGTAGCCGCTGCATCAGGGTGATGCGCGCGACGCCTGGCAAGGTTCGCCCGGCCTCTAACGCTTGTGAGTTCGCAAATGCATAGACCTGCCTTGCCTGTCCAAGTCGACTCGATAAAGACCGCGCCACCACACATTTGGTCTGCGCAAGCTGCTGGTGACGCGCGAAAGTGGCGGTTTTCGGCAGTTTCGGCGGCCAGCCAGCATTGCAAAGGTTTGGCGGACTGGAAAACCAACTGCGAAACCCAGTTGATTTCGTCACTTTTCTGCAGTGCGGCGGACGGCAGAAAAGTCCCGCTCAGCGGCCGTTCGTTTCGGCCGCAGCGAACAACCGCTTCGCGCCCTTCGTGATGGTGGTGCCAAGCGCTTCAGGCACCACCGCGACGGGCGGTAAGGCGGCTGACACCTGTCCCTTGCTGCGCCGGGATTGAACGGCTGCTTCGGTGAAAGGCGCGCCGCATGCGGACCGGCAGCAAAGGGCCCACCGCGGCGCCGCCCCGGCCCTCCCCGGTCAGGGGACAGTGGCCGGGCTGCAGATGCAACCGAAGAGCCCGGAGCCGATAGATAAAGGGTGGTCGGGGGTCTTGCCATCCCGCGGCGGCGCGCTGGGACATGGCAGGTCACGTCCCTCAACCGTTTCGCGTCAGTGACAGCTTTCCGCTCCAAGAATACGGTGTCAGGATTGAGCCGCGCGATTCAAGGAGGTGGGCTTGGCTGAGCGACAGTTTGAGGCAACGTTGGCGGAGCTGGCCCGGCTGCACGACGATCATGACGCACGGCGCACGGTGGTCGAGCGTGCCAGCTTGGCCCTGCTGCATCGGCCGGCGCTGGGCGGGCAGCTGATCGCGCGCCTCTGCGCGACGGACGAGGACGCCCCGGAGCTCGAAACGCTCGCCGATCTGCTGGGCTCGGCGCTGGATGCTGCGCGTATCGCGGTGGAGAACCGCAAGGCGCGGGGTGACGCCTTCCTGGCGGCCGTGACGGACGCGGTCGAACTGGCCGCCGGCCAGGGGCGGCTGACGCCGTTCCATCGTCTGCTGCTTGCGAGCGCCTGGACACGCAACGGCCTGCGAGCACCCGCAGCTCTGGAACTCACCGCAGTCGACATGGCCTTGGCCGACGAGGCCGCCGCCCTGCCGAGCAGCGCTGACGCCGAGGCGATGCTGGAGGATCTGTTCCGCGATCTGATCGCGCAGGCAGAGGGGGATGCGCTCACGCT
>JAZBOA010000670.1:0-13987 GCA_036350935.1 Anderseniella sp. | reverse complement strand
GGCGGAATTCCACTACCTGCACCACCAGCCGGGCGGCGCGCCCTACGCCGACCTGGCCGAGCTTTCGGCGCGGATTTCAGCCGCTGCCGCCACCTCCGGCATCGGCCTGACACTGTTGCCGGTGCTGTATGAACACGGCGGTTGCGACGGCCGCGCGCTGGGACCCGGGCAGGTGCGCTTCGGCAATGACACGGACCGGTTCGGCAAGCTGTGGCAGGGCGCGCAGACCACATTGAAGGACCTGCCCGGGGACGCAAGCATCGGCGTGGCGCCACACTCGCTGCGCGCCGTCAGCCAGTCCGGATTGAGGTTCGCGGAGTCGCTGGCGCCGGGCAGACCGGTGCACATGCACCTGGCGGAGCAGATGGCGGAGGTCGAGGAAGTCGCGGCGGCGTGGGGCCAACGTCCCGCTGACTGGCTTATGTCTGCACATAATATCGACAAGCGCTGGTGCCTGATCCATTGTACCCAGATGACGCCGGACGAGACCGTGCGGCTGGCGCAGACCGGCGCCGTGGCAGGGCTGTGCCCGATTACCGAGTCAAGCCTCGGCGACGGCATTTTCGACGGAATACGGTTTGCCGGCGCGGGCGGCCGCTTCGGCGTCGGCTCCGACAGCAACATCCGCATCTCGCTAGCGGAAGAACTTCGCACGCTGGAATATTCGCAGCGGCTGCGTGACCGGGGCCGCGCCATGCTGGCAACACCGGAGAAGTCCACGGGCCGCGTGCTGCTGGATGCGGTGTGCGCGGGTGGCGCGCAGGCCGCAGGCCGCAACGCGGGCGCCATCGCACCGGGTCAGTATGCAGACCTGCTGGCGCTTGACGCTGGTCACATCGACCTCGCCAGCCGCAGTGGCGACTCGCTGCTCGATACGTTCATCTTCGCCGGAGACTCTTCGATGGTCAGCGATGTGTGGGCGGCTGGCCGGCACATGGTGCGGGATGGCCTCCACGTTTCGCGCGAAGCCATCGCCACCGCCTATCGCAAGGCCACGGCCCAGCTGATGGACATCATCTGATGACGGTGGCCGACACCAACTCCTGGCAGGGCATCCGGGCGGAGGTGATGCGACGCATCGCCGGGGGCGAATGGCGGCCCGGCGACCTCATCCCCGGAGAAGTGGAGCTGGCGGAGGAATTCGGCTGCGCCCGCGCCACCGTCAACCGCGCCCTGCAGGACCTCGCCGACGCCGGCCTGGTGGAACGCCGCCGCAAGGCCGGCACCCGCGTAGCGCTCAACCCGGTGCGCAAGGTGACGGTGGAAGTGCCGGTGATCCGCCGCGACGTGGAAGCGCGAGGCCTGCGCTACTCGTTCGACCTGCTGGGCCGGCGGGAGATGACGCCCTCGCCCGCCATCGCCGCGCAATACGGCTTGCGGGAGGACGCAGCCCTTCTGGGCCTGTGGACGTTGCATCGGGCCGGCGGCGCGCCGTTTGCGCTGGAGGAACGCTGGGTGAACCTGGCCGTGGTTCCGGAGATCGCCGAGGTTGACCTTGAAGCGGTCAGCGCCAACGAGTGGCTGGTGCGGCACATGCCGCTGTCGCGGGCCGAGTTCTCGTTCTCAGCCGCCAACGCCAGTGCATCGGAAGCGCGGCTGCTGGCGTGCGAGCCGGGCGCGGCGCTGTTCGTGGTCAACCGCACCACCTGGGCGGGGGATGTGCCGATTACCGCAGTGCGGCTGGCCTATGCGCCGGGCCATGTGATGGAGACGGTGGTCTAGATGGCTCCCCTCCCCACACACAGAACCGCCTTTCCTCAGGCAAGGCGAAGCCGCGACCCGAGGACCAACACAACTTGGTGGACCCTCGGGTCAAGCCCGAGGGAAGCTGAAGGAAAGGTGGCGTGGCGTGGCCTCACACCAACCCCACGTCCTTCCTGACCAGCGCCGCATAAAGCTCGCGGATACGCAACGTCGCCGGCCCGGCGCCGTCATGTTCGCCGATCTTCACGCCGTCGAGCGAGGCGACCGGCGTCTGCGCCCCAAACGTGCCGGTGAGGAACGCCTCGTCGGCCGAGTAGGTGTCGAACAGCGAGTAGTTGCGCTCGAACACCGGAATGCCGTTGTCCCGGCAGAGGTTGATGACATTTTGCCGGGTGACGCCGTTCATGCAGTAGTCGCCGGTGGAGGTCCACACCTCGCCCTTCCTGACGATGAAGAAGTTGCAGGCGTTGGTGGTGTTGACGAAGCCATGCGGGTCCAGCATGAGGCCCTCGTCAGCGCCCATGCGCTCGGCGTGCAGGCAGGCCAGCACGCAGTTGAGCTTGGAGTGCGAGTTGTACTTGGCGTCCTGCGCCATCGGCATGCCCCTGACCTGCGGCACGGTGACGAGGCGCACGCCGCCCTTCTGCACGTCCTTCTTCGGCACCGAATGCTCGATGATGATGACGATGGTCGGACCGGAGGTGGACAGCTTCGGATGCTGGAAAGGCTTGTCCTTGATACCCCTCGTCACCATCAGGCGGCAGTGGGCATCGCCGGTCATGGCGTTGGCCTTTGCGGTGGCGTCGAGCGCCACCAGCATTTCGGCGCGGGTCATGCCGATATCGATGCCGGCTGCCTTGCACGAACCGTAAAGCCGGTCCATGTGCGCGTCGAAGAAGGCCCACTTGCCGTTATACAGGCGAATGCCTTCCCACATGCCGTCGCCCAGCATGAAGCCGGCATCATAGACCGACACCTTTGCCTCGCTGCGGTGAACGATATCGCCGTTCACCCAGATCCTGATATCGCGGTTGCGGATGTCTTCTTCTGCGGCGTGGGTGTGGGTGTGGGTAGCGTCGTTCATGTCTGGCGGCTCCGGGGCGCGGTTGTTCGGGCACACCCTAGATCAAGCGCAGCGCAAGGCAAGGCACCAGCTCAGCCGTTCGCCTTGAGCCACTCGGAAACCGTCTCGAGCTTGTTGCGCAGGTGTCTTTTCAGGATCTTGCCCAACCGTGGTCCGTCGCGCGCCTCGAGCGCTGCGAGAATGTCCTCGTGCTCGGCCACCGCCTTGTCCCAGCGCTCGCGAGTCATGTTGGCGAGGTAGCGCGCCCGGCGCACCCGGGCCGACAGCATCTGGTGTTGCGAGCTCAGCGTGTCGTTGCGGGCGGCGTTCAGGATGGCGGTGTGGATGGCCTCGTTGGTCTTGAAGTAGTCCGGCAGGCGCTGCGCCCTGTAATGACCGAGCATCTCATGGTGCAGCGCGCGCACGGCGGCAATCTCGGTGTCGGTAATCTTCTCGCAGGCGAGTTCGCCTGACAGCGCCTCCAGCGCCCCCATCACCGGGAACACTTCCTCAAGGTCCTCGACCGTGACCGCCGTCACCGAGGCGCCGCGGTTGGGCGTCAGCGTTACGAGGCCCGCATTGGCCAGCACCTTCAGCGCCTCGCGCATCGGCGTGCGCGACACGTTGAACCGCTCGCAAAGCTCCTTCTCCGGCACCTTCTCGCCGGGCGTCAGCGCACCCTCGATGATCAGCCGCTGCAACCGCTCGACCAGCTCGTCGTGCAGCGAGCGCCGCATGATCGGTTCATCCATGCGTACGTTCATGAACCAGCGCCCCCCTCTGCAAGCGCCATCTCCAGCACCCGGGCCACATGCAAGGCGTCACGGCCCGCCCCGTCGGCAATCTGGTGACGGCAGGACGTGCCATCAGCCACGATCAGTGTAGCAGATTCTGCGCTGCGAACAGCAGGCAGCAAGCTGAGCTCGCCCATGGCCATCGACGCCTCGTATGTCTCGGCCTGGTAACCGAAGGCGCCTGCCATGCCGCAACAGGAACTCTCCACCGCCTCCACCTCCAGCCCCGGCACCAGTTTCAAGGCGCCAGTCACAGAACCCATCACATTGTGCGCCTTCTGGTGGCAATGGCCATGCAGCAAAGCCTTGCTGTCAAGACGCCTGAACCGGAAGCGCTCTGCGTTGGCGACGACGAACTCCTCGAACATCATCGCCGCAGCGGCTATCTCGTCAGCCTCGGCGCCCAGTTTCATCACCGTCAGCTCATCGCGCAGGGTAAGCAGGCAGGACGGTTCCAGCCCGACGATCCTGGCCCCCTGCCGGACCAGCGGCAGATAAGCCGCGATCAGCCGCCGGGCTTCCTTTCGAGCCTCGTCCACCAGCCCTGCGGCAAGGTAGGTGCGGCCGCAGCAAGGCGGACGGCTGTCACCCTCGGGCAATGGCGAATGCACGCGGAACCCGCCCGCAGCCAGCACAGCGCGAGCGGCGCGCAGGTTTTCCGCCTCGTGCCAGGTGTTGAAGGTGTCGCCGAACAGGATCACCGGCGCGCCGTCCACCGGACCGCTGACTTCTCCATGCCTGTAGGTATCGGAGCGCCACTGCGGCAGCGTGCGGTGCTTCGACAGACCGGCGACCGCCTCGCTCAACCCCGCCAGACCGGGCACCGTGTCGCGCAGGTTGGCCAGCCACGGCAGCTTCGCCGCCCAGGGCGCATAGCGCGGCAGGTGCGCCACCAGCCGGTCGCGCAGGGTCAGGCCCGCCGTGGCCGCCCGTTGCGCGGCAACCTCGATCTTCATGCGCGCCATGTCCACGCCGGTCGGGCACTCGCGCTTGCAGGCCTTGCAGCCGACGCACAGCTTCATTGCCTCCGACATGGCATCGCTGGTCACGGCGCCTTCGCCCAGTTGGCCCGAGATGGCAAGCCGCAAGCTGTTGGCCCGGCCCCTGGTCAGGTGCTGCTCGTCGCGCGTCACCCGGTAGCTCGGGCACATGGCGCCGCCGGACAGCTTGCGGCAAGCGCCGTTGTTGTTGCACATCTCCACCGCGCCCTGGAAACCACCCGCCGCGCCCGGCCAGCCGGACCAGTCCAGCACGGTTTCAAAGTCCGTCACCCTGTAGTCCGGCTTGAAGCGGAACAGCGAGCGATCGTCCATCTTCGGCGCATCGACCACCTTGCCCGGGTTGAACACGCCGGCGGGGTCGAAGGCGCGCTTCACCTGCCGGAAACTGTCCATCATGCGCGCGCCGAACATCACCTCGTTGAATTCCGACCGGATGATGCCGTCGCCATGTTCGCCGGAGTGCGAGCCCTTGTAGTGGCGCACCAGCTCGAACGCCTCCTCGGCGATGGCGCGCAGCTTCTTCACGTCCGTGTCGAGCTTGAGGTTCAGCACCGGACGCACGTGCAGGCAACCGACCGAGGCGTGGGCATACCAGGTGCCGCGCGTGCCGTGCTTTTCGAACACCTCGGTAAGGCCCGCCGTGTAGGCGGCAAGATCCTTCAGCTCCACCGCGCAATCTTCCACCACCGAGACGGGTTTTCCCTCCGCCCGCATCGACATCATGATGTTGAGGCCGGACTTGCGCACCTCCGCGAGGTCGGCCTGCAGCTTCGGGTCGTTGACCTCAACCACGCCGCCGAAGTTCCTGCCCGACCGCGACCAGTCGAAACCGAGATCGCCGATGACCTCGTGCAACCGTTTCAGGCGGGAAAGGCTTTCGTCCCAGTCATCCTCGGCAAAGTCCACCAGCAGCAGCGCGTCCGGCTCGCCGCGCACCACCTTCTCGATGGTGGGGCGGAAAATGGCGATGTCGCGGGCCAGCTCGATCATGGTGCGGTCGACCAGTTCCACCGCCACCGGGTCCAGCTTGACGATGTGCTGGGCGGCATCCATCGCCGCGTGGAAGGTGGGGAAGTGGCACACACCCATCGCCTTCTTCGCCGGCAGCGGCGACAGCTTGAGATGCAGCCGGTTGGACCAGGCCAGCGTGCCTTCCGAGCCCACCAGCAGGGATGACAGGTTGATCGCCTTGCCGTTCGGCGCCAGCGCATCGATGTTGTAGCCGCCCACACGGCGCATCACCTTCGGGAACCGGGCGGCGATCTCGTCCGCTTCGCGCTCGCCCAGCTTCAGCAGGTCATCGACAAAGCCCGGCAGTTTCGCGCCCTGCTCAAGCAGGCCGAACGTCGCGTCCGTGCCATCGGCCAGAACGGCGTCGATGGCCAGCACGTTGTCGCGCATCATGCCATAGCGGATGGAGCGGCCGCCGCAGGAGTTGTTGCCGGCCATGCCGCCGATGGTGGCGCGCGAGGCAGTGGACACGTCCACCGGGAACCACAACCCGTGTGGCTTCAACTGCCGGTTCAGTTCGTCCAGCACGATGCCCGGCTCGACCAGGCAGGTGCGGCCTTCAACGTCCAGCTCCAGCAACCGGTTGAGGTGCTTCGTGGTGTCGATGACGATGCTGTCGTTGACCGTCTGGCCGCACTGCGAGGTGCCGCCGCCGCGAGGCAGCACTGTGACGCCTTCATCGCGCGCGATGGCGATGACATTCCTGACGTCTTGCGCCGTCTGCGGCACGATCACGGCGCGGGGCATCACCTGGTAAATGGAGGCGTCGGTGGCGTAGCGCCCGCGCGAGAACACGTCGTCCATCACGGCGCCGCGCACACTGCCTCTCAATCGGCGGGAAAGACTGGACAATGCAACGCTCGACACCGGAATCGCCTTGACATAATTTTGAATGCAAAATTAAGTAACCGCAAAAAGGGGTCCGGGCAAGAGCGTGACTGGCGCTGTTCCACCGCCCGAGACAAGACTGGAAGGACGTCACACATGCACCAGGCAGGCCGCCATTTCCTGCAGATTCCGGGCCCGTCCAACGTGCCGGACCGGATCCTGCGCGCGATGGATTATCCGACCATCGACCATCGCGGGCCGAAGTTCGGCAAGATCGGCGCCAAGTGCCTCGAGGGCATGAAGACGATCTTCAAGACCAAAAGCCACGTCATCATCTACCCGGCGTCGGGCACCGGCGCGTGGGAGGCCGCACTGGTCAACACGCTGTCGCCGGGCGACAAGATCCTGATGTGCGAGACGGGCCATTTTGCCTCTCTGTGGTGCAAGCTTGCCCGCCGGCTGGGGCTGGAACCAATCCTCATCGAGACCGACTGGCGGCGCGGCGCACTGCCCGACAAGATCGGCGAGGCGCTCGATGCCGACAAGAACCACGAGATCAAGGCGGTTTGCGTCGTCCACAACGAGACCTCGACGGGTGCGACCTCGCGCATCAACGACGTGCGCAAGGCGATGGACGCTGCCAGCCATCCCGCACTCTTGATGGTCGACACCATCTCGTCGCTGGCCTCCATCGACTACCGGCATGACGAGTGGGGCGTGGACGTGACCGTGTCCGGCTCGCAGAAGGGGCTGATGCTGCCCCCGGGCCTGTCGTTCAACGCCATCTCGGAAAAGGCCATCGAGGCCTCGAAGACCGCCACGCTGCCCAGGTCCTACTGGGCCTGGGACGAAATGATGGGGCCGAACCAGACCGGCTACTTCCCCTACACGCCCGCCACCAACCTGCTCTACGGCCTGGCCGAAGCCATCGACATGCTGCACGAGGAAGGCCTCGACAACGTGTTCACCCGCCACAAGCGCCATTCGGAAGCAACCCGGCGCGCGGTGCAGGCGTGGGGGCTGGAAGTGCTGTGCAACGAGCCGCGCGACTATTCGCACGTGCTGACGGCGGTGATGCTGCCCGAAGGCCACAATGCCGATGACTTCCGCGCCACGGTGCTGAAGCATTTCGACATGTCGCTCGGCAACGGGCTGTCGAAGCTGGCGGGCCGGGTGTTCCGCATCGGCCACCTCGGCGACTTCAACGACCTGATGCTGATGGGCACCCTGTCGGGTGTCGAGATGGGGCTGTCGGTGGCCGGCGTGCCGCACCAGACCGGCGGCGCGCAGCGGGCAATGGATTATCTGAAGGCTTCAGCGGCGGGTGAAAGCAGCGCCGTTGCTGCTGAATAGGACGTAAAACTGCTTCATATTCTGGGAGGAATAATCATGAAAAACCTTATCAAGGCGCTTGCCTTTTCCGCCGCGCTGACCGCCATGGCCACCGCGGCCCAGGCAGAAAAGCTGATCCTCAAGTTCGGCCACGTCGGCAACCCAGGCTCGCTGTTCGCCGCTTCCGCCGAAGAGTTCGCCAATCGCGCCAACGAAAAGCTTGGCGACAAGGCCGAGGTGCAGGTGTTCGGCTCCTCGCAGCTCGGAAACGACCGCGAGCTGCTGCAGAAGCTGAAGCTGGGCCAGGTGCAGTTCGCCCTGCCGTCGTCTGTCATGTCGTCGATTTCGCCGGAGTTCGGCGTGTTCGAGATGCCCTATATCATCAAGGACCGCGACCACATGAAGCGGGTCGAGGCCGAGATGGGCGAGACTTTCCAGAAGGCTGCCCAGTCAAAGGGCTACCGCATTCTCGCGTACTGGGAGAACGGCTTCCGCCACATCACCAACAACACCCGGCCGATCAACAAGCCGGAAGACCTCTCGGGCCTCAAGCTGCGCACGCCGAAGGGCGAGTGGCGCGTGAAGATGTTCCAGCTGTACGGCGCCAACCCGACGCCGATGGCGTTTTCCGACGTGTTCACCGCGCTGCAGACCGGCGTGATGGACGGCCAGGAGAACCCCTACACGCAGATCTGGTCGGCCAAGTTCCAGGAAGTGCAGAAGTACCTGTCGATCACCGGTCACGTCTATACGCCGGCCTATGTGCTGGTGTCGGATGGTGACTTCGCCAAGCTTCCGGAAGATGTCCAGAAGACCCTTGAAGAAGTGGCCAAGGAAACCCAGGCCTTCGTCTACGAGACAGCAGCAAAGATGGACGACGACCTGCTGGAGAAGCTGAAGGCCGGCGGCATCGCCGTCAACGAAGCCGACAAGGACGCCTTCATCAAGGCATCCCAGCCGGTCTATGACGAGTTCGGCGCATCGGTCGAGGGCGGCAAGGAACTCACTGACAAGGTGCTGTCGCTGGGCTCCAGTTCCTGATCGTCAGCACACGCGCATTCCACAGGAGCAGCCTGGTGCTGCTCCTGACCTCCCTGATGAGGACCGGCGGCAAGGTCTGCCGACGCTAAACGCTGCCGGTCGTCATTGGAGCCATTTCACGAAAACATCTGCAGGGGGCTTGACCACCCATGAACGGCGCACTGGGCCGCGGGCTTGGCCGCACGCTTGAATGGATACTGATCTCGTTGATGGTGGGGCTCACGACATTGGTCGTGGTCGCCGTCATTTTCCGCAAGTCCGGCGCATCGTTGTCGTTCTACGACGAGGTCGCCTCGGTGCTGTTGGCATGGATTACCTACTATGGCTCGGCGCTGGCCGCATTGCGGCGCAAGCACATCGGTTTCGATGCGGTGCTGCTGTCCATCCCGATGCCGGCCCGCATGTGGTTCGTCGCTTTTGGCGAAGTGCTGGTGATCGCCTTCTTCGTCCTCATGGCCTGGGCGGGCCTGCGCGTGCTCGACGTGTTGGAGGGTGAAAGCCTGGTCAGCCTTACCTGGGTTCCGGTGCAACTGACCCAGTCCGTCATCCCGATCGGGGCGATGCTGTTCATTGCCGCCGAACTTCTCAGCCTGCCGGCCTACTGGCGCCAGATCGCCACCGGCCAGTCCTCCGATCACTAGGGGCGCGTCATGGTATTGCTCACCATCTTCATCATTCTTGTCGCGCTCATCTGCATCAACGTGCCGATTGCCGTGGCGCTGGCCATTGCCGGCGTCGTGGGCCTGCTGATGACCGAGGGCCCCAACTCGCTGGTTACCGTCGCACTGGACATGTACGACGGCTCCACCAAGTTCTCGCTGATTGCCATCCCGATGTTCGTGCTGGCCGGCGCCATCATGAACGCGTCGGGCATTACCAAGAGGCTGATCAACTTCATCTCGGCGCTGATCGGTTTCGTGCGTGGCGGCCTTGCCATGGTCAACATCGGCGTATCGCTGTTCTTCGCCGAAATCTCGGGCTCGGCGGTGGCCGACGTCGCCGCCATGGGCTCGATCATGATCCCGGAGATGAAGAAACGCGGCTACACCGCACCGTTTGCTGCAGCGGTGACCTCGTCTTCCGCCTCTCTGGCGGTGATCATCCCGCCGTCGATCCCGATGATCCTGTACGCAGCCTCGGCCGACACCTCGGTGGAGCAGCTGTTCGTCGCGGGCTTCGTGCCGGGCTTCCTGGGCGGGCTGGGATTGATGCTGGTGGCCTACATCTTCGCCCGCAAGTACAACTTCCCCGTCGAGGAAGCCTTCAACCTGAAGCGGCTGCGCGAAACCTTCATCGACGCGCTGCCCACCTTCCTGCTTCCGATCATCATCCTGGGCGGCATCTTCGGCGGCTTCGTCACGGCGACGGAAGCTGCTGGCCTTGCCGTGCTGGTGGCCATCGGCATCGGCGTATGGTACCGCGAAACCAATCTGAAGGAACTCTACAACGCCATGCTCGACGGCGGCATGCAGACCGCCGTGGTGATGCTGCTGGTGGCGGCATCGGTGGTGGTCGGCGGGTTCCTGACCCGGGCGCAGTTCCCGCAGGAAATTGCGGCGCAGATGCTCGAGTTCACCGACAACAAGTACGTGATCCTGCTGATCCTCAACATCTTCTTCCTGATCATTGGTTTCTTCCTGCATTCGGCTGCCGCCATCATCCTGGTGGTGCCGATCGTGATACCGCTGATCGTGCAGGCCGGCATCGACCCGGTTCACTTCGGACTGGTGGTGACGCTCAACCTGGCCATCGGCCAGCAGACGCCGCCGGTGGCCTCGGTGCTGATCACTGCGTGCTCCATCGCCAAGGCCAATATCTGGGACGTGACCCGGGTCAACATCTGGTTTATCCTGGTGTTGCTCACGGTGCTGTTGATGTGCACCTACATTCCGGCCATACCGATGTTCCTCGTCGAGTATTTCTACAGGAGCTAGCGGCCCAATGAGCGACACCGAAGACCTGCTGTGGCAGGAAGACAACGGCATTGGCATCATCACGCTGAACCGGCCGCAGGCGCGCAATGCGCTGACCTTCGCGATGTACGCGAAACTGCGCGAGATCTGCGAGAGCGTCGATCCGGACGGACCGCTTCGGGCCATCGTCATCACCGGAGCGGGCGAGAAGGCGTTTGCCGCCGGCACCGACATCTCGGCCTTCCGCGACTTCAGGCAGCCGCAGGACGCGCTTGATTACGAGAGCCGGATGGACAAGGTGCTGGGAGCGCTGGAAGCCGTGCCGGTGCCGACCATCGCCGCCATTGCAGGCGCCTGCACGGGCGGCGGTGCGGCCATCGCGGCAACCTGCGACCTGCGCATCGGCGCCCGCGACATGCGCTTCGGCTTTCCGATATCGCGGACGCTCGGCAATTGCCTGTCCAACGCCAACCTGGCGCGGCTGTCGGCGATCATCGGGCCGCACCGGGTAAAGGAGATCATCTTCACCGCGCGGCTGATCGAGGCCAATGAAGCGCTGGCGCTGGGGCTCGTTTCCGAACTGCACGACGACAAGGAAACCACCTACGTGCGGGCGCTGCAGATTGCCGAGACGCTGAAGGGTCATGCGCCGCTGACCATGCGGGCCACCAAGGAGGCGCTGCGGCGGCTGCGCATCGGCGAGCGCGACAATGACAAGGACCTGATCGTGCAGTGCTACATGTCGGAGGATTTCCGCGAAGGCATGGAGGCGTTTCTCGCCAAGCGTACGCCGGACTGGAAGGGGCGGTAGTACCCCATGAGCACCGTCCCCAACACCGGCCCGCTGAAGGGCATGAAGGTGATCGAGCTCGCCCACATCATGGCCGGCCCCGTTGCCGGGCTGATGCTGGCCGACATGGGGGCGGACGTGATCAAGGTAGAGCGGCCCAACGGCGACGACACACGCCGCTTCCTGCCACCGGACATCAACGGCGAATCCGCCGCCTTCATGATGATGAACCGCAACAAGCGCGGCATCAAACTCGACCTCAAGACCGAGGCCGGCAAGCGCGCGCTGATCCGCCTCATCGAGCAGGCCGACTGCCTGATCGAGAACTACCGGCATGACACCATGGAGAAGATGGGGCTCGGCTACGAGGAACTGAATAAGATCAACCCGGGCCTGATCTATTGCGAGATATCAGGCTTCGGGCGCACCGGCCCTTACGCTGAGCGCGGCGGTTTCGACCTTATCGCGCAAGGCATGTCGGGGCTGATGTCGATCACCGGCGAAGGCCCGGGCCGGCCGCCGGTCAAGGTCGGCGCGCCGGTCACCGACATCACCGCCGGCATCCTGGGGGCCATGGGATGTGCGGCGGCCTACGCCCACAAGCTGAAGACCGGCGAGGGCCAGCGGGTCGATACCTCGCTGTTCGAGGCCGGCATCACCCATACCTACTGGCAATCGGCGATCTGCTTCGCCACCGGCGTGGCCCCCGGACCGATGGGCTCGGCGCACCCGCTCAACGCTCCCTACGAGGCCTTCCAGACCGAGGATGGCTGGCTCAACCTCGGCGCGGCCAACCAGACCAACTGGGAGCGCATGCTCAAGGTTATCGGGGCGGAGCAGCTGGCGCAGGACCCGCGCTTCGAAACCAACCGGACCCGCATGCAGAACCGGCAGGCGCTGGCCGATGCGCTGGCGCCCTATTTCGCGCCCCAGCCCACCCAGTACTGGCTGGACAGGCTGGAGGCAGCGGGCGTTCCCGCCGGGCCGGTTCTGTCCATCGACGAAATGCATGCCGACCCGCAGACGCTGGCGCGCGACATGGTGCCGGAGCTCGAGCATCCGGTTGCCGGCACGGTCAGGACCATCGGCGCGCCGGTCAAGTTCCACTCCACGCCCGGCGGCGTGAAGCGGCCGGCGCCCACGCTGGGCCAGCACACGCAAGAGGTGCTGCGCGAGGCGGGCTTCTCGGCTGCGGAGATCGACGAGATCACCAGCGGTTGATTGTTGGCACCAAATCCTCTTGCGTCTGGCGCTAGCGTATGCAGCGGCGGTTGGCGCTATGCTAGGCTGAAATCCCTGAACGCCTTGCATGGAGAGCCCTGCCCATGAACCTCGCCCGCTTCCCACGGGTCCGCTTTGCCCATCTGCCGACGCCACTTGAACACATGCCGCGCCTGTCGGCCGAGCTGGGCGGGCCAGAGATCTGGATCAAGCGCGACGACTGCACCGGCATGTCGACAGGCGGCAACAAGACCCGCAAGCTCGAATGGCTGATGGCGGAAGCAAAGGACCAGGGCGCCGACATCGTGCTGACCCAGGGTGCGACCCAGTCGAACCACGCCCGCCAGACCGCCGCGTTTGCGGCGCGGATGGGCATGGACTGCCACATCCTGCTGGAAGACCGCACCAAGAAGACCGATCACGACTACAATGACAGCGGCAACGTCTTCCTCGACCACCTGCACGGGGCGAGCGTCGAGCATTGCGCCGAGAACCCGGACATGAACGGCGAGATGGAAAAGGTGGCGGAGAAGTTCCGCGCAGAAGGCCGCAAGGCCTATACCATCCCCGGCGGCGGCTCCAATCCGACCGGCGCGCTGGGCTATGTCAACTGCGCCATGGAGCTGATCACCCAGGCCAACGACATGGGCCTGAAGATCGACCACCTCGTGCACGCCACCGGCTCGGCCGGCACCCAGGCGGGCCTGATCGCCGGGCTGAAGGGCATCAATGCCGGCGTGCCGCTGCTTGGCATCGGGGTGCGCGCACCGAAGCCGAAGCAGGAGGAGAACGTCTACAATCTGGCGGTGAAGACTTGCGACAAGCTGGGCATCTCCGGCGCGGTGAAGCGCGAGGACGTGGTGGCGAACTGCGATTATGTGGGCCAGGGTTATGGCTTCCCGGCGCCCGGCACCATCGAGGCGATCAAGCTGCTGGCGCGCACAGAGGCGATCCTGCTCGACCCCGTTTACTCGGGCAAGGGCATGGCCGGGCTCGCAGACCTCATCCGCAAGGGCTTCTTCAGAAAGGGCGAGAACGTGGTCTTCCTGCACACCGGCGGCGCGGTTGGCCTGTTCGGCTACCTGAACGACTTCGACTTCTCGGGTGCCTCCTCGAAGAAGAAGGCAGCCTGATCACAAGGCCTGGTACGTGATGACCGAGGTGTTCAAAGGCAGCTTTACCCAGCAGGAGGCGATCCCCGCCGAGGCGATTGCCGCCGCCGTCGAGGTCATGCAATCGGGCCGGCTGCACCGCTACAATACAGGCCCCGGCGAAACGGCCGAAACCGC
>JAZBOA010000669.1:0-2238 GCA_036350935.1 Anderseniella sp. | reverse complement strand
ACAGCTATAGCCCGGAAAGATTTGTGAACCGGCTCGCAGGAAGAAAAAAGAAGGCAAATTTGGACAGCTACCGATCTTGATGTAATCTGGGATGCCAATGCTCGCCGTAACAGGAGGGAGCAATGCTAAAGGGTCCATCTGCCAGCAAGCAAGAACTTGAGGCTGGACGTGGCTACGAGGCGCTTTTTGTGCCGGCACTCTTCAAACCGTGGACCAAACATCTCGTCAATGGCGCAGGTGTCGAGGACGGATGTGACGTACTGGACGTCGCATGCGGGTCCGGGGTTCTCGCACGTCATGCATTCGAAAAAGCAGGCAAGTCCGGCAGGGTAGTGGGCCTTGATCCAGCGCCCGGCATGATCGCAACGGCAAACGAAGTCGAGCCTGATGTCGACTGGATATTGGGCCGCGCCGAGGACCTGCCATTCGAGGACGAAGCATTTGACTGCGTCGTCTCCCAGTTCGGCATGATGTTCTTCGATGACCGTGAGAAGGCGGAAGCCGAGATGCACCGTGTCCTCAAGCCCGGAGGGCGGGTGGCCGTGGCCGTCTGGAATTCGATCGATCACAACCCCGCGTACCGGGAGATCAGTGCTGTACTGGATGAACAGGTAGGTGCTGAAGCAGGCGATGCATTGAGACTGCCCTTCAGCCTCGGCGATGCAAATCAGCTGGCCCGGGAGTTTTTGGAAAGCGGATTTGAAGACGTGACCTGCGAAACAAGAGCCGAGCAGGCCAGCTTTCCCAGTTCCCGCACCATGGTTGAAGCCGAGCTGCGTGGCTGGTTGCCGCTTTTCGGCATCAACCTCTCGGAGGAAAAAATCGCTGATGTGCTGGTGAAGTCGGACGGCAGGCTGTCGAAATATGCCACGCCGTCGGGAGCAGCGGTCTTTCCCACCTCGGCTCATATCGTCACTGCTTGCAAGCTGCACTAACAGGCATTCGCCATGTCGGACAAGTTCGCCGGATTCACAGGGGACATACCCCATCATTACGATGCTGGTCTCGGCCCGAACATCTTCGTCGATTTCGCCGACAGGCTAACCATGGCCGCCTGTAATGGTGCAGCGACGAAAGTAATCGAACTTGCCGCTGGTACCGGTATCGTAAGCAGAAAGCTGCGGGACAAGCTGCATCCTGATGCGTCGCTGCTGGTTACCGATCTCAATGCTCCGATGCTTGAAGTCGCCAGGCGAAAATTCTCCAAGGGAGAGAATGTCGATTTTGCCGTGGCGAACGCGATGGAGCTGGCATTCGACGACGCTGTATTTGACCTTATGGTCTGCCAGTTCGGCGTGATGTTCTTTCCCGACAAGCGCGCATCATTCCTTGAAGCCGCGCGGGTCCTGAAGCCGGGCGGGCGCTACGTATTCAACGTGTTCAGCGAAATGCAGAAGAACCCATACTCACAGATTGCGTATGGCGTTCCTGCGCAGTTCTTTCCTGAAGATCCACCGGGGTTCTATAAGGTTCCCTTTCATTACGGAGATCCGGATATTGTTCGCGAGGACCTCAAGGCTGCCGGCTGGCAAGATGTCAAACACGAGACGATCCGACTGAAGAAGAAGATTGCAGATCCACAGACTTTCGCCAGAGGGCTCGTTTACGGGAATCCGTTGATTGACGAGATCAGGACTCGGGGAAGTGTAGACCCCGAAACTGTTGCAGCCGCTATACTTGATGAACTCAGGGCAACCTTCGGGCCCAGCGATATGACGATGCCTCTGGAGGCAACAATCTTTACCTGCACCGTATCCTAGCAAGGTGAGTCGCAATTGCGGTTGCCATGGATATGCAACTCTAAATTGAAGGTTACAACGCAACTTATTCGGCAGAGCAACGTCGACAAGGTACATGCAGGAAGATCACATCCCTGTTTCAGCGATCTGTAGCGCGCAATGGGCCAGCAACCGATCCCCTCCGGTTATTGGCCTTAGCTCTTCGGAGCTTTTTAGCTTCTCTCGGAAATCCACCTCATTCATGACCGGAGTTGGCACACTCCAGACTCGATCGCCCGCGCCGAAAGATGTCCGTTATCGAAGGTAAAGCTGCTGCAACCTCAGAGGCGCCAGCAAACCTCAGTTTAAGCTGAAGACGTTCATCGCGCGAGAAACGCCTTTCAGTTCCAGTTCCCCGACGGGTTCAAACGAGAATGCGTCGCCGACCTCAGTGCAGATCCTCTGGGTGACAAGGACTTGGCCATCCGATGCGGCATCGCAGAGTCGCGAGGCAATGTTT
>JAZBOA010000668.1:0-2107 GCA_036350935.1 Anderseniella sp. | reverse complement strand
CTTATGAACAAAGAGTCAAGGAGGAGTTGTTTCTGCCCCTGGGCATGACGCATTCCTCCTTCTTCATGGCGGACCTGATGGCAGAGCGCTTTGCCGTGGGCCATGCCGGGGTATCTGACGGAACGTCCGAACCCAAGGTCAGCTTTGTGCCTTTTCCCCGCACCGTCTATCCGGCCGGCGGCATTCTCAGCAATGTCACCGATATGATGAAATGGATGCAATTCCAGTTTGACGGTAAGGACAAGGACGGCAGTCAATTGTTGTCTCCAGAGTTGCTGGATAGGGCGCACAGCCCCTTGGTGGAAGGCGAGCTGACTGAAAACAGCGGCATTACGTGGTTTGTTGAGGATATCGGCGGTGTGCGAACCGTTTTTCATGCCGGTCGCTCGGCAGGGGCGACCGCCAAGATGCTGTTTGCGCCGGACAAGCAATTTGGGATCGTTGTTCTGACGAACAGCGACCGGGGTATCGAGGTGTATGATGCGGTCATTGCACTGGCTCTCAAAAAATACTTGGATATCGAGAGAAAGCCCATGGTTGCAATCGATGCGGATCGCAGTGCCCTTGAGCCTTTCGTAGGCCTTTGGCTGGGCGATAATGAAGATTACAAAATCTATTTCGACAACGACCAGCTCATGGCAGAGCGCCTGTATAAACTACAGGCAGGCGTGCAAATCTATGAGAACCCGCCGCCGATTTCGATGAGTGGTGCGGGTGAAGACATGATCATCATGACAGATGGTGCCTTTCAGGGAACAGTTGGCCAGTTGCGGCGCGACAAGTCTGGAAAGCCGGCGTTCCTTAGCATGCAGCACCGGATCTTCCGTCGAGAGGAATAGGTTTCATGGTTTTTTGCCCTCTGACATGCACGGCGCGGGCGGGGAATGGTGGGTCGACAACCAGCGCCTGCATTGGGACCTGCTCGACCATTGGTCAGAGGCCGCGCAGGCCTGGGGCCTGCCAGCGGTCACCGATTTCAACACCGGCACGAACGAAGGCGTGGGGTATTACCGTGTCAACCAGCGCGGCGGCTGGCGGATGAACACGGCGAAGGCCTTCCTGCGCACAGCGAAGGCGCCGGGCTGAAGGTGGAAACCCACGCCCATACGCGCCGCGTTCTGGCCGAAGGGGGCCGCGCCGTCGGCGTGGAATACGAACAGGGCGGCGCGGTGAAGACCGCGCGCGCCCGCGACGAAGTGATCCTGAGCGCAGGCGCCATCGGCAGCCCGCAGATCCTGCAGGTTTCGGGCCTTGGCCCCGCCGCGCAGTTGCAGCGCCACGGGATCGCGGTGCAGCGCGACTGCCCGCAGGTCGGCGCGAACCTGCAGGACCACCTGCAACTGCGCTCCGCTTGGCGGCTGAATGGCGCGCTGACGCTGAACACGCTGGCCAATTGCCTTTGGGGCAAGGCGACTGTAATACGATAAAATATATAGAAACTTTGTCGTTCAAGACAGCAAGATTAGCGAATTACTTGGGGAATCTGGATTAAAATGAAACGAATTCAGAGCCTCCGGCGCGAAACAACTAATGCATTCCGGAAAACTCTGACGACGGACAACACAACGGAGAATGGAAATGGAACGACTTATATATCTTTTGGCCTCATCAGTGCTCGCCATTTCAATAGGCATGCCGGCACTGGCCGCCAATTACGATGTCGTGATCAACAATGGACGGGTCATGGACCCCGAGACCAACTTTGATGGCGTGCGCAACGTCGGGATAAAGGATGGGAAGATTGCTGCGATCACCGAGGACGCGATCGAGGGCGAAGAAACCATCGACGCCACTGGTCACGTTGTTGCCCCGGGCTTTATCGATTCGCACCAGCACGCTACTGATCAGTTCAGTCGCAAGGTTAATTTGCGCGATGGCTTGACCACCCAGATGGATTTCGAAGCAGGCGCCGGCGATATCGCCAAATGGTATGCAGAGGCCGAGGGTAAAACCCAGGCCAACTACGGCATGGTCGTGCTCGCAACTCTTGCCCGTGTATCGGTGCTGGACGGTCCTGAAGTAGTGGCTGGTGCCAATGACATGGGCGGCCTGTTCCCTATGGTGGGTCGCGCCGCCGCAAAGGCTGAGAAAGAAGGACGCAAGCCAG
>JAZBOA010000667.1:0-2007 GCA_036350935.1 Anderseniella sp. | reverse complement strand
GGGGTCCGCCACCATGCCGGCGCGCACGGGGTTCAGCTCGACGTAGCGCTGGCAGAGCAGCAGATAAGTGTCGGCCTGGACCAGAGAGGATTTGTAGCGCCCGTCCCAGAGGGTGCCGGTACGCCCGTAGGTGTGGTTGACGTACTGTACGTAGCGGCGGCCAACCGAGATCAGCACCTGCGGCACGCGCTCGGCCTGTTCCGGCGTCAGCAGCAGATGGACATGGTTGGTCATCAGCACGTAGGCGTGCAGCCGACAGCGCTCGCGCGCCAGCGCCTCGTGCAGCCAACCGAGGTAGGCACGCCGGTCTTGGTCGTCGAAGAAGCACGCCGCGCGGTTGTGGCCGCGCTGCACGATGTGCAGCGGCAAGCCGTCGATATGGATGCGTGCGCGGCGGGGCATGGGGCGCAAGCATAGCCGAATTTGAGCCTGGCCCCTTTTCCCCAACAGGAAGGTTCGGGATTGCGATGCACCGACCGGGACCAGGGCATCGATCTCGGCCGTCATGGTGTCGCCTTCGGCACCGGCACCGTCGATCAGCAACTCCGAGCCTTCGTCGATCCGGCGGTAGGCCTCTTGGGGCACCTGAAAATCCAGCCGCAGATTCTCGGTATCCACGAGCATCAGCAAGGCATCTCCCGGCGTGACCCACTCGCCGAGTTCGCTGGAACGCTCGCTGACGACACCATCGAACGGCGCCTCCACGCGATGCCGGCGCAACAAGACCTGTCGGCGCTCTTCGGCCGCTTGCAGACGGGCAAGGGCTGCCTCTGCGGCCGCGACATCGGTTTCACGGGTGCTGACCTCGGTCGCCGCAATATTCCCGCGTCCAAGCGACCGGGCCTCTTCCAGCCTCCGGCGGGCCTCTTCCAGCCGCGCCCGAGCCTCGTCCGTCTCGGCACGGGCCCCGGCAAGCTCGAACACCGCCTGCTCATCGTCCAGTCCGATCAGCAGGTCGCCTTGACTGACCTTCCCGCCCGTCTCGACCGCAACCTTGTTGACCAAGCCGGCAACGGCCGTAGACAAGCGAGAGCTTCGCAGCGCGTTCACGGTGCCGGTGAGCCGGACCACTTCGACGATCTCGGTGGTTTCCACGGCCGCCAGTTGGACACCGGGCGGTTCCTGACCCCAGGCCGGGGTTGTGAGCACGCAGAACAAGCAGAGCTGCAGACGGTGGCGCCAGGGATGCTGCCCCATTCAGTGTCCTCTCGTTTTCATCGGGAACAAGGCTGAATCCTGCCGGCTCATCGTTCTGTCCCCAGAGTTTGGGTCGGGCCGGAATGCATAAAACCGTGTGGCAAAGCGCTCGACGCCGATCTGCCCGGGCACGCGAAACCCGGACCTGCGCCGAACCCGTCATGATGCCGGCCTAGCCGAAGCCCTGTTGCCGGGCAATGCGCTTCATGCGGTTCCGCCCGAGATCATCAAAACTGGCGCGCAGGACCTCGGGTACGGTAATCCCGGTGACCGCAGAGGCGCGTCCCCGGTAGGCCATCATGGCTTGGCGGAAGGTCTGCTGACCGACACGCTGACGCACCAGACGCTCCACCTCCGTCCCGCGAATCAGGTCCGGAGGGAGAGCCGCTAAAGCCTCCTCGACCTCGGTCTCGAAGTCCAATTCCGCCCGATTCGTTAGGGCGCGAGCCAATGCTGCGGCACGTCTCAGGAATCGCACCAGGTCGTCCTGGCCGCCGGCCACGAATGCGTGGCCGCGCCGCACGGCCTCGGGGAAGCTGCGGGCCAGCGCCGCTTCCAAGCGCCCGGAGACCGAAGGGGCAAACTGGCCCTGTCACGTTTCCTGTGGGTCAGGACAAGGCGCGCCGACGAGGCTTAGCGGCGCCTGCGGCGAAGAGGCGCAACGCGGCTCATGCCCATGTCAGAAAAGCCGCTGGGCTGACAATACGAATACCGTGGAATGGGTCCAAGACCAGTAGATCCTGATCGCCGGTGACGATGGCCGTCGCTTCACCGTTCAGTGCCACATCCAGAAACTTGTCGTCTTTCGGG
>JAZBOA010000666.1:0-5107 GCA_036350935.1 Anderseniella sp. | reverse complement strand
GTTCAGCCACAACGCTTCCTGCCCGGGAACAACCAGGGGTGGCACGATGTGGTAGTACAGCAGGTGTCCGACGCCAGCGTCGCGGGCGGTCTCGGCAGCTTCCACCGGGCTGGCGTGGTAGTCCAGCACGTCAACAGTGATTTTCGCCATGATCTTGTTGCCTACTTTGTTGGCTGCTTCGTGCATCATCATGAGCAGGTTGGGGGCCAGGGCCTCGTGTACCAGCAGATCGATGCCCTCGGAGAATTTCTGGATGTTTTCCTGCTTCGTGGTATCGCCGGTAATCAGCAGCGTGCGACCCTTGTAGGTGAAAAGGTAGCCGACCGCAGGGTCAACCGGGTCGTGTTCCACGGTCAGTGCTTCTACTCTTAGTCCGCCACCGTCGTACACCAGTGCCAGTTCGCCCATGGGCGGCTTGGTGAAGGGCCTGGCTTCGAGGCCTGCCGCCTTCATCGGCGCGACCATGTCTCCATGGTGTTCGTTTCGGTAGATGAAATCCTGCGCGTAGGACTCGTTGAAGCCGTTGACGACACGCTCTACACCCCGTGGTCCGTAGACAGGCAGCGGTGAGTCGTTATCCCCGGCCGCCCAGCGCAGGGTGCCCGTTTCACCCAGGCCGTCGATGTGATCTGAATGGAAGTGGGTGAGAAATACGCCCTGGATGTTGCCAACCTGGTAGCCCATGCGGCCCAGGTTCCGTACGCCGTCTGTGCCGGCGTCAACGACAAACAGCTGCTTACCGGCGACCACTGCCACACAGGGCCCGGAGGCGTTGGGGGCTGGCATCGGGCCGCCGGCGCCGCACAGTGCCAGGTGCAGGCCGTCCTCCATCTCGTTGATCACATCGGATCCCAGGTTGGCTTCCAGGCCCCTTTCCATCAGCCGCGCGACGAGCGTTGCGCGTTGGCTATAGACGACGATGCCTGCCAGTGCCAGGATGCCAATAACGGTAAACAGTTTTTTCATGGGACTATCCTCGTTTAGAGTAAGTGCTCTTCCGCCAATTGTCGCAGATTTTGCTCGTGTGTCTCCCTGTCGATCCGGTATCGAAACACCAGTGCAATCGCGGTCATGTACAGACAGAGTAGCGTTGGCGCGAAAACCAATGCCCAGCGCGTCAGGGTTGCCTGATCAAGTGAGCCCGGGGTTGCCGTTTCCGAGATGCCCACTATGACCAGCACCGTACTGGCCATAAATATCCCGAGTCCCGAAACGGATTTTTCCAGGAACTTGCGCGACGCGAAGAAGATTCCCTCGGAACGTCGTCCAGTGATCTTCTCGCTATCTTCCACTATATCGGCAAACATGGACGAGATGGTGATGTTAGCCGAGATAAACAGCGCCATGTCGATGGTGTAGATGCCCAGCACCGTCGGCAGGAGTGCGGGAGAACCGTTATCGGGAAACAGGCCCATCACGCGTAGTAGATAAGGCAGAGGTGCGAGCGAAGCCGCGGTAAACCAGAAAAAGATCGCTGCCTTCTTCTTGCCTATTCGTCTAGAGAGCCTTGGCGCAATGATCACCGCAATGAATACGCTGACAATCAGGAACATATTCATGAGGCCGATTTGTTCAGAAGTAAATTCCCAGAACAGCGTGAACAGGAAGTTGGCGGAGGAGAGGTTCAGTCCACTGGCGGTAGAGCCGAAAACTGTTGCACCCATTAAGGCCAGGAAGGAGCGGTTGGACAGTGTTTGTTTTAACTCATTTGCCGTTTGCCTGGCATTGAAAGGTCGCTTCGGCGGGGGAGACTTCAAGGTGGGGATGCGATTGTGCGTGCCGATGGAAGAGACCAGGATCGCTACAAACATGGTGATGGCAGCCAGGGCGCTGAAATCGGTATAGCCCGCAGGATTCATCAGCCCCACTGGATACTTTTCCGTTTGCGGGAAGAAGAACGTATACGCGATAACGGCGAGCCCAAGGCCGCCCAAATAGCCGAAAAAACCGCGATATCCGACGAGTTTTGTGCGCTCGTCATAGTCAGAGGTGAGCTCTGCAATGAGTGACGTGCTTGGCACCTCAAACAGCGTGATCAGTGTGCGTACCAGGGCCGCCATGATTAGCAGATAGAAAAACATTGCTTCGTTGGACAGATCGGGCGGGTTCCACATCAGGAAGAAGCTCACTGCAACGGGGAGCGCCGAAAAATACATAAAAGGATGGCGGCGACCCCAGCGAGAATGCAGGTTATCAGAAACATGGCCAACCAGCGGGTCGGAAATCGCGTCAATGATCAAGACCAGCATGATAGCGAATCCGACCTGTTCGGCGGGCATGCCAATGACGCGACTGTAGAAGAACAGGAGGAATGTTGAGAAGGCAGTGTCCTTGATGCCATAGGCGACCGCGCCAAAGCCGTACGCGACTTTCGTGCCCAGTGTTAGAGGCCGGTTGTCCTGCATTTTTGAATCAGAAGTCGTAGCGCGCGGTGGCACCCCAGGTTCTCGGCGGTGCGAGCCAGTAGGCGTCAGTCGATGTGACAGGGAACGTCGTTGCGGTAAAGGACACGTACTCGTCATCGGTCAGGTTCTTGCCCCAGAGGGAGAGATTCCAGTTCTCGTTGCGCCAGCCTAACTTGGCATTCAAGTCTTCGCGGTCATCAAACTGGTCATCGCGCAGGTTCGCGGAACCACTGTTGGCGTGGTCGTCCATATAGCTGTAGTCCGTGCGCAGGTAGATGACGCCATCTGCCAGTGGGAAAAACAGGGTTGCATTGAGCGTGTAGCTGTATTCGGCAGTGAAGGGCAGGTCGTTCCCCTCATTGGGCCCGGCGGTAATTTCATACTTGTCCATATACAGAAAACTGGCGCCCAGTGTCAGGTTCTGCAGGGGCAGTGCCTGTATTTCCAGGTCAAGTCCCTGGGTCTCCACTTCCGCCTGGTTCGATACCCGGGTGCCGATACCCGTTTCCAACTGCTGTTGGAACTGGTAGTCATCGATCTCGGTATAGAACACAGCCGCGTTTACGCGCAGGCGGGATTGCAGGAGGGTGGATTTGATGCCTGCCTCATAGCTCATGGTGTCTTCATCTTCGAACTCACGCTCCTCCGGGGTGCCGTTGACCGTGTTGAAGCCACCAGACTTGGAACCTGTCGCAACGGTCGCGTACAGCATGGTGTCGTCCAGGATGTCGTAGCGGGTGCTGATCAGCCAGTTCAGATCATCCGTCTGGCGGGTGAAGGACTCGTCAATGGGCGTGGACACTGATGTCAGGAATGAGAGCCCCAGCAGTGCGTCCGATGGCGCGGTAGAATCGATCTCAGTGAACAGGTCGGCATCCTTCTCCTCATCTGTCCAACGCAGGCCGCCGGTGACCTGCCAGGCATCGGTAATATGCCAGGTACTCTGGCCGAAGACGGCCACGTTGGTGGTATCTATGGAGGATTCGGCGCGCAGATTGTCACCGGGTCGGGCAATAAAGTTCAGTGGCGCCAGGAGTGAGTCGAGAAAGTCCTGCTGTTGGTTGCCCTGGACCAGGAAGTCCTCTCCCAGAAATACAAAAGGTTTACCGTCACCGCCCTCGGTGGTGGACTCGTAGTAGAAAAGTCCTAGCATATGTTGAAAGGTATCACCCGCGTCGAAGGCCACTCGAAACTCCTGGGAAAAAGTGTCACCCTCGCCATGGGCTTCAACGTACGACATGACGTCCAGTTGGGAGCGGTCAGGGTCGTAGCTGACGCCACCCTCGTTTTCGGAATAGCTGGAAATTGACTTGAACGAACCCCAGTCACGCTCGTAGTCCGCGACCAGAGAGAAGCTGTAAAACTGGCTTTCAAAGTCCTGTTCGATGCTTACAGCGGTCTCGTAATCAAACGGGTCGTTCTTGTCGGGCTGGAAACCTTCGGCTACCAGCTGTTCATTCACGGACTCGCCAGCGATGGCGTCGGCGGCGCAGCAACTCGGGTTGCGATCCACATAGGTGCCCTTGAAGCTGATGCTCAGGTCATCGGTGGGTACATATAGTAGTTTTCCAACGACGTTCCAGTCATCAACGCCGTTCATGTCATCCCCGGTCCCATTATTCTCCAGGTAGCCATCCCTTTCGTGGATGGAGCCGGAAAGACGGAACGCAAGCTTATCTGTAATAGGTCCGCTTGCCGCCGCGACGTACTTCTGCAAGCCATAATCACCCAGGGTAGCTTCCACGTAGCCCTCGTATTCGTCGAGGTTGGGCGCCTTGGTGATAACACTGATGGCGCCGGCGTTGGTGTTCTTGCCATACAGGGTGCCCTGGGGTCCGTTCAGGATTTCGATACGCTCGATATCGGTGAGGTCGGACATGCCCAGGCCGGAGCGATTCAGGTAGACCTCATCGACGAATATGCCCACCGAGGGTTCCAGGGCAACGTCCGACTGGGAAGTCCCTATGCCGCGAATGATAAACGCCGCGGTGCTGGGCTGGGTATTCGTGGTAATGGTCAGTGTGGGCGAGAGGATGGCGAGATCTTCGGCATTGTTGATGTTCGCATCCCGGATGGTCTGCTCATTAAAAGCATTGACGGACATAGCGATATCCTGCACGCTTTCTGCCCGTTTCCTGGCGGTAACGATAACCTCTTCCAGCGCGAAGGTCTCGCCGCTTGCATAGGCCGGAAACAGGCCGCTGGTTGCAGCCAGGATAATACCGGTCGCCGATTGCCGTGCGCGCAGGGCTTTTGGTAAGGTCATTATGGTTGTCTCGATTATTCTAATTATCACAGGCTGGGTTTTGCGATACGTGACTTTGTCGCAAAACACTAGTCCCAGGTATTGACAATGTCAATATTTTTTCATTCTACAGCGGCAAGCCGCCGACGCCTCGATTGATAGAGCCGTCTTCGACAGCAGTGGTCTGGATAAGGGTGGGGTCGGACCCGGCCACTTCCGGCTCGGTCATGGAGAAACAGGAACGCCCGAATCATATGGCGAGCACTATCGACTTCAGGGGAAAAAGAAAAATCTATGGCCATGAAACCAGGCTGTCAATTCGTGGAGATCAGGGTAGTAAGGTTCGAAACCTCCGCAATGGCATCCAGCACCGCCCCGCGGGTCAGCAGCTGAGGAAGAATTCGCGGTTCTACGCCGGGGTCGGCGGGGTACATCAGGTATAGTGGTATGCCTGTAC
>JAZBOA010000665.1:0-2112 GCA_036350935.1 Anderseniella sp. | reverse complement strand
CTTCAAACTGCCAACCGCATGGATTGGACAATCTGCGGATGTGCCGGACAGGCAAGGGAAGAAGCGGGCGCGCCATCATCTTCGACGGCGTGATGTGTGAGCAACGCACCAAGCGCTTTCCTGCCGTTGCGCGCTGCCAGTGCGACGCGCGGCTGGAACTGGCATCGTCCTGGCTCAACACCTGCGCTTCTTGCGACCGCGACTACGACGGCAGCGGGCTGCCGCTTGCCGGCTGTCCTTGCAGCACTGAACTGGAACGTGATGAGATATGGGTGCATCTCTGAGAATTCATGATCTATGCGGCCATCAGCAGAGATGTATACTCGAATGGCCCAACAGATCGAGTGGAACCCGATAGCGTAGTCGGGTGTGATTGATCTGAGGCGACGATTTTCGTCTTGTGCGGGTTCGATGGGTTTAGCACTTGGGCTGTTTTGCGAAAATTGCTGCTCAGTAGCTTCCAGGCGGAATGCCATCGATTACTTTGGATCAGGCTGCGCAAGGTCAGGATCGCTTGACCGCCAAGGTTTGTCCAGGTCATACCAGAACGTTTCAGGCGTTGTGTGACCAGGGTTTTGCAGCTGGCTTCCATAACACCACTGGCAATAGGAAGGTTCAGGCGAAGGTATTCGGAGTAATGCATGCGCGGCTGTTGATTGCGGAAATAGGTTAGTTCCACCTCCAGGCGTTTGCGCTTGTTGCCGCTAGCCAAACTGTACTGGAAGCGCAAGACGCGGATGACCCGTTCAGCGCCATCAGCAACTTCTTTGAGCCAGGTTTTCAAGCGCTCGAAGTAATCCTTGCTTGCCTGGGTGCTCTCGCCCCAAGCTGCATCGCAACCGTTCTTCAGGTGATCGCAAGCGTGATAGTAGTCCACGATTTCGACCGGCGCTTGGGATGGTGCAGGCAACTGAGCTTCGATGTCGTTCATCAGTCGCCAATTATCTTTGGCGCCATCGGCCAGATGAACCCGCTGCAAGTCAGGACTCAAGGCTAAGATACTGGCCACTTCTGTCGTTAACTGCTGCTGCAAGATCACTTTCTTGCTTTCCGGCATGCGCGCATAGCGTATGGTCTGTAATCGCTCGGCTTCCTGGTCGTACAAAGTCACCGTGCCACAGCCTACTTCCTTGTAACCTGTGGGTCCGCTGGCGTGTTTGCCGGGTTGTTTCGCTTTCTCGTGCTTGTCAGCACCCCGAATGGGCGACATCACGCCGTCTACCGAGAGTGCGATGACCTTAGCAGCTACTGGAACTGTCTCCGTTTGACGTAACTGCGCTTCCCAAACCACACGCTGCTCTTCCCAGTGCGGCGAGAGTGCTTTGGTAAGCCGATCGAGACTGCTGCGAGAAGGCTGCATGTTGCCAATCTCGCCAAACAACTCTTCGCTTTCGCCTGGCGTCAGATGCGCCATCACATAGGCTCCCTGGCGCGCTGCACGCGGTGTGAAATAGCCAGCGATGATCCCGCTGCGCAATTCCAATGGGCAGATGGCTCTACCTTTTTCGGCCACCGGATGGTACAAATGACGTTCCACCACAACTCGACCGGCTGCTGTAAGATACGTCTCGGTCGATCGAATACCACGACGATACACCTTCCGTTCCACTTCGATCTCTTCTACAGTCATGTCGTACCGACTCAATTCTTCGCTCACCAACTCACGCTCTAACGCCATGACTAACATGTGTAAGTCCTGCTCAAAGCTCTCAAACCTATCCACGTTGCCAGAATCGGCCTCCATCACCCATTGCTCGCGCCGCTTCTGGATGAATTCAACAAGCCGCTGTGCAGCTGGACTATGCAAGGTACTGTTAGTGCGGCAAAATTCCATCGGTGGCCTCCGTTTTGAGTAGGGTTTTAGTAGACCATCTACTTTTACGCGAGGCCACCTTTTTGTCAAGCACCGTTTCTAATTTTCAGAGATGCACCCAAGTCACAATCCTACGTATCATCGCACTCTCCATACGCGATTATTCCCGATTCAACAATCGCCACTGACATGAGCGGAGTGAGCAGCCCCGGGTGCGGCTTGTGTGAGCAGAATCCGCACGTGGGCTTGCTCCACTCCGCTGGCAATGTGTGGCGGTGTCTCGCTCTCGGTAACAAATG
>JAZBOA010000664.1:0-7274 GCA_036350935.1 Anderseniella sp. | reverse complement strand
CAATATCTGCCGTCCGTTGGCAAAGCCGTCACCCAGCATGATCTGGCCGATCTTCGCCTGGTCGTTGGCGCTGATCGACATGCCGCCGCCCCAGTGGGTGCCGCCGGGCACTGACTGTATGCGCTTGCCATCGATTTCAACCCACGCATGGTCATAGCCGCGCCACGCCCAGCCGTCCGATGCGCCGGCAGGACCTGCAATGAACTCGGCGAACACCTCCGGCAGCGGGCGGCGGAACAGGTGCAGCAATGCCAGCGACAGCTGGTTGATGCGCACGTCGTTGTATTCCCAGTAGGTGCCGGGCGTGTTGAGAGGCCGTTTGTCACCCTTGGCGCCACCGGTGGGCGGGGCGAAGTCGAGCTGGCGGTAGTGTTCCACCTGGTCGGGGATGCCGAAGCACTCGCCGCTCCACTCACTCGTCTGCTGCAACAGGTGATGCCAGGTCACCTGCGAATTATGCGGGTCATCGAAGCCGATATCCTTCAGCCGGGCCCCCACCGGTTCATGCACGTCCGGCATCAGGCCCTGGGCATGGGCCATGCCTGCGAGCAGGGCGAGATAGGTCTTGGCGACGGAAAAGGTCAGGTCCGCCCGGTCCGGCTCGCCCCAACTGGCGACTGGCTTGCCATGCTGCCAGATGGCGCCGGATACGCCGCCACGCTCATGCACCGGTCCGAGCAGCCGGTTCCATGGAGGACGTTCTGTCTGATGCACGCCCCAGGGTTCGCCGTCGGGCTCGCGCGTCCAGTTCACTTCATGCGCAATTGCCGTCTCGATGGCCTTGTTCAGCCGCGTCGTGTTCATGGTGTTGCAGCCCCTTGCGCTTGCGATGAAAGCCTTGGCATCTTGGCGCTCAATAATCAGCAGGCCGCAGGAATTGCAAGACGGAGGAAGAACTTATGGCAGCAATCGGTTTTATCGGGCTGGGCAACATGGGCGGGCCGATGGCGGCCAACCTGGTCAAGGCAGGTCATGACGTGTCCGGCTTCGACCTGTCGGCGGATAGTCTCAAGCGGTTTGCAGAGGCAGGTGGCAAGCCTGCCGCCAGCGCGGCACAGGCGGCTGCCGGCGCCGAAGCAGTGGTTACGATGCTGCCGGCGGGCAAGCACGTGCGCTCGGTCTACATGGACCAGGGCGGTCTGATTGCCACCTGCAAACCGGGCACGCTGTTCATGGACTGCTCCACCATCGATGTGCCCACCGCCCGCGAGGTCATTGCAGCGGCCGAAGCGGCTGGCCACATGATGCTTGACGCGCCGGTTTCCGGCGGCGTCGCCGGTGCAGCCGCTGGCACGCTGACCTTCATGTGCGGCGGCTCGGACAAGGCGTTTGCCGCTGCCAGGCCAATCCTCGAAAAGATGGGCAAGAACATCTTTCACGCCGGCGGACCGGGCAATGGCCAGGCCGCCAAGGTGTGCAACAACATGCTGCTGGGCATCTCGATGATCGGCACGGCGGAAGCCTTCAACCTGGCGCAGGCGCTGGGACTGGATGCGCAGACCTTCTTCGACATCTCGTCCACCGCGTCCGGCCAGTGCTGGGCGATGACCAGCTATTGCCCCGCACCTGGCCCGGTGCCCACGTCTCCCGCCAACCGCGATTACCAGCCGGGATTCGCCGCGGCCATGATGATCAAGGATCTGGCGCTCGCCGCCGATGCCGCGAAGGGCGCAAACACCAACACCCCGATGGGGCAACGCGCACTTGAGCTTTATGAAAGGTTTATCGAAGCAGGCGGCGCAGACACCGATTTTTCGGGAATCATCCGTTACCTCAAAGCCGCAAAATAGCGGAAAACTTGAACAAATCACGCCTCACAAGAGTTTGCTAACTCTGCGCGCATCTCTGTCAAATTGGCCGTAAATTATCTTCGAGTTTACCTATCTCGTTGGGACCATCTTAAAAACCTGCCCCTAGAGTCATGTACAAGGCAGGGACAAAAAACAACCTGCCAAAAACTAGACGATCTAACAGTGAACAAACGGGCAGGTATCAAACATGAACAAGATGACCGCAGTTGCGGTCCGCGACAACGCGGATCAGGGTAACCCAGAAATCAAGCACCGCTACCTCGAGGCTCTGACGCTGATCGAGCGTCTGCACCGCCGCCTCCTGGACGTGATCAAGGACGAGTTCGAGCGCAATGGCGAGCAGGAGGTCAACTCCGTGCAGGCGCTGCTGCTGTTCAACATCGGCGACAGCGAACTGACCGCCGGCGAACTCAAGACGCGCGGCTACTACCAGGGCTCCAACGTCTCCTACAATCTGAAGAAGCTGGTGGACCAGGGCTATGTCAGCCACGAGCGTTCCAACGCCGACAAGCGTTCGGTCCGCATCTCGCTGACCGAAAAGGGCCAGGTCATCCGCGAACAGGTTGACGCGCTGTACAACCGCCAACTGCTGTCGCTGCAGGAAGTCGCCGGCATCGACGTGGACGAGTTCGAACGCCTCAACAAGGCCCTGAGCCGTCTCGAGCGCTTCTGGACCGACCAGATCCTGTATCGCCTCTAAGGGGCAAGGCGCCGGACATCACCGGTAACGCAATTGTGAATCCGCGAAGGCATCGGCTTTCGCGGATTTCTTGCGCCTGCTGCCGTGACGTTGGCGGAATTGGCCGCAATGCAGCCCGAATTACGGTACATTAAGTGGCATAACGCGACTCGATGCTGTATACGGCGTGCAGTCGGCCAATTTGGGCTCAGGGGTTGTTTCATGGATTACGGTTTTCTGCGGGCTGCCACCGCCGCTATTGTGGGCTTTGGCATTCTCGGCACATTCGGGCAAGTGTCACCGGCGTCTGCCGAGTCGGCTGAACGCGAATGGCAGGGCAGCCGCAACATCGTTGGCGATCGCGCCTTCAATTTCAACACCGGTGCCGTGGCATCACCCGCGCCGGCGACGGTGCCCGCAGCCGCTTCGACCAGCGATGAGCGGGCCGCTGCGCCAACATCGCTGTTTGGCGGCGCGTCCCCGGCGCCGGAAGCCGCGTTGTCTGCCCGCACCAAGGTATTCGGCTACGAGCGTTCGGTCGCGCCGATCGTCAATTCGCGCAGCGAAGCGGCGCTCAAGGCTGCAATCGCAGACTATGAAGCCATTGCGCGCCAGGGCGGCTGGGGCCAGATCGTGATCACCAGGACCGTCCGCAAGGGCGCCAAGGGCAGGGCAGTCGAAGCAATCCGCGCCCGCCTCGCCATCGAGGGTTATCTGCCGCGCGCCGCGGCTGCAGGACAGGTGTATGACGATCAGGTCGAGAAGGCTGTTGCCGGTTTCCAGGAAAACTACGGCCTGGCCATTACCGGCCGGGTGGATGCGGCCACCGCCAAGGCCATGTCGATCCCGGTAACTGCCCGCATCGAGACCATGCGCGCCAACCTTATCCGCCTGCCGGAATACTCGAAGGACCTTCCGGCGCGCTACATCACCGTGAACATTCCCGCCGCCAAGCTTGAAGCGGTGGATGGCGGGCGCGTGGTGTCGCAGCATGCCGTCATCGTCGGCAAGCCGGAGCGTCCGTCGCCGATCGTGGCGAGCGAGGTCAGCGAGATCAACTTCAACCCGTTCTGGCATGCGCCGAAGTCCATCGTCGCCAAGGACATTGTTCCCGAAGTGCGCAAGTACGGCGTGCGCAAGCTGAAGGAATTGCAGATTGTCGTGCTTGATGGCGGCTACCAGGGTGTTGAAACCGATCCCAACCAGATCGACTGGAAGGCCGATCCGGAAGCCATCGCCGAGCGCTACCACTTCCGCCAGGAGCCGGGCGGCATCAACGCCATGGCTTCGGTGAAGATCAATTTCCGCAACAAGTTCTCCGTCTACATGCACGACACGCCGACCAAGCAACTGTTCAACGAGTCATCGCGTTACTTCAGTTCCGGTTGCGTCCGCGTGGAAGATGTACACCAGCTCACCTCCTGGATCTTGCAGGGGCAGGATGGATGGAACCTTCGGCAGGTGCAGGGCATTGCCCGTTCCGAGGAGCGGCTTGACGTTGCGCTGAAGGAGAAGGTGGGAGTCCGCTGGGTGTATCTGACTGCGTGGGCAGGGCCGGATGGCATGGTCCGTTTCCGCGATGACATTTACGGCCTTGACGGAACCGGGTTCATTACCGGTCAACCCATCGGCATTCCCGAAGAAAGCGCAGGCTAAGCCTCGGCGCATGACGCTTTCGCCGTCTGACGCGACGCAATGCCACTTGGCCTGCGTGCCGCATTGCGGTATTGCGTCCTGATCTGCGATATCAATGCGTGAAACTTTCGTAGTACAAGGCGCCGGACGCGTTCCGGCTGGCGCCTACCGGGCCAATGCACTAGTCCAATACTGACAGAACAAGAGGGAGTTACCCATGACCGCCCAAACAAAAGCCAGCCAGTCCGGCATTTTCCCCGGTTTTTTCTCTGACGCGCTGGCTTCCAGCGACCCTGATCTCGCCGCAGCTATTTCCAAGGAGTTTGGCCGCCAGTCGCATGAGATCGAGCTGATCGCTTCGGAAAACATCGTCTCGCAGGCCGTTCTCGAGGCCCAGGGCTCGGTGCTTACCAACAAGTATGCCGAAGGCTATCCGGGCCGGCGCTACTATGGTGGCTGCCAATACGTCGACATCGCCGAAGAACTGGCCATCGAACGGGCCTGCAAGCTGTTCAATTGCGCATACGCCAACGTCCAGCCGCACTCCGGCGCCAATGCCAACCAGGCCGTCTTCTTTGCGCTGCTGCAGCCGGGTGACACCTATATGGGCCTCGACCTCGCATGTGGCGGTCACCTGACCCACGGCTCGCCGGTCAACCAGTCGGGCAAGTGGTTCAATCCGGTCAACTACAAGGTTGACAAGGAAACCCACCTCATCGATTTCGACGAGGTCGAACGCCTCGCCATGGAGCACAAGCCGAAGCTGATCATTGCCGGCGGCTCCGCCTATCCGCGCATCATCGACTTCAAGCGCTTCCGCGAGATCGCTGACAAGGTTGGCGCCTGGTTCATGGTCGACATGGCTCACTTTGCCGGCCTCGTGGCGGGCGGTGTGCACCCCAACCCGCTCGAGCATGCCCACGTTGCCACCACCACTACCCACAAGACCCTGCGCGGTCCGCGTGGCGGCATGATCCTGTCCAACGACCCGGATCTCGGCAAGAAGTTCAACTCCGCCGTGTTCCCCGGCCTGCAGGGCGGCCCGCTGATGCACGTCATCGCCGCCAAGGCAGCCGCCTTCGGTGAAGCACTGCAGCCTGACTTCAAGTCCTACGCCCAGGCGGTGATCGACAACGCCAAGGCGCTGGCTGGCGCCATGAAGGATGGCGGTCTTGACCTAGTGTCCGGCGGCACCGACACCCACGTCATGCTGGTTGACCTGCGTCCGAAGAAGCTGACCGGCAAGGACGCTGAACAGTCGCTGGGCCGCGCCAACATCACCTGCAACAAGAACGGCATCCCGTTTGACCCGGAAAAGCCGATGGTCACGTCGGGCATCCGCCTCGGTTCGCCGGCCTGCACCACCCGCGGTTTTGGCGTTGCCGAGTTTGCCGAGGTCGGCAAGCTGATCATCGAGGTGCTGGATGGCCTGGCCGCCAACGGTCCCGACGGCAATGGCTCGGTCGAGGCTGCGGTGAAGGACAAGGTGGTTGCATTGACCAGCCGTTTTCCGATTTATTCGTGAGCTTGAAGACTCACTCACCGGAAAACAACGAAAGGGGATGACTGCTGATGCGGTGTCCCTACTGCAGCAACAACGAAACACAGGTAAAGGATTCGCGGCCCTCTGAAGACGGGGCCGCGATCCGCCGCCGCCGCTACTGCCCGGATTGCGGCGGCCGCTTCACCACCTTCGAGCGCGTACAGCTGCGCGAACTCGTGGTCATCAAGAAGTCCGGCAAGCGTGTTCCCTTTGATCGTGACAAGCTGGCCCGCTCGGTGGCCATTGCCCTGCGCAAGCGCCCGGTAGAACCCGAGCGCATCGAACGCATGGTATCCGGCATCGTGCGCCAGCTGGAAAGCCTCGGCGAAACAGAGATACAGGCGGACGTGATCGGCGAGCACGTCATGGAGGGCCTGCGCGTTCTCGACGACGTCGCCTATGTCCGCTTCGCCTCGGTCTACAAGAATTTCCGCGAGGCCAAGGACTTCGAGGACCTGCTGGGCGAGCTGTCCGGCGAGGAGGACGAGGCCGGGCCCGGGGCTGGCGCCTCAGGCAAGGACAGCTGAGCCCGCGCATGGACGATGAAGACTATATGCGCCGCGCCATTGCCGCGGGCCGGCGAACCCGCGGCGCCACCGCCGAGAACCCCGCTGTCGGCTGCGTGATCGTCAAGGACGGGGCAATCGTGGCGGTTGCCGCAACGGGTGAGGGCGGCAGGCCCCACGCGGAAACTATTGCCATTGAGATGGCTGGAGAAACGGCGCGTGGCGGCACGGCCTACGTGACGCTGGAGCCGTGCAGCCATCACGGACGCACCCCGCCGTGCGCCGATGCTCTGGTGTCAGCCGGCATTGTCCGGGTGGTCACGGGCATCGAAGACCCCGATCCGCGGGTTTCCGGCGCCGGTCACGCAAGGCTGCGTGCGGCCGGCATCGAGGTGCAGGAAGGCGTGCTGGCGGAAGAGGTGCGCCATCAACTGCGCGGATACCTCATGCGCCGTATCAGCAAACGCGCCTATGTGACTCTCAAGCTTGCGGTTTCCGCCGACGGCAAGATCGCTGAAACGCCCGGACGGCCAACCACCATCACCGGACCGGAGGTGAAATCGCGCGTCCACCTGTTGCGCGCCCGGGCCGACGCCATCCTGGTGGGGGTGTCGACCGTTCTCGCTGATGATCCGGAACTGACCTGCCGTCTGCCGGGCATGGCGCGCCGCTCTCCGGTTCGCGTCGTATCGGACTCGAAGGTGTCGATACCTCTGGCCTCCAAACTGGTTCGCACGGCCCGTGACGTGCCCGTCTGGGTAATGACCGTTGAGGGTGCAGACGCTGCCCGTGCTGCCGCGCTCGAAGCTGAAGGCGTGGAGGTGACCGCCTGCAGGGCCACGGTGGACGGCAAGGTCGACCTGCCCGACATGCTGGCCAGACTGGCCGCGCGCGGCATTGGCCACGTCTTCGCCGAAGGCGGCGCCCACATGGCCCGCGCGCTGGTCGAGGCGGATCTGGTGGACGAGGTTCTGCTGTTTACCGCGCCGGGCAAGATCGGGCCGCAAGGGCTCGACGCAATGGCGGGTCTGCCGCTCGATACCATCCGCGCCTCGAGAAATTTCCGCATTGCCGGAGAAAATGAAAAGCTGGGTGCGGAT
>JAZBOA010000663.1:0-3080 GCA_036350935.1 Anderseniella sp. | reverse complement strand
TGCACGCTGGTTGTGCTGCCGCAATTGATCACGTGGTTCATGAGGTCCGAAAAACCATGATCTTGCACCTGTGCTCATCACAGCAATACCCGGTGGAAGGAATTCGATGAGAAACCTACATCGCTACGCCTTACTCGCCATCGTGGCTGCCATGCTGTTGCCCGGCTTTGGCAAAGCACCAGCCGTCGCACAACTTCGCGAGGCTGCACTTGGGGTCTGGGTAGAAGAAGACGGTGAGGCCTGGATCGAGATCGCGGCATGCGGCGATACACTCTGCGGCCGCATTGTCTGGCTGAAGGAACCCATTGACGAAAACGGCCAGCCGCATTTGGACAAGAACAACCCCGACCCTGGGCTCCGGTCTCGTCCGATCCTGGGCCTTCTGATCATGGCAGGTTTGAAACCTACGCCCGGCAAGGGGTATCTTGAGGGGCAGGTCTACAATTCCAAAAACGGCAAGGTCTACGATGTCTACCTGACACCCAAGGGACAGACCATGGACGTCGAGGGCTGCCTGATGAAGTATGTCTGCCTCACGCAGACCTGGACGCGGATCAAGTGAGTTGCGGCTTGAACCAGTGCTGACCCGTGTTAGGGTACCGGACAAGACGGTACGACCGCAAACGAAAGAGATTTACAGGCATGCCAACCGACAAGAATTCATCTGCCACCAGGCAGATCAGCCGAACCGCAACACCTTTGATCATGCTGCTGGCCGCCTTGGCGTGCCTGACGCTGTCACCGGCGAGCAGCTGGGCTGCCAGTATCTATGATGCGCAAATCCTGCAGCGCATGAAGTTCTCCGGAGACCAGCGCGCCAAGGTCGGGGCAATCATCCGGCAATCCGACAAGCAAATCGCGGTCATCTTCAGGAAGCATGGCATCAACCCCAATGCCAAGCCCGAGTTTGACAAGCTGCAAAGGGCGGCAAGCGAACTGCAGGCGATCGAGGCGAAAGAAAAGCGGCAGATGAAGAAAATTCTCTCCGCCGATCAATACAGAACTTACCTCCGGCTGCTCCAGGACACGGCTGCAAGGGTGATCAAGGCCACCCGCGAAAGGCCTTGAACAAATGACCTGATAGGGGGTCGAGCCCTGTTGGTGGACCCTATGCATCCTTTGCTCCACCTCTGGCTTGGTCCTATATTCATACGCGGGTCGAAACATCGGTTGGAGTCCTGAAGGCCACGCTCGATCCCGTCACTTATCAGACGCTCAACCCTGCCTCCAAGAGCAGATCCCGAGGATCGCCGCGACCGCGCCACCCAGCGAATGGCCTGTCAGGTATATCTTCGTGTCCTCGCGCAGTCGTGGCCTCACATCCCTGTAGATGGCTTCCGCTGCGGTTCTGAACCCCGCTGTGCGGCAGGATGCCGGTGCGCTGGTCCATGCCCCCCCGAGTGTCCTTGTCGTGCTCCCAGTTCACGTCATTGACAGTGCCGCGAACAGCAATGACCTGGGCGTTGCACTGTTTGCTGTAGAGGTAGACGTACTGGACCTCCGCACTGCCCGGTGTCGAGACTCAGGCCTTGTCAGCATTCGGATAGTCACCAAGGATTTCCGAGCGCACGTCATAGGCCTGGTTGGCGATCAGGGCCGCGTGGTAGAGCAGCCTGAAATCGATGCGGGCTTCATCCGCATGACCCGGCCTGACCAGCGCCAGCATGACGCCAGCAGCAAGAGCAAGATTGATGGCACCCCGTGTATACGGCCTCCTGACAGCATTTGGTCTCTACTCTTGTCAAACCTCCTGTTTTTCACCGGTCGATGCGGACCAGTTCAACGCGGCGGTTCTGCTTGCGTCCTTGCAATGTATCATTGCGGCCCTTGGGCTGCGATGAGCCAAGCCCTTGCGTTTCCAGCCGGTCCGGCGAGATACTGTGGCGGTTGACCAGCGCGGCCTTCACGGCATCGGCACGCCGCTGGGAAAGTTCCACGTTGTAGCCGGCCCGGCCGATCGAGTCGGTGTGGCCGTTGATCAGCAGGCGCCAGCCCGGATTGAGCCGCAAGGTCTCGGCAATATCGGCAATCGTATCGGCAGCCTCGGGGCGAATGGTTGCCTTGTCGAAGTCGAAATGGATGCCGTACAGATCCATCCTGCGAATGGTGGACAGCGTCTGTTGCATGGCCATGCGCTGCGAAGCGCCAGACGTCACCCGCACGATGCGCTCGGTGCGGGCACGGCCTTCCCCGCTGATGCTCACGGTGGACTGCAGGATGATCGGGTTGTTGCGGTCGTCGTAGATGTAGAACTCTGCCTCTGCCCGCTTGTTGCCCCGTCCGAACACGCCCCTGGCCAGCACTGCCGGCAGGCTGACCAGTTGATCCTCGATCAGCAGGGACACGCGCAGCTGCTTGACCAAGTCCAGCCGCCCATCGAGGCGCGACAGGTTGGCGTCATAGATCAGCGAGTACGGCACGCTGCCGGTGGAGCGCAATTGCTCCAGCGCCGCGGTAGATAGCCCCATGGCGGTCGAGCCCGGGATCACCCGGGGCATCTTGTTCGCGTAGCCCAGAACGAAGGTGGGCGCCGCCATCATGTCGCCGCGCAGCACGCGCCGCTGCGAGACGACGCCGCGTGAACTCGTATAGCTGAGGTCAACGCCCTCCGGATCGACGCCCGCCATCACCGTGGTGCTTTCGGCGTCGGGGCCAAAGCCGCTCTCGAACGCCGTTGTCACCTCCAGTCCCTGATGGGCAGCAAATGGCCCTCGGTTCTGTGCAAGCGATGCGGTAGCCGCGAGAACGGCCAGCATGGCCATACCGCAGAACCTAAAAACGGACTTTCCAATCATGAATCTTCCCTGCCTTCCCTACAATTATACTCTTGGAAATCCAATCTAATGAGCGCAACGGATCCCCGACTGTCCATTCAGAGCCGCGTTGTCTGATGCAATGGCGTCCTCTCCCAGTCCTGACAGCACCCCATACTCATCTTGCCGCCTTTGCGGTACGTGTTTTCATGGTAGCAACTGTGCGAGCAGCCGCACCCTCCGTGTCCTTGTCGTGGCCTGCCCCAACTGAATGGTCCAGAATAAATGTTAGTGCATGGTGGGGTGTTGATCCATAGGGATGATGCT
>JAZBOA010000662.1:0-3348 GCA_036350935.1 Anderseniella sp. | reverse complement strand
AGCATCATCCGATCAGATTGAATCATCTGGTCGGATAAAGATGCTCGATTCCAAAGTGCTGGAGCAACTTTAGCCGTTCAAAGGGAACGGCTGTTGCTCTAGCCCGCCATTCGTCGCGCAATCTCGATGGCCGCCGTCACCGTGACAACTGCAATCGCGGTGGAAACCACGATGGCCGATGAGCACCGCCGCACCGCCACGCCATACCGTTCGGCAATCACGAACACGTTGCTGGCCACCGGCAGCGCCGCCAGCACCAGTCCCATCCCGGCGATGGCAGGCGGCACCTTGAACACCGTCATGGCTGCAAACAGCGCCGCCGGATGCGCCACCAGCTTCATCGCGCTCATCAGCCCCACCTGTGCCATGTTGCCCTCCACCTGCCGTCCGGCCAGCGACATGCCCAGCGCGAACAGCGCCGTCGGCGCCGCCGCCGCGCCCAGGAATCCGATGGTGCGGTCGACGGGTCCGGGCAACGTGATGCCGCTCAGCGACACGGCGATGCCGGCCAGGATCGACAGCAGGAACGGGTTGATCATGGCGCCCTTCAGCGCCGCGAGCGCCTTGGATGCGCCGGAGCCTGCGCCGCCTTTTCGCGCCTCGAGGATCAGGATCGACATCGGGATGATCAGCACCAGGTCAACCACCAGCGCCGCCGCCAGCGGGCCTGCGCCTTTCGGTCCAAACGCCTCCAGCATCAGCGGCAGGCCGATGAAGCCGATATTGCCGATGGCCGCGCCCTGCCCCATCAGCGCCATCTCGCCGGGCCCTTCGCGGAACAGCAGACGCGTCAGCAACGCCGAAAGGCCAAACACCGCCAGTCCCGCCACAAGCCATGACGCCAGGAACAGCGGTTCCACCAGTTCGCCGAAGGGCTGGCGCGCAAAGGTGCCGATCACCAGGCACGGCACGCCAAAATTGAACACATAGGCGTTGAGCCCGCTGACCGCTGCATCCGGCACGATCCCCTTGCGCGCGGCGATCCAGCCGATGGCGATCACCACGAACACGGGGATGGTCAGGTTGAGAAAGGTTTCCATGCGGACCGGTCAGCAAGCATCAGGAAGGGGCCGCACAAGAACGCATCAGCCCCGCCCGGTCAAGCTGGCGAGGGATCGTTTCTGCCGCCCGACCGCATCGAAGTTCGCCGGAACGAGCCACGCCTCGTACCCTGCCTTGAGGCGCGGCCACTCGGTATCGATGATCGAGAACCACGCCGTATCGCGGTTGCGGCCCTTGTACATCGTGGCCTGCCGGAACGTGCCTTCGTAGCTGAAGCCCAGCCGCGCCGCAGCCGCGCGCGACGGCGCGTTGAGCGCATCGCACTTCCATTCGTAGCGCCGGTAGCCAAGCTCGCCGAACACCCGCGCCATCATCAGGTACATGGCTTCCGTGGCACCGCGCGTTCTCTGCAGCGACGGCGCATAGTTGATGTGCCCCACCTCGATCACGCCCACCGCCGGTTCGATGCGCAGGTAACTCGCCACGCCCACTGCCTTGCCTGTCGCCTTGTCGATGATCGCATGAAACAATGGGTCATCGCCCATGCAGGTCTTGCGCATCCACTCTGCCGTTTCTTCCGCGCAGCCGAACGGGCCGTAGGGCAGATAGGTCCAGATGCGGCCTTCCCTGTCGGCGCTAAACGCCTCGAACAGGTCGCCCGCGTGAGCCTCGACGCTCACCGGTTCCAGCCGCACGTAATGGCCATCCATCGCCTCGCGCGGCGGGCGCGGCCTTGCTGTCCAGCCCGGCACCGGAAAGCCCACCGGCTGGCCCAGCTCATTCGTGCGCTCGCTCATGAATCCTGCTCCGCAATTGACTGTCCGCACACCCACCCGGAGGACCACGCCCACTGGAAATTGTACCCGCCCAGCCAGCCCGTCACATCCACCACTTCACCGATGAAGTACAGGCCAGGCACCTGGCGCGCCTGCATCGTCTTCTGGTCAAGCGCACCCGTGTCCACACCGCCCACCGTCACCTCCGCCGTGCGGTAGCCCTCGGTGCCCACCGGCCACAGTTGCCACTGCTTCAGCGTCCGTGACAGCGCCGCCAGTTGCGGCTTCGACAGGTCCGCCATGTTAACCCGCGCCACCCCGGCCTCATCGGCCACAAGGTCCGCCAGCCGTTTCGGCAATACCTCGCCCAGGGCCACCTGCGCCTGCCGCCGGCCCTCGCGCTGCCTGAGCCCGGCAATGATCGTGTCCGCATCGCCGCCCGGCAGCAGGTCCACGCTAACCGGTTCCCTCTCCCGCCAGTAGGACGACACCTGCAGCACCGCCGGGCCGGACAGCCCCCGGTGGGTGAACAGCACCGCCTCCTCGAACCGGGTCTTGCCGCAACTCACCACCGCTTCCGCCGCCAGTCCGGCCAGCGGGCTCAGCCGCGCCTTCACGTCATCTCCGAACACCAGCGGCACAAGGCCCGCTCGTGTGTCCGTAACCTTCAGGCCAAACTGCTCGGCCACCCGGTAGCCGAACCCGGTCGCCCCCATCTTGGGGATCGACTTGCCGCCACAGGCGATCACCAGGTTGCGCGGCGCAACCGTCTTGCGCCTGCCCGCCTGTTCCACGTCCACTTCGAAGCCGGCATCGACCTTGCGGATGTCCAGCACCGATGCCTCAAGCCAAAGCTGCGCACCTGCGCGCCTCATCTCGTCCAGCAGCATCTGGATGATCTGCTTCGCACTGTCATCGCAGAACAACTGGCCGGAAGCTGTTCCAGGAAAAGTGGGAACCGGTTTTCCGTCCGGATCAGCCCTCTTGGGAATCTTCTCGTGATAGGCAATCCCGTGCCGCTCCACCAGCTTGACGAAGTCATGTTGGGTGTACCGGCTCAGCGCCGACCGCGCGAACTGCGGATTGTTCGAGATGAACCGCTCCGGGCGGCATTCAAGATTGGTGAAATTGCAGCGTCCACCGCCACTTATGCGGATTTTTTCACCCGGATTTGCGTTGTGGTCGATAACCACCACGCCGCCACCACGAGAGGCGGCCTGCGCGGCGCACATCATCCCCGCCGCCCCGGCCCCAACTATCAACGTGTCGATGTTCATCCCCGCCATCAGGTGTGCATGGAGCTCAATCCGAAAAGTGGGTACCGGTTTTCGGACAAATTGAGCGACCCAATCAAAAAACAATCCAGCTCAATCCGAAACGTGGGTACCGGTTTTCGGAGAAATTGAGCGGCCCAATCAAAGTATCAAACAAGTACAACTCGCATGGGCCAGCAGCTTGCCACTACCGTCCACCAGCCGCGCCTCTGACGTTGCCGTGCGCCGCCCCAGGTGAACCACTTCGCCACGCGCCACCACCCGGCCCGTATCGGCCGAGATGGCGCGCACCATGT
>JAZBOA010000661.1:0-2149 GCA_036350935.1 Anderseniella sp. | reverse complement strand
GCGGATCCGGCGGGTTGGGAGAAGTTCGGCGACAGGCGGGGAAACAACGGACACAAAGCCGAAGGCTACCGGCGGCTGAACGGGCCGACTTGGGTCGGTCAAGCACTGGCCGCCCGCCTGACCGGCATGGTCGACTGCTGGAACCATCCCCCGTTTTTTGAGTACGTCGACCGTTGGTGGCAGGAAGAACAGCAAGCCAACGCATTTGTCACCGCCATGTGGCAGAAGTATCGGCAGCCAGAGGAATCGGCCAGGCCGAGAGCAGCTTCGGAAGTGCAAACGCCGCTGAAACTCCCCAACACCACCCCTCGCAAAAACCAAACGCGGGGCAATTAAGCTGGTGGGCGGGACTGGAGATTCACAAGTCGCCCAGTCAGAAAAGGATCAGAAGGACGCTCGCACGCACGGTTCGATGGTGCTGGGTTTGCCTACCAGCCTGAAGGGGAGAACGGCACATGCGGACGGGAGGAGACGAGACACTGTCGCTGCCAGGAATTGGAACGAACGGTCTCGACTGTGTGACGTTCGCTCCACAAGGCCGTTGGATAGTCGCTGCGGGCGGAGGGCTTGCGGGGTGCAAGAACCGCTTGCGTGCGCTCCGCGAGTTGATCGCCTGGAACCTGCCTAGCGGGGATGTGCGTTGGCACGTTGTAACGGAGGCGAAGGAGCGAAGAGCCGATCTGGCGGTGCGATCGGGCAGCGGCGAACTGTACACCAAATGCACGGGCGACATCAGCGTGTGGTCCTTCGACAATGAATCGCTTCGCACCATGAAGAGCGATTTCCTCGCCGGTCCCATCCGCTTCTCGTCCGACGGGCAGCGATACGTCACTCCTGAGGGCAACGTGCTGAAAACCTGCACAGCCACGACGGGACGGGTCGCAGCAAGGGTCTCCCTCGCCGACTCCAAATCCGCCTCTGCCGAGGCTGCTGCTTTCGTCCCGAACACGTCGCGGCTTCCTGAACACATCAGCCAAACCGCTGCGAGACCACGGAAGGTCACAGCACTTTCTGCACAAGCAATACGTTGGAAATCTGCATGCTCAGGGGTTCTTCCGCAGCAGTTCCCGCAGACCCATCACCGCATCGATCTTTGGGCTCGGCAGCCCTTCGGTGACGCGCCGTTGGAAGTGCGCAATCACCTCGTCCAGTCGGGAGGCGGGCATCTCGGAGGGTCCCAGATCCGAGCCCCAGCCGTTTGACAGGCCGACGTCGAGCCCGTAGGGATAGGCGTAGTTCGGATCCGTGCGGAACTTGCAGTGGATGTTGCGGATCCCCGGATCCTCCCAGCAGCACTGGATGGACGTGTTGCGATAGTTGATGACCAACGGGATCCCCTCGAAATCTGTGTAGGATCCGTGAGTCACCAGGCCGTAGAGATAGTGAGATCCCTCGAACAGACACAAGTCCGGATTGCGCCGGCGATGCTCCTGCAGCAGAATCGTGAGGTCGTGGATGAATCGCATCTGAGCCTGGTCGCCGTAGGCCGCTGGGCGGCCGTCGCGGAGGCAAATGGCTCCGGCGCTGAAGTAGGCTGTCTCGTCCAGCACGAAGCCGTCGAGTTCTCCGCCGTACTCCCGCAGCAGCGCCTTGAAGTAGTCGGTAAACCACTTGCGCACCTCGGGGCATGAAATGTCGAGTTGCAGACCACCGCCGCACGGGCCTGTCCACCCGGCCGGCTGCTTCCCCGCCTTGTTGGTATACAAATACTGGCGGTAGTCCGCGCCGCACCAGGAGTGTTTCGCCTGGGCGGCAGTCATGTTCGTGCCGTCGGCATAATAGAGGACAACGCGGAAACCAAGCTCCTTCGCGAAGCGGATCTTCCGGTGTACCTCCGCCTTGCTCATGCGGATCGGCCGACGACCAGGGGCGCCGTTGTCGAAGGCCGTCCATTCGTCCGCCAAGAGATCGGACTTCTGCTCATAGCAGTAGAAGCCGGTCCGGTCGTACCATCCGTGCAGGCAACAGGCAACATGGCCACGCTGCCCCGCAGGGATCAGCTCGGCCAGCTTTTTTAGGTCTGCGTACCAGCCGCGACCGTCGTCGCTGTTGTAGTCGTAATACCCCATCACTACCTCGCGGGCCCACGGAGCACAGGGCTCGATCTCGGGTATCGTGCGATAGAACGCACGGAAGATCCCGTCCGCTC
>JAZBOA010000660.1:0-3808 GCA_036350935.1 Anderseniella sp. | reverse complement strand
TGCCAGAGGGTCTAGTTCAGTCATGTCCAACCTCGCTGTAGTTGTGAGCAATGCGGCGATCCGCTTGCTTGCCCGCACGAAGGGTCGTTGCACCGCCCACTGGTATCAGCAGGCGATCTGTAGCTAGCGGCATTACCGCACCGGCCTGCTCCAGAAAGTTTTGATCCAGTCCGCGCAGGACGAGGAAGCGGGCGAGTCGAGAAGGTGGCCCCCTGCTCCGCTCGACATCCTAGCGCGGGAAAACCTTAACAGGAAACACCTCAACTTGGCGGCACGTACTGTCAGCCGATGGCACCCAAGGTGTCATCCCTCAGGACCTTGCCGTAGTTGCAGAGATTTTGGGCGCGGCTGCGGTATTTATTCTTGATCCAACTTCCCAAGTGGCCGTTTCTATGATGGTGGTTCGGGACAGTCGCTGCGCTAAGAAGCAATCTGCTCACGCTTCCGATACATGGATGGTTCAACGTCGCGGCAGCGCTGCTCAAGCTGATGCTCGATACGTTTAATCATGCTGTCGGTTAGAGCTTCGTGTTTGGCCTTCAAGATCGCCGAGGCCTCCCGCCCGCTAATCGGCAAGACGTCGCTGCGGCTCTTGCGCTCCACAAACCAACCCGGTAAAGCCAGTACCGGCCGAGCCGTTACCTCGTCACCGACTGCACTGGTCAACCACTTGCTCAACCAGGCTGCCTGTCTACGGGCTTGTTCCAGCGGCTTGGTTTCAACCCAGCCGGGAAAACGCAAACCGCTTCCGTCATAAATCACTTTTGCGTCTTCAGCTCCACGATTGCGGTTCGGTTTGGAACGCCCTTTCGTCTCGACCGCAAACACCCCGTTGGGTGCGACGAGCACATGGTCGATGTTGAATCCTGCTGCCGGAACATCATGAAAAACCACCGCGCCTTGGCGCATGAGCTGGTCGAGCTCCTGGCCCATCGCCAATTCCGCTTCATAGCCCAACCGCAGTTTCCAGACCTTGCGCAGGGTCTTGAGGGTTTGAAAAAAGACAAACCCAAAAGCCACCAAACCCACTACGACAAGCACAACAGAGATTTTCATTACGCCGCCAGCATCAAGTGCTTGTTGCAACTGCATCGCATACATCATCAGGGGAATGAGCGGCAGAGCCATCAAATACCCTGCCAAATCCCACGTGCGATCATCCAACTCGCTTCGCAGTGACTGGCCAGGGCTGCGCAGCAAATGCTGACTGAGCGGAGAGCGCTTGCGCTGACGCTGACGGTAGCGCATAGCCCACACGATTCCAACGGGGATAAACAAGGACAGCAATACAATGAATGCGGGGACCAGGCCGGACAACATAGTTTTTTACCGTTATGAATCGTTATGTACGTGCTTCCAATTCCTGCAGCGCCTTCAGTGTGTGTCCGCCGGCGTCCTTCCATTCGATCCTGCCATTCGCGCTGCGCCCAAGCACTACGGCTGCCGCTGTGGAAGGCGAGCTAAACACGTAGTCCTGGGTGAAGAGGAAATGATCGCCTTCAGATTGAAGCACGCCGTTCCCAATCAACTCCTCACGTAGATCGAACATGCCGCGCACGTGTTGCTGCATCGAAGGCACGGACTGCCTCACTGCCTGGGAGCCAGACTTAACCACAAACCCCTGGGTAGCTTCATAACCAGTGGCAACCACCCCTTTTCCCCTACAAGTCAGCACGGTCTGCGCCACGGTCGCAGCCATTGACGCAGCCTGCTCGAAAGCATGAATGCCAAGCACCGGCAGCATGCCCAGCATGTTCTCCAGAAAGACCTGCATGTCGGCGCAATCTGCCTCCGAGAGACTTGGCTCGGCTGGCTGATTGGCGTTATCCAGCGGCAGCCTTTTGGAAGCTTTCGCAAGGCGAATCAAATTGGCTTCAAGAAACTGCACATGCGCCTTGTTCAGTTGACCCGGCGCCGCAACGAAACACACTGCCCTGTTCCAGAAATCCTTTTGTGCGTAATGACTCTCGAGTCGTGGCCGCACTGGATCACCCTCGCCTACGTAAAGCATCTCGCCCTCGCCATCGTCACGTGGACCAAGCAGCAGATACACACCGGTCTGATTCAACTCGGCACGCTGCTTGATCTTGGGCAATAGGGCACGCGGGAAGACAATCGCCTTGCCCACCCAGTTGGAACGTTCCACCAGGCGCAGTCCATCCGGATCGCCATCAGCAACGAAGATGCGGAGGGAGAAGGGTTTCAAGAGGCTCATGTCATGTAATCCCAAGTATCCACCCTTCCAAAGCAGCGATTCGGCGCTCCGGCAAGGTCAGTGGCGGGTCGAAGTAGCGACCAAGAATGCCCCGCCTCGCGCTTTCTTCCAGCCAGCGTGCCACAGAGTATGCATCGCGCTCGTCTGGGGTACGCCCGTCCTTCGGGTAGCGGTTGCGAAAGATTGACGGGTAAACCTCGGCAATCACCGACACCCCTTCCGGAGGTTGCCAGCCATCAAAGGGCCAGAAGAAAAGCTTGTCACCCGCCTGCTCGCGCAGAAAACGCAACCAGGGTATGCCGGTATGCGTGGATTTCGCCACTGATCCCTGCACATCGAACTGGAACACGCTCTTGGCCGAAGACGTCCACTGCTCGCACAGCCGAAACTCGCCTGTGGACCCGATACGCTCGCCCGGGGGCTTGGCATGTCGTTGCCACCACATTCCATCGCGAATGAAGTCCACGTAGCAAAACGGTTGATCGGTCGGCCAATAGCGGCAGAAGTCATCCAGAAATGCAGTCCATGTCCCAATCCTGTAGCGCTCGAAATAGCTCTGCGGAAATGAGAACCCATGATCAATGCCGATCAAAAGCGGATCGCCACGCTGCAATTCAGCCAGCAGCCAATGCGCCACCTCTTTCCGAGTCCAGTTCTTTGCAGGCGGTGCGGGTCGAGCTGGTCGAGGCTCGGCGTTCTGCGCGGCCACATATATCTGTAAGCCCTTGAGGCGGCTTTCCGGCGTCTCCGCGCCGGAATAGTCGATTCCAATAAAACGACTGAAATTCATCCAACACCCATGCAGACAATTTGTGCCCGTCGGAAACGACAAAGGGCTCCGAAGAGCCCTTGCCAAACCACCACGAGCCCAGCCTCAGGCAAGCTCGAACTCGATGCGCTTGAGGTCCGCCGAAGGCACACGCTCTTTCACGCGCAGAATCTCGACGCCGACCACCTGGTTGTTGGCGTCGAAGTCGAGGACGATTCCGGGCTGCACCTCGGCTGATTCGATAATCTTGGAATCATCGAGCCGCAGGTACAGTGCATCGGTCTTCTGGTCATAGTGCATTTTCATAGCTTGCCTCGCATCGCCCGATCGAAAAAGGCCGTCACGACTCGCCACGGCTCAACGGTTTGATTGTAAATCACGCGCAGGACCCGGTCATCCCGCTCGGCGACCCGGCCAAGTGCATGACGCAGCATGGGATCCGTGGCATCCGCCTCGGTGCGCTCCGGATTGTTCAGCACACGTGCAACCCACGCCTCCAGAATCTCACGCTCGGCCATGACCGTCTCCGCGTGGGCGCTCAGTTCGTAAGCCACTGCGTCTGGCATGCCGATTCCGCCCGACTCGCTCACGCCGTCTCAGCCACTTCCGGCCCCATATCGGCCAAAATCTCCCGAAACTGTTCCAGCGCCGCCTCCAGATCCTCGACTATCTCCGCCGCAATCACTTCCGGCGCGGGCAGGTTGTCGGAGTCGGACAGCGATTCATCCTTCAGCCAGAAGATATCCAGGCTGGCCTTGTCGCGGTTGATCAGCTCTTCGTAGTCATAGGCGCGCCACCTCCCCTTAAATCCCCTCTCCCCGGTC
>JAZBOA010000659.1:0-22725 GCA_036350935.1 Anderseniella sp. | reverse complement strand
GATCAAACCAACTGAAAGGGAGGTACGGAACATGCCCGGCAAGGACTGGTCCATCGAAGGACGCTACGTTGAATACTGCAGCTGCGATCATGGCTGCCCATGCGAGTCCATGGGTGAACCAACCCGCGGCCACTGCAACGGCGCTATCGGCTTCATCATTGACAAGGGACACTGGGAAGACGTCAGCCTCGACGGCAAGAAGGTTGTCGCTACCTTCCATTTCCCGCGCGCCATCCACCACGGCGAAGGTCATTTGCAGCCGATCCTCGAAGACAATCTCACCGATGCCGAACGCGACGCAATCTTCTACATCCTGACAGGCCAGGATCAGCCGGCAGGAACCATGTTCCAGATATTCAGCCTGATCGTCGAGCATCATCATGATCCGGTTTTCACGCCGATCGACTTTGACATCGACGTCAAGGGACGCACTGCCCACATCGGGGTTCCGGGCTTGCTCCGGGCTCGCAGCGAGCCCATCCGCAATCCTGTAACCGACGAGGAACACCGGATACTCACCGTGTTGCCAAACGGCTGGGTTTTCCATGAAGCTGAAGGCGCTTCCGGCATTGCGAAAAGCATGGGCGACATCAAGTTTGACCTGAGCCGCTCGCACAGTTCCATGGCCTATGTGGCCTGGGGGCCGAACGGTCTCAAATATGACTTCGATGAGGCCCGCAGACGTTTCCCGCTGCATTGAGCCATGGCGCTGCAATGACCAGTCCAACGGCCATCGAGAAGCTTCTCAGGCACGACCGCATCGTCGTACTGGCGTCACTGGGCGCCGTGATTGCGGCAAGCTGGGCCTACATCCTTGCAGGAGCCGGGATGGGCATGCCGGCAGTACACATGTCTTCCCTGGAGATGGCTCTGGGGCCGTTGTCCTCGCCAGGCGCCAGCACCATGTCCGGCATGGCCACCGTCATGCCATGGACGCCCGGCTATGCGGTGCTGATGTTCTTCATGTGGTGGATCATGATGATCGCCATGATGCTGCCGAGCGCCGCGCCCACCGTGCTGCTGTATGCTCTTGTCAACCGCAAGGCGGAAGCACGTACCCCTGACGCGCCGCGCCAGCCTTGGTCGGCTGCGGCCTTTACCGCCGGCTATCTGGGCGCCTGGGCCGGGTTCAGTATCCTTGCAGTGAGCCTGCAATGGACTTTCGAGCGAACTGGCCTGCTGTCGCCGATGATGCTCAACACGACGAGCAAGGTCATGGCCGGAAGTATTCTGCTGCTGGCCGGCATCCATCAGTTTACGCCTCTCAAGGAAGCCTGCCTGAGGCACTGCAGGGGCCCGATCCAGTTCCTCTCGCAGACCTGGCGCCCGGGCGCCGGCGGGGCATTCATCATGGGACTGCATCATGGCGCCTATTGCCTGGGTTGCTGCTGGGGCCTGATGGCGATCCTGTTCTTCGGCGGCATCATGAACCTTTACTGGATTATCGGGCTCGCCCTGATCGTGCTCTTCGAGAAGCTGGTGCCGGCAGGCCCGGCGTTCGGCAAGCTGCTCGGAGCCGGGCTGATGGTCTGGGGCAGCTGGTTTCTGGTTTCGGCATTCTGACTTTCAACCTCGCAGGACAGGGAGATCCGACCCATGGCTTACACAGACTGGATGATCCGCACGAAGCAGATCGGCGCCTGCAGCTGCGACTATGGCTGCCCGTGCGAATTCAACGCTCCACCCACCCGGTTGCCTTGCGAGGGTGTCATGGCGATGGAGATCACCGAAGGGCACTATGGCGACGTGCGACTCGATGGCTTGCGTGTTGCCGGAGCATACCGCTGGCCGGGACCGGTGCACGAAGGCAACGGGACGTGGTGGTCAGTCATTGACCGCCGTGCCAGCAAGGAGCAGATCGACGCGCTCTTCACCATTCTTGGCGGCCAGGACCAGGAACCCACCACCGGCTTTGCCATTTACGCCTCAACGATCGCAAACGAGCCGGATCCGGTATTTGCAGATATCGACTTCAACTTCGATCTCGACCGCCGGGAAGGCAGGTTCTCGGTGACCAATATCCTTCAAGCCGACATTGGCCCGATCCGCAACCCAATTACCGGCGAGCCTCACCATATCGCGATCCGGCCTCATCGCGGCTTCGAGTTTCGCGAAGCCGAAATGGCCAGCGCCAGCTTCTGGAGCAAGGGCGAACTGGAGCAGAACCACGATGGCCGCTTCGCTGCGCTCAGCTTCGTCACCTACGGTCCTCACGGGATCATTGCGGAAGAGAGCTTTCCCAACCGGCAGGCGTAAGCAAGGCGCTAGAGCAACAGCCGTTCATCTAGAACGGGTAAAGTTGCTCTAACACTTTGGAATCGAGCATCTTTATCCGATCAGATGATTCAATCTGACCGGATGATGCTCTAGACGCGCCCTGCTTCATGCGGCAGCGATCCCGATCGCTAGCCTGCCCAGCTGAACGTTGCAAAATGACCGTTGCGCGAACCGCTGGTGTCGCTCCACTTGATCCCGAATGCGTCAAAGGTGCTGCGCACAGCCTTGGCGAGGTTCAGCCGGGAATTGACCGGATGCGCCGTATTGTCGATGCAGACCGCCTTCGTTTCGTCCGCCATGCTGGCCACGCCCTCAGCCTGCTGGTCGACCAGATCGCCCGCCTTTGACGTGAACTTGAGACCGTCAGCGGTAAAGCTGATCGGGCGTTTCTCGATACCTGCCATGGTGGACACCAAGGGCGCCAGGTTGGCCATGGGGCCGCCAGCTTCGCCCGAGGCAATGGCCGCGATTGCTGCCGTCTGCTCTTCATCGGCGTTCTCATCGACGATCAGTCCGACCTTGAGGTCACCATCGATCATCGCACCTGGTGAATGCATGACCACCATGAACGACAGGCCATCCAGCTTGATGCCGTCCTTTTCACCTCGCTCGATCTTCATGGCGATAACGGCCTTGCATTCGCCTTCAGTTGGCAGACCGGCCAGGTTGCTGGTGATGCAGGGGCACAGGAAGGCGCAGTTGCAGGTTTCCATGTACTGACCCTCGATTTTCCAGTTGGCCATGTTAGCGCTCCTTTCGGTCAGTTGCAGTTGTTCAGCCCAAGGCACCCCATGCTAAGGATGACCACAATCGGAATGCAGGACCACCGACGTCAGCGTGCAGGAACTGTCCCACACAAAACGGCCTGCACGCGACATCGCCCCGGAACTCAGACCCATGCGGGCATCGCCATGAACGTTGCAGCCGTTCTGCGCACAGCCTGCCGACACCGAACATTCAGGCGCCGATGAACTCTTGCACGGCTTTTCCGACGGCCTTCCAGTCGGTGAATTCATGGTCCTCAATCAGGTCATCATAGTGTGCGCCTTCGAGAACAAGGTGCTCAAGTATCTGCTCCCGGAAGTAACCATAGTCCTCATGCCGCACGGCGCCGGCCACGCATACGACCTTGTCAGGCGTCCAACCGGTCTCCGTCGCAAAGCGCTCACAGTAGGCCAAAGCCTGTTTGCGGGCGTCAGGGAACGCAGCCGCCAGGCTGACCGAGACGAACAGGGTCGGCACGGCGTCGAGTTTCTGCCGCTTGGCAAAGACAAAGACCTCCAGACACTTCTGGTGTTTCAACTGGTGGACCGAGCCTGCGACAATGACCTTGTCAAACTGATCAGGCGCCACGTCCCGGCGCGCCAGGTCGGTGTCGAACAATTCTGCCTCATGGCCGGCTTCGCGGATGCGTTCTGCCATGAACTTGACGATCTTGAGGGTTTGGCCATCAGTCGTCGCATATGCGACCAGGATTTTCATGTTGGGTTCCTCTCCGGTCCGCGATTCAAGCTCCATTGTTCTATTGCCCTGCTGGGCCGGGAACCGATGAGCGGGCTGTCACCGGTCAAGCCGTCATATCGTGCACATGGACATCCCGCGCACCGTTGCGGATGAGCACCTCCATGGCTCTATGCTCTTCCCGGCTGTTCCGGGTACGCACCCAGACCAGAAGGCCGCCACGATCCAGTTGTGACTGCAATGTGCGCTCATGGCGGTCCTCGACCTGCCGTGCGAGAGCGTATCCGGCCAGCATGGCGACAACACCGGCGGCGGCCGTCACGGCTATGGTGACAGCGAGACCTGCGCCGGCCGAAACGCTGATGCCGGCGGCAATCGCGCCATTTACAGCCAGCATGCCACCGATCAGGGCACCCTTCGCCGCACCGATGGATTCCGAAGAGACATAGGCCGCGCGAGGTGCTCCCGGATCATCTTCGAGTTCCCTCGCCGGGCGTGTCCCGGCAGGCCCGTCTCTGACGCCAGATGCTGCGCTGTCAAGCAAGCTGATGCTGGCGCGGTCAAAACCGTTCTCCTGCAGGTCATCGATAGCCGCTTCCATGTCGCCGGAAGCCTGAAACAGTCCGACGGCTTCGCGGATTACCGATGACCCATGAGCAGCCAAGGAACTTCTCCCGCTCCGCCCTGTAATGCCACCATTGCCTGTGCAAGGACCGGATGTGCCTCCTAGGAGAATGCGGCTTCAACCCGGTCAACACTCCGGTCGATGCAACGGCGCCTGGAACAACGGGGCGGCCGGCGCGACCGGCATGACTCTCGCCACTGCGGGCGAAGCTTGCAGCAGCTACATTCCTCAAGCCGCGAGCCGCGACCGGTCTTTCCGAGTCAACGAGCTGAAAACCGGATTGTTCCTGCCGGCGCCATCATGGCGAAGTAGTTGCCGTCAACTCCGGTTGAACCTGTAAGGTTCGAGCAGCTTGAGGCAGTTTTCCTGTTGCAGGGCTTCAAGCAGTTTCCTGGCTGACTCGAGGTCGGTTTCAGCCTTGCGGCTTGTATCAATGGCCTTCAGCCAGCTTTCAAGCGGCTTGCTCAACTCAGCCTCACCGGAAAGGTTCACGATCCGTCCATCCTCCAGCTTGACGACAAGCGGATGCTCCCGCGCCAGTTGCTCAGCAGCGCTGCGGGTCCGCTTCTCGTCTTCGCGAAGCTGTTCCGAGAGGGCCGAAAGTTGCGATATCTGCTGCTCGCAGTTCACTTCTGCCGTCTGTGCATAGGCTACGTGAGCGCCGGCAAAGAGAATTGCGGCGAACCCCAACAAAACCGGGCGAAGTGCACGCGTCATGGACTTGCTCCTTGATCTTGAATTGCATTGCATTGCCGGGGCCGCAGGTAGGATCGGCTTTCGCGGCCTGCCATCAAGGCCGGAACAATCACAGCCAGTTGCGCGGATTTTGGCATTAACGCACGTTAATTGCGTTGCCGGACATTGTTGCTAGGGTCAGCAGCGGCATTGGGCATGAAGGCTGTTCGCTGTCATGGCCATTTCGACAGACCAACGCGTAATGGAAGAAGATCTGACAAATGAAACACCCGCCCGGCCTGGGGGCGAGGAGCGTACCGAGCATGTAACTGTGCGGCTGACGGTTGCTGAACTTCACACCCTGCAAGCGGGCGCGGATGTGACTGGCGAACGCTCGGTCGCCGACTTCATCCGCCGCGCCGCGCTTCTTGCCGCAGCCGGAAGTGCAAGCCAAACCGAATAGCAATCCAAAGCGTCAACGGAACAAGCCTCGCCAGGTTCACGTTACTGTAAGGATAACTCTATCGATTGCCCTGAGCCTGACAGCCAGGGCCCGCGGGAACAGGCCACGTTGCTGATGATAGCCCTGATCATACTGTCGTTGCTGCTGCTGTTTGCAGCCTACTATTCTGCGCGCGCAAGGAATCCGGAGGTACCCAGACTGGCCGCATTCCTGATCTTCACCACGGTTCTTACCACGGTAAGCTTCAGCCTGTTCATGATCATGACCTATCTTAGCCAGCAAGCGGGCTACAGCGATGTCCTGAGTGAACCCGCATTGGCCGCCCTGTTTCTGCTGATCGTCTTCGTCCCTGGCTTCCTGCTCGCAAGGTGGCAGATCCGCAAACCGCCGAAGACCCGCCGGATGCCTCCGTCATGACCCTCGGGCCTAGGGGTTGAACATTACGGTGACGGCCTGTCGAGTTCGTTTTTCAGCCTGGCCCGGGCACGGCTGACCCGGCTCTTGATAGTGCCGAGGGCAACACCGCACTCCCTTGCAGCATCCTCATAGGTCAGACCGCCTGCGCCAACGAGGACGATGGCTTCCTGCAACTCACCTGGCAGGCGCTCGATGGCCATACGGGTGTCCTGAAGGTCCATGAAGGCGGACTGGCGTTCGTGCTCGATCAACTCGCCCTGCAGCTTCTCATCGGGGTCTTCTGACTCGCGGGATCGCTTGCGCGCCTGCGAATAGAACTCGTTGCGCAGGATGGTGAAAAGCCAGGCATGGAGGTTCGTTCCCGGTTTGAATGAATTCCGGTTTGCCCATGCCTTCAGCATGGTTTCCTGAACCAGGTCATCGCCCTTTGTGGCATTCCTGCTGAGTGAGAGGGCAAACACCCGCAAGTCCTTGCCAGCTTGCAACAGATCATGACCAAAACTTCTGGAACCGGTCGATTGCATGACGAACCTCCTTCACCCCTCCGGCATTTGCTCGAGGGCCCGGAGGCGTCTATACTTGGCCATCCACATGGTCCGGATGAACATCTTGCCCGGACAGGGACTGGCATCGCCGGCCGGACAAAAACCGCCCTCGCAGCTGCGGCTGGCGATGGAAGGCATTATACCGTGACGCTGATCTGGGTGATTAACGGGCGTTAAGCCGGTGCCGGCGCTGATCACGAGTCAGGCGAACTGACGCCCGCCCAGACGCGGTATTCATAACGGCCAGCTGCGTCAGGTTCTGGTAGCGCAAATGTTGCCACAGCAATTGCCATCTCGCTCATTCCACTCGGGAGGATAGATGCGCATCGGACCATCCCACAGGCGATGCGTCCTTAACTGGCGTTAGTTCCGCCGCTGTTCCTGCCGGCAAAAGTGGCATGTCTCCAAACGGCTTTAACCGCGGTAAATGCACCGCCCGCCGCCGCCGCTATGGTGCCGGAACTGCACCGGAGTTTTTCCGGCAAGCGGCAATATGAAAGGGAGAAAACATGACGATGCTCAAAGTCATCGAAGTACTTGCGGAATCCCCGGAGGGGTTTGACCAGGCTGCGCAAACGGCTGTGACCAAGGCCGCTGAAACCGTCCGGAACATCAAGTCCATCTACATCAAGGACATGAGCGCGCATGTAGAGGGCGGCAAGATCACCAGTTACCGGGTGACTGCGAAGATCACCTTTGCACTCGAAGCCTAGCCAGCAGACGGACGCCAAGGCAGCGCCGCGCCGTGACCGGGTAACCAGGCAAGTTCACGGCGCATCGTTGCCGTGGATGCCAAGGAGAGGAAACCATGACCAAGATCACCGATCCCGGCGCGGAGCGGCGCATGGCGAGGCCAACGGCAGAAAGACTGACCTCCGTTGAGTCAGTTCTTGCCGATGGCGAACTCACGCCTCCCAAGAAACTTGAACTGTTGAGCAACTGGGATGCAGAACACGGCAGCGCAAGTCCGCAGGGTCATGGCCGGGTTGCGGGCGCCGCCGATCTCGGGTTTCCGAACCCCTCGCCCTACTCCGCGGAAGTTCAGCACGCAATCGTCGAGCTTTACCGGCTTCACCGCGATAGCCTGCCTTCGCCTGACAAGGGTTCCTGGACGAGCGGACAGGGCAAGCAGGACAGCTGATGCCAGGAGGGTAGAGGTGCGGAGATGACCACCACGGAGCTCGATGTCGCCATTTTCGGCGCCGGCACCGCAGGACTGTCAGCCCGAGCCGAGGTGGCGAAGGTTACGCAAAACTATCGCGTTTTCGACCCCGGTCCCTATGGCACAACCTGCGCGCGGGCGGCCTGCATGCCATCAAAGGCCTTCCTGCAGTCGGCCCACGATTACCACCGGCGTCACAGCTTCGGGAATCTGGGTATCCGCGGTGGCGAAGCCCTTGAAGCCGACATCAGTGCGGTTCTGGCGGAAACGCGCGCCTTGCGGGACAGCCTGGTGCAGGGTGTTCTCGACGGCATGGAGTCCTGGCGCGGGACACACCTGGTGGCGCACGTTCCCGAGTTCCAGCAGGATGGCACGTTTGTCGCCGGGGGAGAGATATTCCGTCCCCGCGCCACGGTCATCGCCACCGGCACGAGACCACTGGTGCCCAAACCCTGGCAGGGCTTCGGTGATCGTGTAGTCACGTCCAACAGCTTTTTCGAGATGACGGACCTGCCACGACGCATGGCCGTCGTGGGGCTTGGGCCGGTGGGTCTCGAGCTTGGTCAGGCGATGGCGCGGCTGGGTGTCGAGGTCACGGGTTTCGATCCGTCGCCTTCGCTGGGCGGACTTGCGGACCCTGAGTTGGAGCCCGTTCTGCGCGATGCGATGCAGCGCGAGATGCGGATAGTCAACGCAGCAGCAGAACCTTCACAGGACCCGGGTGGCGCGTTGCGGCTTCACTGGCCTGACGGCGAGATAACCGTAGACCGCGTCCTGCTGGCGATTGGCCGCACCGTTGACCTGTCAGACCTGAAGCTGGACAGGATTGGAGTAAAGTTCGGCAAGAAAGGCAGACCCGTTCTGCAGGATGGCCGGCTCGACCAGCCCGGCGTTCCGGTCTACTTCGCCGGTGACGTATCCGGTGGGTCTGCGCTGCTGCACGAGGCCTCCGATGAAGGCCGTATCGCCGGCTGGTGCGCGGTTCGAGGCAAGGCCGCCACGTTCCAGCGCCGGGTCCCCTTGCGGATCGTCTTCACCGAACCGCAAATCGCCGTCGCCGGCTCCGGTTGGGAGGAACTTTCAGATGAACGCGCTGACGAGCTGGCCAGCGGACATGCGTCGTTCACGAATGCGGGCCGCGCCCGGCTTGAGCGTTACCGGACAGGAGCTGTTTGCGTCTATGCCGAGATCAAGTCGGCACGTCTGCTGGGTGCCGCGTTCGTCTCCCATGCGGCAGAACACATGGCTCATTTCATGGCCTATGCCATAGAGCACGAGAGCAATCTGAAAGAGTTGCTGCGAACACCCTTTTATCACCCGACCCACGAGGAGGTTCTGCGCCGGGCCCTGCGCTCTGCACTGGACGAGTGCGACACAAGTCTTGGCGAGCTGGAAGAAATCCGCTGCCAGGATACGCCGGTTGATTGTGACAGCCGCGGGCCTGACTGATCGCCCGGCCGGTTTGGCCTATCCGTGCTGCGCGCTCGTCAACCGCGCTTCAGCAGTTTCGACAGATTGGCCCAGTTGCGCGTGTTGACCACGTCTGCTGCCGAGAGCCAGCCACGCCTTGCCTGATCGATCCCATAGCGCATGTTGCCCAGGCTGCCAGTCGAATGCGCATCCGTCGATATTGCGATCCTGACACCATGTTCGGCGGCCAAGCGGCAATTGATGTCGCTTAGGTCAAGTCTCTCCGGGTTGCCATTCAGTTCAAGAACACAACCGCGCTCCCCTGCGGCCTTGACCAGCCGCTCCATGTCGAGGGCATAAGGATCGCGCTCACCGATCCGCCGGCCGGTCGGATGGGCAATGATGCTGACCAGCCGGTTGTCCATGGCACGGATGATGCGCTGTGTCTGTGCATCCTCGTCAAGGTTGAAGCTGGAATGAACCGCCGCCACGACAAGGTCAAGTTTGCCAAGCAGCGCGTCCGGAAAATCCAGGCTGCCGTCCTCGAGAATATCCACTTCGCAGGACTTCAGTATCCGGATGCCATCCATCTCCTCGTCAAGGGCCTCGATCTCGTCGATCTGCCTTTCAAGCTCTCTGGCGCTCAGCCCGCCGGCCTGTGTCTGACTTTTCGAGTGATCGGTGATGGCAATATACCCGTAGCCCATGTCCCTGGCAGCTTCTGCCATCTCGCGAAGCCCGTTCTTGCCATCCGAGGCGGTCGTGTGCATGTGCAGGTCACCCTTGATGTCGTCGAGCGTGATCAACCCGGGTAGCTCACCTTTTTCTGCAGCCTCGATCTCGCCGCGGTTCTCCCGTAGCACCGGGTCGATCCACGGCAATCCGATGCAGTCGTAGACTTCTTCTTCCGTTGCTCCGGCAACCCGCTTCTTGCCATCGAAGATGCCGTACTCGTTGAGCTTCAGGCCCCGGTCCTGTGCCCGGCGCCGGCCGGCGATGTTGTGAGCCTTTGAGCCGGTGAAGTAGTGAAGGGCAGCTCCCCAGCTCGCCTCGGGCACGACGCGCAAGTCGACCTGCAGACCCGAGCGCAGCTTGACTGTCGAGCGGGTCTTCCCTTTTGAGGCAACGTCGCCGATCTCGTCATAGCTCACGAACCGCTTGATGATTCTCTGGCCATCCTCCCCGGCCACCAGGATATCGAGATCGCCGACCGTCTCCTTGCGGCGGCGATAGCTCCCAGCGATCTCGGCCTTCTTTACGCCGTCGATTTTCCGGGTCCAGGTGATCAGCGGTCCGGCGAAGTCCTCGGCTATATCGAGACGCATGCGGTCTTGCGTCATGTCCGCCTTTTCCAGCTCCCTGCAGATCCTTGCCTGGGTCTTCTCGCCGAACCCTTCGATCCGGGCAACCCTGCCGTGTTCGGCAGCCCTTTTCAGGTCCTCGACGGATGATATGTCCAGCGCCTCGAACAGCGCCCGCGCCCGCTTCGGCCCGATACCTGGAATCCGGGTAGCCTCTACAATGGCTTCCGGGACATCGCCGGTAATTTCCTCCAGCAGCGGCAATTCACCTGTCTTGACGATCTCGGCGATCTTGCACGCCAGGTCCTCGCCGATATCGGGAAGCGAGGACAGGTCCTCGCCCTCATCCAACATGTCAGCCACACTGCGGCTCTGGTCGCGGATTGTGTTCGCCGCATTGCGATAGGCCCGGACACGAAAGCGGTTTGCATCCTGTATCTCCAGCAGGTCCGCAACGTGGTCAAAGATGGCGGCGATTTCAGTGTTGTGGACAGGCATCTTCGCAGCTCCCGTCAATCCAGCAGGTTCTTGAACGCATCCTCGTCGAGCGTCTCGATGTCTTCTGCCTGCGCATCGTCAAGCTTCGATCCGGGATCAGCGCCTGCCACCACGTAATCCGTGCTTTCGCTTACGCTCGACGTTACCCGGCCGCCGCGGCGTTCGATCTCGTCGGTTGCCTCTTCCCGTGTCCACTTGCCGAGCGCGCCGGTCAGCACGAACGTCTTGCCCTGCAGCGATGCGCCTGGCTGTGAAACCGGTTGCGGAGAGACCCCGGCCTCAAGCAGTCGATCAATTACGGCGCAGTTGCGATCCTCGCTGAAGAATGCCTCGACACTTGCGGCGGTGTCATCGCCAATACCGTTCACAGCCGCGATGCGGGATCCTGGGGCATTCCGAAGTGCATCGAAACAGCCGAACGCGCGCGCCAGCCGCCGTGCGGCATCTCCACCGACGTGCCGGATACCCAGCGCCAGCAGAAACCGGTCCAGCGGAACCTCCCGCCGGTCATGGATTGCATCACGCAGTCTGGCGGCAGACTTTTCAGCAAGACCCTCAAGTCCGGCAATCTCCTCAACGCTCAGGTGGTAGAGGTCCGCGATGTCATCCACCAGGCCCTTGCTTACCAGCTGGCTGGCAGTCGCTTCGCCAAGGCCTTGAATGTCCATGGCCTTTCGCGCTCCGTAGTGCACCAGCCGCCTCTTGAGTTGCGCCGGGCAGGCGATGCCGGCAGGACAACAGGTAAGCGGCCCCCGCCGCTCCACTTCTGCGCCGCATGACGGACAGTGCGACGGCATTTCGAAAGGTTCGCTGCGCTGCACACCGGGCTTTGGCACCCGCTCGACAACTTCCGGAATGACGTCGCCGGCACGCTCGATCCGCACGGTGTCACCAATCCTGATATCCTTGCGCCTGACCTCCTCGATATTGTGCAGGGTTGCGCGGGCCACCGTGACGCCGCCCACATCGACCGGCTCCAGAAGCGCCACCGGCGTCAATAAGCCGGTGCGGCCAACGCTGACTGCTATGTCCGCAATCAGCGTCTCGCCGGTCTTCGGTTCGAACTTCCAGGCAATCGCCCATCTCGGACTGCGGCTGCGAGTGCCGAGCGCCTCGCGGTCAGTGCGCGAATCCAGCTTGAGGACGATCCCGTCGATCTCATAGTCGAGGCCGTCGCGCTGTTCGCACAGCGATGCATGAAACTCTTCCGCATCCTTGAGCGACCGGCACTTCGCCGTGTCACCGATGACCGGCAGTCCCAGGTCACGCATCCGTTCAAGCAGCTTCCATTGTGTCGGAACCTCGCCAGCGTCGATGCCCGTGGCATCGTAAAAGGTCACCGCGAAGCGGATGCCTGCGGCTTCGGAAGGATCCAGCCGCCGCAACAGACCCGCTGCAGCGTTGCGGGGATTGGCAAACGGATCTTCGTCCCGCTCGATCCGCGCCTTGTTGACCTTCTGAAAGGCCCGTCTGGGCAGGATCGCCTCGCCGCGAAGCGCCAGCTGGCCGGGCAGATCGCCGTTGCCGTTCAACTCAAGGGGCAAGGCCCGGACAGTTCGCAGGGTGTGGGTAATATCCTCACCGGTCTTTCCATCGCCGCGGGTCGAGCCCCGCACGAACCGGCCCTCCTCGTAGACAACCTCGATCGACAGTCCGTCAAACTTCGGCTCAGCTACCAGAACCGCATCCTCTCGGCCCGTCTCGTCATGGACCCTTTGCACGAAGCTGCTGATCGCGGCCCTGTCCCGGACCGCCTTCAGGCTGAGCATCGCGCTTACATGATCGGCTTTACCCAGTCCGGATTGGGGCTCCGCGCCAACCCGCTGCGTGGGTGAGTTGTCTGTCACAAGTTCGGAGTGCTTTTCTTCAAGCTCCTCAAGTTCGGCTAACAGCCTGTCGTACTTCTCGTCCGAAATTTCCGGCCTGTTCTCCACATAGTAGAGACGGTCATGCCGGTTGATCTGCTCGCGAAGCTCCTCGACCCTGCTCGCTGCCCCGGACTTGCCGGACATCAGGACTTGCGCCGGATCGAACTCTTGTCGAGACCGCCCTGCTTGGTGGTTGCGGTATGTTCGGTATCGATTTCCGCACCGAGTTCCTTCAATGCAGCAATGATGTCAGGAAGCAGGTCCGCGCCCTGACCGGGCATTCCCTCCTCCGTCGCGACACTCAGCTCGACCGCGTCATATTCCCAGCGCCGCAGGATCTCGATCTTCTGTCCAACTGAGAAGCGGCCGTCAGCAAGCACCTGTTCGGGACTCCGGTAGGCGGTTGCAGGGTCAAGCAGGATCTGGTCCAGAACGGTAAGGTCGCTCATCTCAGCGGATACTCCGGCAAAGTGATTCCCAGGTAGCCTCGTTGGCCAGTGACTGCATTAACACCGGTAAATCGGGGCAGGAGGATCATGCCTGTTTCTGCGCAGCCCCCGGTGGCACATGCGCCAATTCTGCGTCGCCATCACCTGGGTCAACTGCCAGTTCCTTGCGAATGACCATGAACTGCATCAGGTCGCGCATGGTAAGGATGCCGGTCAGCTTGCCATCCTTGACCACCATCAGGCGGCTGACCTGGTGCTCATTCATCAGGTTGAGTGCATCCCAGACCGGGGTGTCCGGCTCGACCATCTGCCTTGCGGCGCTATCGGAGAGAATGTCGCCGACCTGCCTCGATTTCCATTGGTCGCGGGGCACCTGGCTTACGTCTTCGAGGCGCACGCATCCGACCGGCTCGCCATCCCGCACGACCGGAAAGGCCTTGTGGAAGTAGCGGTAGAAATAGTCGTCGACGAGCTGGCTGACGGTCGCATCAACCGGCACGGCCACCGGTTTGCGGTTCATGATGTCGCGCACCGCTACACTCTGCAGACCAAGCTTGAACTCGACCTGCATTTGCGACGCACTGGCAGCGCCAATGATGAAGAAGCCGATCAGGGATATCCACATGCCGCCGATGAAGTCGCCTGAAACGATGCCGAGAACGCCCAGCAGCATGAGCCCGCCACCAAGGATGCGCCCGAGCATGGCGCTGATTTGCGTGGCGCGGCGCAGGCTGCCGGTCCAACCCCACACGGCTGCTCTCAGCATCCGTCCGCCATCCAGCGGAAACGCCGGCAACAGGTTGAAGGTGGCCAGCAGCAAGTTGATCGTCACCAGATAACCCAGTACCGCCAGCAAGGAGGTCGTCCCCTCTCCCGACGGTATCAGCAACACGATGACGTAGAGTACTGCGGCGAGCAGATAGCTGGACACCGGCCCCGCCACGGCCACCAGGAACTCGGCGCGGGGGCTTGGCGGCTCGTCTCGCAGCTGGGCAATTCCACCGAACAGGAACAATGTGATGCCTGCTATGGGCATGCCAAACTGGCGCGCTACAAGCGTATGGGCAAACTCGTGATAGATGATGGAGGCGAACAGGCCCAGCGCACCGGCAATGGCAAGCCACCAGGCCGTCGCCGGAGCGACGTTCTCGATCACCTGCGGGAAGTAGCCTTTCGCGAGGGTCCAGACAATCAGTACAGCCAGAATGAACCAGCTTGGCGCCACGCTTACCCTGAAACCAAGCATGGTGAAGAGATGGAAGCCTTTTCCAAACACCTGAAGCTCCTTTCGGTGGCGGCCAGTCCGGATGCGCCGGTCATGCGCCTTTGGTGACCTGCGCGTATCAGGGCCAACACGATCACGCATTGATCCAGGTTATGGTGAGCGCTGATCAAACCTGATCGCCGCCGTCCTTCATGCCGAAGTAGATTTCGAGCCTCCTCAGAACCGTCAGGACAATGACGCCCGCAACCGCCGCCATAACGGCAATGATCCAGAATCCCAGCCCGATGGCGAGGCCGATCGATGCCGACAGCCACATGCTGGCGCCCGTCGTCAGGCCGCGAACCTGTCCCTTGGCGAAAATGATGATGCCCGCAGCAAGAAAGGCCACGCCGGCGGTAACGGCCTCAACGAGCCTCAGCGGGTCGGCGCGAATGGCGGCATCGGTTGACAGGTCAGACCGGATCAGGCCGATGGTGATGAGAGCAAACGTGGCCGAGGCGAGGCCGACCATGATGTTGGTGCGAAGTCCGGCAGAATCCTTCTTGATCTCCCGTTCAAGGCCAATCACGCCACACAGCAGGACGGTGCCGGCCAGGCGGATCGCCACAACCGGCACCGGAAGCTGGTACCCTCCAGAAAGCTCTTCAGCGAGTAGATTCCACATGGTCATGGCCCAAATGCAGGCCCGGTGTCTTTACGAGCAAGCCAGGCACGCCGGCCCACAACCGCCTGCCTCTGGATGGTTGTTGCTGTTACGAGAAGAAGAAATGCCAGATGGCATCGACAGGACCGCCGTCCTTGCCGGATGAGTCCTTGCTCTTCATCTGGGCATCCTCGACCACCTTCTGGTAGTGCGAACCCCATTCGTCGACGGTTATGTTGCCGTCGCCGTTTTCATCCATGTCGTCGAAGACAGCGGTATATGGGTTGTCTGCCGGCTCCATCGTCGACTCCTCCATGGAGACCATGCCATCGTTGTTGATGTCGTGGGCCTCAAACCAGCTGCCCGCATATCGCGCCTGGTCTTCGCGGCTGACGACCTTGTCCTCGTTTCCTGCCGCAGCCTTGTCATAGGCCCTGGCTGCTTCCTCGAGAGTGAGAACCTTGTCATTGTTCTCGTCGACCGTTGCGTCGACCATGACCATGCCGTTGATTACCGGCTGGCCGTTGAAGGTTTCAGGTTCCATGCCCGATCCGTCGCCCGAGCCGTTTGCCTCGCCGACGATCCTGGCCGACAGCGAAAGGTCGTTGCACTGGTCGAACTCTTCCTGAGAAATCTTGCCGTCCTGATTTGCGTCAAGGCGGCCGAATTCCACTTCCGCAAAGGCCTTGCCTTCTTCAACGGTAACCTGGCCGTCATTGTCCCGGTCGACGATTGTCCATTGCTTGCCGCATTCAGCCGGGATGTCCGACATATCCTTCATGTGGCTGTCGGCCCATGCCGCGCCGGTTGCCACGCTGGCGGCGGCGGTGAGGACGAGAATGTGGGAAGTTCGTTTCAGCATTGGTACCTCCTTTGTCCTGTCATTACCTGGCCGGCATTGTGGACTGCGAAGGCGCGGGCGCATTAACTGCGGTCAAGCTGGCATGCCGTTACCCGGCAGAAAGCCTATCTGGGAAAGTTCGGCCGGTCGGTATTGTAGTGCCTGGCGAGGTAGTCGAGGATGATCTCGCGATCCCCGGGCGGCAATTCCGGCATACCCTGTTCCTCCACCATCCACTCCAGCATCTCGTCCCAGCCTTCACGGGTCTTGCCCTGCTGGGCGACGATCATCTCCGAATGGCAGCCGGTACAGGCATACCAGGTCTCCTCCACGCCATCGGCAACCACCAACTGGCCAAAATCTTCTTCCGCATTCGCAGCGGTCGCGGATTGCTGGCGCTGCGCATTGCCGGATTGCCCCGCATCGGCCGGGGTGTCAGCTTGCGATTTCATGTAGGCAATCAGGTTGGCACGGTCGTCCGCATCCTTGATGCCGGGAAAGACCATCTTCGTACCCTTGACCACCTTGCGCGGGTTTTCGAGATAGGCGTCAAGCCGCTCCGGTGTCCATTCCCCGCCGTACTCCTTCATGGCATCGGAGTAGCGAAAGCCCTCGGCACCAGCGACCGGTTGATCGTAGATTCCGTAGAGATTTGGACCATGCCGGTTTGGCCCACCTTCTTCAATCGTGTGGCAGGCCCTGCATTTGCGGAACACCTTCTGGCCGGCTTGCGCGTCTGCTGCCTGCAAACGGGCCTCGATATCCGACTGGGCGAACGCGACGCCATTCATCATCAGAAGTGAAAGGGCCGCGCAAGCGATGACTGCGCGCATGAATTTCTCCATTCCGGAAGTTGCCTGAAGTGGCGGGGCTGCAAGGCCAGCCCCGCCATCGCTGTCCATTAACTGACCCGCAGGCCAACCCTGTGCATGGTGTTGTTAAGGTAGCCCTTCGGGTTCCAGTCGATGGCGAAGGGCTGCATCACGCCTTCGCTGTCGGTGGCACGTGCCCAAACCTCATAATAGCCCGCTTGCGGGAACGTGACTGCCGAACGCCAGTTCTGCCAGGCACCGTCATTGACGGGACCGTCGAGAGTGGCCTCCTGCCAGGTGGCGCCGAAGTCAATCGAGATATCCAGCCGGTCAATGGTGCGATCCCCCGACCAGGCATGGCCCCTGACTTCGGTTTCCCGGCCGACCTCTGCTGCATTGGCAGGGAAGGTAATCAGTGATTTCACCGGCATGCGCTCGATGATCTCGAAGGCGTCCTCGGGAACATCTTGACCGGGGGCGACGGGGTAGGCCGGCACTCTGTAGGAGGTGCCTGTCATCTTCGGCCCGTCGTGCACCTGGTCGCGCAACTGGATGCGGCGCAGCCATTTCTGCGAGCATGAGCCGGGCCAGCCGGGAACCACGAGCCGGATCGGCGCACCGTTCAGCGGATGCAGATCAGCGCCATTCATCTGGAAGGCGATCAGGATGTTGCCGGTCAGCGCCTTATCGATTGGAAGGCCGCGGGAGATTGGCAACTTGTCCGGGTCGCCAGAAAGGTGCGGGTCTGTGCCATAATGCGCGGTGTAGACGACACCGTCCTGCACGCCAGCTTTCTCCAGCACGTCCTTCAGGCGCACCCCGGTCCATTCCGAACAGGCGACGGCGCCATAGGTCCACTGGTTCCCGCTCGCAGGCGGTTCGAAGAACGCCCGGCCATTGCCGCCGCACTCGATGGTCAGGGCCATCGTCACAACGTCAAACTGCTCACGCAGGTCGGCGATGCTCAACTCCATCGGATTATCAACAAGGCCATCTACCGTCAGCATCCAGCCATCGGCCGAGGTGTTGTCGGGAACCAGACCATTATTGCGAACGAAGTGCCGGTTGGTTGGAGTAATCGCATCGTCCAGCAACTCAGGCGGCGTCTCGGCATTCACCGGGCGGTCGTTGAGAAGCGTCAAGCCATCCTTGCCGGTCAGGGGAGTGTCCTGGGCCATGGCGGCAGGTACAAAACCTGATGGCAGATTCCCCTCGAACGGGATGTTCATGCCGACCAGGGCCGACATGCCGGCCAGGCTCGCGTTCCTGAGAAAGCGGCGGCGGCTTGGCGGCAAACCTTTTGCGGCGCCGCCGGCGTCTGCTGCCGGAGCGGATATACGTGCTGAAGGTGCGGTGGCTGTCGTTACCTCTTGTTGTTTCATCGGCATGCTCCTGTTGATTTGGGCCCTGTCGAGCCTTTCAGTCGTTCATGTCAGCAGGAGGCAGCATCACTTCCGATCAACGCAGGTGCATTGACCGCGGTTAATGAGGGGCGCCGCGGCATCAGCCAAATTTCGGCTGACAGTCAAACGCGGCCTCACCTAGTAAAGCTGGCATGCCGCCAGCAGGGCCGACTTGAATTGCCGGGCAAAGCGAGATGATGCCAGCCAGTTTGAAATCTTTCCTGATCACGGCTTTCGCAACCAGCGTGGCAGCCTGCGCTGCCGTAGCAGCCCAACAGATGACTCTAGTTGGCACGCTGACATGCACCCTGTCGCCACCGGACACCGTGGCAGAGCTCACAGCCACCTCAGAGCTCTCATGCCATTTCGAGAACAGCACGTCCGGCCGCGATGCAAACTTCACCGGCCGCGTGAAGCGGCTTGGGGTCGAACGCGAGCGGGTGGCGAAGTTCGTGCTGGTCTGGTCCGTGCACACAGATGAACCCGACTTCAGTTATCAGGATCTGGAAGGCGAGTATGCAGGATCTCTGGAGCCGGAAATCGCGCCCGATGCAACGCAGGCCGGCTTGCTGGGTGGAAGCGGCAAGTCGGTTTGGCTGAAACCGGTAACCAGGGACCCCGCCCTTCCGGAAGGATGGGCCATCAGCCTCATGACGCTTGAACTCAAACCGTTAAAGGCCTGACCCTCGGGTCAGGACCCTAGCCCTTGTCGTCTTTCTTGCTGTCCGGTTCTGTTTGGTTTGCCGACGCTGCATCTTCAGCCTCGTCCCAGGCCTTCTCCAGCTCGCTCCAGCTGCGGCTTGCCCCCTGCTGGAGCTCGCTCCAGGCGTCACCAGCGCCTTGCTGCAACGCACCGTAAGCTTCGCTCAGGCGGTTTCGCCGTACCCGGAGCTCGCGCAGCGCCCCGGCTGTCCGGTCACGTGCGGCTTCGCTCATGCTGGACCAGTTCTGACGCACGCGCTGTTCGAGCTGATCAATACGCGCATCAATGCGCTCAAGCGATGCCTTGAAGGCGTCAAGTGCTTCCTGGCGCTGCTGCTCGCCATATTTGCCGATCACGTCGAAGGTTTCGGAAATTTCCTTCTGGACGTCTTCGAACTTCACAGTGTCGCTGTTCTGCTGGGCGGCCGCAGGCAACGAGACGAACGCAGACGTCACCAGCGCAACCGTTGCAGCGGCCGTCATGAAATGAAGTTTCATCAGTTTGCTGCTCCTTGCTGGCCTTAACCGAACCTCTCCCGGGCGTTCTTCACCGATGCCTCGAGATCATCCCATGCAGCGTCCAGGCCAGACTTGATGTCCTTCCACGCATCGCCACTCGCCGAGCCCAGTTCATCAAGCTGCTGGCGCATCTCCTGCTGCTTGTCCCGCAAGGCCTGCAGCTGCTTGTCATACTCGATCTTGGTGTCCGCGCTGGCTTCGGAGGCCTTGGCCTGAAGCTTGTCGATCTCTGCCCGCCACTGGTCGAGTTGTGCCTTGATCTTCTGACGGTAGGCGTCTTTGTCATCCATGGTGCTTTCCCTTGCTCGTTTCGAAGATTGTCGTTTGAGCAGTTAGGGAGTCAGGCAGACGGACGCATTAACCTCGGTTAAATAGGCCGAAAGGTCCACCGCCGATGACGTGATTGACTGGTTCCAGGCAAAACAGTCTGGCTAGCTGTCATTGTTTGACCGCATTGCCCGATGAATGTCATTATCAGCATACGGCAAACTTTGACCGGCAGCGTCAGGCGATATGGGCCATGCCCGTTCATGCGGATAGCAGATGCATCAGTGCATTGCCTTGATCCAGCGCTGCAACCACGGCAAACGGAGCAGCGATGTCAAGCGCGCTTGAAATCAACAATGCAACCCATCCCGTTGTCGAGCAGCGCTACAGCATGATTGACAGCGGTCTTCCCGAAGCCTTGCTGCACGCCATTCACTCAAAACCCTGCAACCGCGATGCTGGCACCATCATCAAGCTGGAGGGCGAACTGTCGGCGTCGGTATTCGTGGTCCTGTCGGGATGGGTCGCGCTCAACAAGGCCTTGCCGGATGGCGAGAAGCAGATCCTCGACTTCATGCTCCCCGGAGAGGTGATCGACCCCGGTTCGGCGGATCCCCTCGTCAGCGCCGTGGAAGTGGAGGCGGTGACTGAAGTAAAGCTTGCCATTATTCCCCGGGAGTCATGGGAGCAGTTGCTGCATGCCCACGCATCGATACGCACCGCCCATGAGCGCATCACTGCGGCTGGTCAGGCGCGCATGTCCGAACGGCTTCTCAGACTGGGCAAGGCCAACGCGCAGGTGCGCATCGCCTACGCACTGCTTGAACTCTGCCTGCGCCTCAAGACAGGAAGCACCAGTGACGGTGAAAAGTTTCACTTGCCCTTCACCCAGCAGCAGCTGGGCGACTTTACAGGTTTGTCATCTGTCCATGTTTGCAGGACACTGCGGCGGCTGAAACGGCATGGCATCGTCGAGACGGAGGATCACATGGATGTGCTGATCCGGGATATCGAGGCGCTTGCCGGAGTGGCGCAAGTCAACGTCGATGAATTGCGAAATCAGATCATTCCCAACCACAGGATCAATGAATAGGCGACACGGCTGTCAGGAGCGGTTCTCGCAGATCTCGCCGAGAGCCTGGCCTGCCAGTTCTTCCGATGCATGTTCTGCGATGTCGCTCACGCTGACGATGCCAACCAGGTTCTTCCGCTGGTCCACCACCAGCAGCCGACGTACCTGTTGATCACCCATGAATCCGGAAACGGCCTCGACATCCTGCCTCGCATGACAGGTAAAAATCCGCCTGGACATCGCTTCGCGCACAGGAAGATCCTCGCATTGCCTTGCCAGCACGCGGATCACGATATCGCGGTCGGTCACTATGCCTGCAGGTTCACCGTCCGCCATTACCACCAGGGCACCGACATCATGCTCGCGCATCAGCGCTGCCGCCTCGCTGATGGGCGTCGAAGGGGTTATCTTGACCACTGGCGCGGACATTATCCTGTTTACCTGCATCGGTTCGCTCTGCGACGTTCTTGTCCGGTGAGGGCCAGCAATGAGGTCACGATCACCCGGGCCCCAAACCATCTTCTACTTCATCCGGGACCCCGTCCGCTTAACGCCTGTTAAAGCCAACCCCCGTTTCTTGTGCATCATCAGCACGACATGAAGCGTCTTTCTGCCGATCCGATACCACGCGTCCTGCCAGCAGCAAGCAGGACTGCCGGCGTGTGTCGCAATTCCAGCGGACGCTGACTCACATGGAACTGATCTACATCCTCATGGTGCTGCTTGTCGTCACCCGCATATTCGGCGAGGTGGCGGAACGCGTTGGCCAACCGGCCATCGCCGGTGAGCTGGTGGCCGGGATCATTCTGGGCGTCACTGTCTCGCTGTTTTCCGACAGCCTGCCAGTGCTTGCCGATGTCCACGAGAACGAGGTCTTTATCGGCATTACCGACCTGGCGATCTTCTTTCTCATGCTGTTCGCCGGCGTAGAGCTTTCGCCGCGCAAACTGGCCAAGAGCAGCCAGGGGGCCGTGCTTGTGGCGCTCGGCGGCTTCCTGCTGCCGCTTGCGCTGGGCTTCGGGCTGGCATGGATCTATCTGCCGCAATCCGACTACAAGATGGTCCAGTCGCTGTTTGTCGGCACCGCCATGGCCATCACCGCCGTGCCGGTGGCAGTCAAGATCCTGATGGACCTCGGCAAGCTGGAAAGCGAGCCCGGGCAAATGATTGTCTCTGCCGCGCTGTTCGACGACATCTTGAGCCTGGTTCTGCTGGCCGCGCTGGTTGCCGTGATCCAGACCGGCACCCTGCCCGGAGCGTCGGATCTCGCCATCCTCGCCTTCAAGATAGCCGCATTCTTCGCCATCACCGGTGCGATCGGGGTGTGGATTGTGCCAAGGATCAGCCATCTCATCAGCAAGGCCAAGGCGCAGGAGTTCGAACTCAGCGTCCTGCTCATGACCGGCTTCGCCTATGCGTTCCTGGCAGAGGAGCTTGGCCTTCATTTCATTCTTGGCGCATTCGTTGCCGGCCTCTTCTTCCGCCGGTCCAAGATCGAAGCAGAGGTCTACGAAAGCGTCAGCAACCAGCTTTCCGGCATCACCAGCGGTTTTCTCGCCCCCATTTTCTTCGCATCCATAGGTCTCAACCTGGACCTGTCTGCACTAACCGAGATCCCCGTCTTTCTTACCCTTCTGATCATCGTGGCCTTCGCGGGGAAGCTGGCGGGATCGGGCCTGGTGGCATACCTGCAGGGCATGAATGGCCGCGATGCCAGCGCCGTAGGCTTCGCCATGAGCGGGCGCGGGGCGGTGGAGCTGATTATTGCCGACATTGCCTTGCGCGGAGGAATCTTCCAGCTGCCTGACCCGCCGCCGCCAGTTGTCAGCAACCTGTTCTCAGCTGTTGTCATCGTCGCCGTCGTGACAACCGTTATCACTCCGCTGGCGCTGAGGCGCACACTGGGCAAGCGAGGCAACAACGCCGACTAGATGTGGGCTTTCAATAGGTTGTCCATTCGGACCTGACCGAGGAGACTGGAGTTACTACGCTTCAGCACTCATCCGAGGGTCCGAATGAACATCCACAAGAATGCCCGTCTGACACCGTTGCGTCGAGGGGAGATGGCCAGGGCGGTCATCGAGGGCCGT
>JAZBOA010000658.1:0-2813 GCA_036350935.1 Anderseniella sp. | reverse complement strand
GGTGCCGTCGCCACGACGCAGGTCTCGAACGGCAACTTGGCCACCCGTGCCAGCACGTAGAGAACCATGCCCACCGGCGGCGTCAACAGCCCGATCATCAGGTTCAGGACCATGATCACGCCGAAATGCACCGGATCGATGCCCATCTCGAGCGCGATCGGCAACAGCACGGGCACGAGAATGGTGATGGCGGCGACCGTTTCCACGAAGCAGCCGACGATGAGAAGGATCAGGTTTATCAGCAGCAGCAGGACAATGCGGTTCTCTGACACCGACAGCAGGAAGCCGGCGAAGGCCTCGGGAACCCGGTTCTGGGTCAGGATCCAGGCGAAGATCGACGCAGCCGCGACCACCATCAGCACCACGGCCGTGGTCTCGATGGTATCGAACGAGACCCGCAGGAACCGGCGCCATGTGAGTGTGCGGTAAACGAACAGCCCCAGCACCAGTGCCCAGGCACAGGCGGCAATTGCAGCCTCGGTCGGCGTGAAGGCACCCGAAAGGATTCCGCCGACGATGATGACCGGGGTCAGCAGCGACAGGAAGGCCTTGCGGAACGTCCGCAGAAGCACATCGATCCGAAACGCTTGGTCACGAGGATAGCCGCGCACCCGCGCGAAATACGCAACCATCAACATCAGTGCACCGGCCATGATCAACCCCGGCACGAAACCCGCCGCGAAGAGCTGGCCGATCGAGGCACCGGCCATCACACCGTAGATCACCATCGGCAGCGAAGGCGGGATGATCGGCCCGATGGTCGAGGAGGCGGCCGTCACCCCCACCGAGAAGCCCGGATCGTAGCCGGCATCGCGCATCGCCTTGATCTCGATGGCCCCGAGGCCGCCGGCATCGGCCACCGCTGCCCCGGACATGCCCGCGAAGATCACCGAGGCGCCAACATTCACATGCCCCAGCCCGCCGCGCATCCAGCCCACCAGCGCCTTGGCGAACTGGAAGATTCGCTCGGTGATGCCGGCAGTGTTCATCAGGTTGCCGGCGAGAATGAAGAACGGGACCGCGAGAAGCGGGAAACTGTCGACCCCGTTGATCATCCGGTGCGCCACAACCATCTCGGGCACCGTGCCGAAGAAGATGATGAACAGTGCGGACGAGCCCGCCAGCGCGATCGCGACCGGAATGCCCAGCGCGATCATGGCGAAAAGCGCAGCGAAGAGGAACGCGATGTCCATTTTGAGTCAGGTCCTATTCGACCAGCCGCGTGACGTCGGCATGGATCTCGGGATCGATGAGCCGGCTCGTGCCGGAACGCAAATGCCGCCAGCCGATGCGAGCGGCATGAACCGTCATCATCGCGAAACAGACCGCGACAGCCCAGTAGACCAGCGATTTCGGCACATCGATCGAGACCATCATCTGCCCGGTACGACCGGCAAGCTGAACGCTGAACAGCGAGAGCGCCGCAAAGAACGCGACCGAGACGATATCGATAATGGTCTGCACAACCCGGCGCACCGGGCGATTCATCCAGCGGAACAGGAATTCCACCGCGATTTGGCTGCCCTTGCGGGTCGCCATGATCGCGCCGATGAAGGTCACCGCGATCAGCAGGAACCGCGCAATCTCCTCGGTCCAGGCCAGCGAATCGTTGAGGATGTAGCGCGTGAAGAACTGCAGGAACACCACGAAGGCGAGCCCCCAGAACACCACCAGCACAATCGCGTCCTCCCAGCGCAGATCCGACAGATCGACCGGCTCATCGTCCGGCGGGTCGCTGCCGCCATCCCCAAGACCCTGCATCACCCGATCCTCATTGAGCCGAAAGGAAACGGCCCGCCCGTCGGGCAGGCCGTAAGACGCGGTTCAGCGCGTGCTGGCGCGGATCATTCGATGGCCTGCAGCCGGTCGTAGGTCGCTTGATCCCATGTCGCCATCTCGCCGTTATGCATCGCCTTCACCGCCTCGATGAACGGCCCGCGATCGACCTCGTGCACGTTCACGCCCTCGCCGCGGAACCACTCGGCCAGTTCGCCTTCCTTCTCGATGATCGCATCGGTGGCGCAGATCGCGGCATCCACCAGCACCTGCTCAAGGGCGGGCCGGTCGGCCTCGTCGATCGAATCCCAGGCCGGTCCGCCGACGATGGTCAGCAGCGCGTCGGTGATATGGCCGGTCAGGTTGATGTCCGATTGCACCTCGTGGAACTTCTTGGCTTGGATCGTCGGCAGAGGGTTCTCTTGCGCGTCCACGGTGCCCTGCTGCAGCGCCAGATAGACTTCCGCGAAGGCGATCGGCGCCGGGTTCGCGCCGGTGGCCTCGGGGAACATCATGTAGAGTGGCGCATTGGGCACCCGGATCTTGAGCCCCTCCATGTCCGCCGGAGTCAGGATCGGCTTGTTCGAGGTGACATGCCGCGCGCCGTAATAGGTCATCGCCTTGATGTGGTTGCCGCTAGCGTCGGTGTAGCCTTGGGCCAACTCGCCGAAGAGGTCCGAATTGCGGTACTTGTCCCAGTGGTCGTAGTCGCGGAACATGAACGGCGCGCCGCCGATGGCGATTGGACCGAAGGAACTGCCGGCGAAGAGCTGGCCGGTATAGATGATGTCGACGGTCCCGAGCCCAAGCCCCTCGTTGATGTCCACTTCCTTTCCAAGCGACGAGGCGGGAAACACCTCGATGCCGAGTCGGTCTTCCGTGGCCGCCGCCAGCGCGTCGTTCGCCGCCACCGCGCAGGTGTGGTAAGGCTCGCTGATCTCGTACACATGGGCCCATTTGAGCATCCGCTCGGCCGCCGCCGCCTGATCCGCCAACGTCCCGGCAGTGCCCAGCACCACCAGCGCCGCGGCGCCAGC
>JAZBOA010000657.1:0-2893 GCA_036350935.1 Anderseniella sp. | reverse complement strand
ACCTGCGCTACTATGCCGATACGCAGATCAACGACTTCGCAAGCCCGATGGCAAGGGCGCACCTCGCTGCAGCCCTGGCGCTGTATGGCGATGCCAACCGCTCCGGCACGTCGTTCGCCTCGGCTCTCGATCTGGCCAGCACCCAGCAGGTCAACCTTGCCCGCTCCGATTACGGGTCCAATCTGCGCGATGCCGCCGCCATGCTGGCGCTTGCCGCCGAAACACAGCCGTTGCCGCAGTCCATCCCGGCGATGACGGACCTGGTGAGCGCGGAGGCAGGCAAGCAGCGTTACTTCAGCACCCAGGACAATGCCTGGATGCTGCTGGCGGCGCGCGGGATCCGGGCCGCAGACGATACGCTCGTGCTGGACGTGAACGGAACGGAAGTCACCGGCGCCTTCACCAGGCGCCTCAGCGGGCAGGCGCTCGCGGCGGAGCCGCTGTCGGTTGCCAACCGGTCGGCAGAGCCTGCGGTCGCCACGATTGAGGTGCTTGCCGCACCGCTGTCCGCGCCGGAAGCAGGCGGCGACGGCTTCACCATCGAGCGCAGCTACTACACGCTGGATGGCGACGAAGCGGATCTCGCAAGCGTCGCACAGAACACCAGGCTGGTGGTCGTGCTGAAGGTCGAACTGCAAAATGACTGGCCGGCCCGCGTGCTGGTCAGCGACCTGCTGCCTGGCGGCTTCGAGATCGACAATCCGAGGCTCGTCGGCAGTGCTGACCTAAAGGCCTTCGACTGGCTGGGTGAGGTCTCCGCTGTTCACAGCGAATTCCGTTTCGACCGGTTTGTGGCGGCGTTCGATGCAAGACCCGGCGGCAACAGCGAATTCGTTGCGGCCTATGTTGTGCGGGCGGTGTCGCTCGGTAGCTTCGTGCATCCCGCTGCGGTGGTGGAGGACATGTACCGGCCGCAATATGCCGCTCGCACGGAAGAGGGCCGCGTCGAGGTCGGGCCGGCGCAACCATGAAGCGCGTACGGGCCATTGCCGTTGCTGCCGTCTTTGCTGCGGGCGTGGGTCTGGGTGGCTATGCCGGGCTTGTGACGCTCGACCGTGCCTATCCGCCGCCGCTGCCATCGCAATCTGCTTACTCGGTGGAGGTCGTGGACCGGGACGGCGCCCTGCTGAGAGCGTTTGCGGCACCCGACGGTCGGTGGCGTCTTCCGGTCGAGCTGGATGAGGTGGACCCCGAGTTCGTGCAATTGCTCATCGCCTACGAGGACCGGCGGTTCTACGCCCATCATGGGGTGGATCCGCTGGCGCTTGGGCGGGCCGCCTGGCAGATGCTGCGGCATGGTCGGATCGTATCGGGCGGCTCGACGATCACCATGCAGCTTGCACGGCTGCTGGAGCCACGCACTGAGCGTTCGTTCGGCGCAAAGCTGTTGCAGCTGGTGCGTGCGGTGCAGATCGAGAGGCGGCTGGGCAAGCGGGAGATTCTGGAACTCTACCTTGGCCACGCGCCCTACGGCGGCAACCTGGAAGGCATTCGCTCTGCATCTCTGGCGTGGTTCGGCAAGGAACCGCGCTCGTTGTCGCTATCGGAGGCAAGCTTGCTCGCGGCACTGCCGCAGGCACCGGAGTCGCGACGGCCGGACCGGTTTCCCGATCGGGCGCGGGCTGCCCGTAGCAAGGTGCTGGCGCGTGCGGCCGAAACGGATGTCATCACAGCACCCGAAGTTACCCGTGCTGAAAGCCGCCCGGTGCCGCGCCACAGGCAGGCGATGCCCGCACTTGCCGCTCACCTTGCCGATGATGTGAGGCGCTCGTTGCCCTCAAAACGTCATCACCAACTGACCTTGTCGCGCCCCGTGCAGGAACGGCTGACCGCTCTGGCCAGCGAAGCTGCTCGACGGCTGCCGCCAGGCGTATCCATCGCAATGGTGATGGCGGACGCGAAGACGGGCGGCATCCTTGCCGAAGTGGGTTCGGCCGAAGCATTCGATGCAGAGCGTGGTGGATGGATCGACATGACCAGGGTGCGGCGATCTCCGGGGTCTGCGCTCAAGCCCTTTATCTTCGCACTGGCGCTTGAGGATGGGCTGGTGATGCCCGAAACCATGATCGATGACAGCCCGGCGAGCTTCGACGGATACAGGCCGCGCAATTTCGACATGTCGTACCAGGGAGAAGTGACAGTCAGGAAGGCGCTGCAGCTTTCATTGAACGTGCCGGCGGTGAGGCTGTTGCAGTCCACCGGCCCCTCAAGGTTGCTAGCACGGTTGCGGCGGGCGGGATTCGAGCCCGGACTTTCTCGCGACACAGCGCCGGGCCTTGCCATCGGGCTTGGCGGAGTGGGGGTCAGCCTGCTTGAACTGGTGCAGGCCTACACCATGTTCGCCAATGGCGGGCAGCCTGCGATACTTGGTGATGGCGCGCTCGTGAAGCCTGAACCGCCGCGGCGCACGGCCATGTTCGAGCCGGTGGCCACCTGGCACGTTGCCGATATCCTTTCCGGTGCGGCCGGGCCTGCTGGCACCGCAAGGCTGCCCATCGCCTTCAAGACCGGCACCAGCTACGGCTATCGCGATGCATGGTCGGTAGGCTTCGACGGGCGGCATGTGCTGGGCGTCTGGGTGGGCAGGCCGGACGGCGCGCCGGTGCCGGGCATCAGCGGGATTACCACTGCGGCTCCCGTGCTGTTCGAAGGATTTGTCCGCTCCGGAGTTGTCATCGAGGAGCTGCCGTCAGCTCCGGCCGGTGCAGTGCGCATCGACCAGGCCAGCCTGCCGGTTTCGCTGCGACGGTTCATGGACGGGGGCGAACTTCTGCCCCCTGTTGCCGGCACGGAACAGGCGCCCGCCATCGTCTACCCGCCCGATGGTGCCCGGATCGAACTGGGCATCGCATCCGGCGGTGATACGCAGCCTCTGGTCCTCAAGCTGCAGGGT
>JAZBOA010000656.1:0-2642 GCA_036350935.1 Anderseniella sp. | reverse complement strand
CTCTTTGGGTATAGGGCACTTTTACACCGGATGGGTGCTCGCTCCCTGTCGCGCTCCTATGGCGCGTGCATGGAAGCGGCGCATTCCAAGCTTGATTGGCATTCCACCCGGAAACGAGCTGTACGGGGCATTGGCACTTGGGTATCCAATCCCTAGGTTCAAGAACATGATCGAGAGAAGGCCCGCACACATCACATGGGTATAGCACCGATGACAGGTTGCCCTCTGCGCCAATGTAGGTGAGACTACTCCGTTCGGAGATACTGGTGTATAGTAGAGGTTGAGAAAGGACGGGCATGTCTCAAAGCGAAGGTGCCAACCTGGCAGACGGACGTGAGGAACTGAAGCGACAGCTCGCGGCTGGCGAGTACGCGTCATCGATCGATGTCATCCTGGAAGGGGCAGGCCGAATCCTGCAAAAGCTGACCCGCCGGACAGAACCGCCAGCGCCCTGGATCAGCGCCCTGATCATTTCTCTACTGATCTCATTGATCGCGGTTCTGAGCTCACTCCCCACTGGTGGCATGTCTCGCCATGGATGGCGCACAATTGCCCTTGGGGGAACGCTGGTCTTTGTGAATTCGCTTATCGCCAAAGCCACATTTGACCGGGCCTTTGTCACTCTGCAGGACAAGCTCCTGGATGAGCTTGAATCGAGCGCCGGTCTGACCGGCCTTCGAGACTGGCTGGTTGCAGCCGGGGATCTGAAGAGGCCGGCACTGATAGGTTTTTTCATTTACGCCGCATACGTCGCCTTCATCAGCCCGAATCCAATCGACTCCCCTGGCCCCGTTTACGTAGCTGTTATGGGGGGTTTCATGCTGCTCTGGACCGGATTCCTGCTCGATTTCATGGTGCTGTTTGCGATCCTGAGCCTGCGGCTGGGCCGTTGCCAATTCAAGTTGCACATAGAGGATCCCGTCAGCACGGAGGTGCTGGAAGATTGGTCGGCCATGATGAGTTTCGCGGCCTACATGTTTGCCTTCATGCTGGCAATGGGTACGCTGTTTACCGTAACGATGGAGACATTCAGATTGAGAGCCCTCTTCTTCGTCATCCCGAGATGGCTGCCCCTGATAGCTCTCTTTGTGGTCAACCAGGTAGCTATCTCCGGGGTTATCACCCGATCGAAGCGCAAGTCGCTCAACGAGGTGGAGGTCCAGATGGCAGCGTTGAGGCCAGGGGCAAATCCTCCCGAGCACGATACTATGGAGACCCTCCTGTGGCTGTGGGACTACCACGACCGCATCAAGGGCACTCGCAGTACCATCCTGGACATCATGGGGATCGTTAACTTGGTCAACACATTGCTGATCCCGCTGCTGGCCTTCCTGGTGGCGAACCGAGAGGTTATTTTCGACCTCCTGGGCTGGTCGATATGAGCCCGGATGGCACGGCAACTCTCTGTAACGTCTGGTAAGGCGCGTAGTGTACCGTTGACAATTCGGGGTCACTGATACCCAACACCTCCCGTACCTGCCTGCCACGGAAGATGGAGTCGCTCACAGCCGGTTTAGCATGTTCGAGCGGACACGTGGGGACACGAACGGACATCAAATCGGACACCAAACCAGACATCATTTACAATAAGTGGCCCAAGCGGACACCAAAACGGACATTATCTACATAAGTTCGATGTCCATTGGCCAGAAGGGATACACAAGGACACGAGCGGACACCGTTTTTTGTGCCCGCTCGTGTTCCATGGTGATCCAGCAAGGATTCAGATCAGCGTAAGGCTTGCCGCAATGGCTTCCAGAGGCCATGCGGCTAGCGAATCAAGTGAAGGCCGCAGAGATTTGGCCCGAGGCAGTTTTGTGGTTTTCGTTGGATGTGGAATAATCCGTTCTACTGGCTTTCAGCCCTGCAAGGGTGGCGACATGGCGTGCGTTCGAGGTCCCTTGGGGGCATACCTGTGATTTGTACCAGGGAGGAAACCTGTGAAAAACACCAGGGTTTCCTCTCAAGGTTTGGGGTCAAACGGATGGGTGTCAAGGTTATGGGCATCAAAGAAATCGAAAAGGCCATCGTTCAACTGCCAGCCGAAGATCTGGACAAGCTGGCAGGCTGGCTCGAGGATTACCGTGCCCAGATGTGGGACAAGCAGATCGAAGAAGATCTCGAAGCAGGGCGCCTGTATGCCTTGCTTGCCGAGGTCGATGAGGAGTACGAGGCAGGGTTGAGCCAACCGCTGTGAAGCACCTGACTCTACCCCGTTTCTGGAAGCACTACGGGCAACTGCCAAAAGAAGTACAAGAGCTAGCCGACAAGAGCTTTGAACTCCTCAAGGCCGATCCCTACCATCCTTCGCTGCATTTCAAGAAGATAGGTGGTGCAAAGCAATTGTGGTCAGCGCGCGTTGGCGCCCACTACCGAGTTCTGGGTGTGCAGAAGCCAGAGGGCATCGTGTGGTTCTGGATCGGCACCCACGCCGACTACGATAGGATACTGTCGTGATGGTTCGAGTGCTCTCCAGCTTGTTAATGCTCAAGCGGAAGGTCATCTCGACTTAGGTTCTCGACAAGCTCTCAGCCCAGCAAGGGTGGCGACATGGTGTGCGCTCGAGGTCCCTTGGACACGCTTTGTCAAGTCCCGCAGTTGCCGATGCGCAGGCGGAAACGACGCGGCGCTTTACGATAATT
>JAZBOA010000655.1:0-3669 GCA_036350935.1 Anderseniella sp. | reverse complement strand
TGTCCGCCGCAAGGCTGCGCCCCGACACGCCGCAGCGCCTGATCAGGCCGTCGACAACGCAGTGGCCGTGCGCATTGGTGCGAAACCGCGTGTCCTTGGTGACCAGCGCCATTGGGACCACCGGCCTTATCACCTCCTCCATCACCCCTTCCAACAGGTGCGAATGGTCGATCGTCGGCTGGTGCTGGAGCGTCATCTCGACGCTGTCGATGGCAACGGGCTGACCGGCGACATAACGGATCGCGACCTTGGCCCGCCGGTGCGGCAACAGCCACGGCAGCGCCCCGGATTGACGCACCTCGCTGGCACGTCGGGCGAGGCGTTGGGCCAGCAGGGTCGGCAGCGGCATCAGCTCGGGCGTCTCGTCGGTGGCATAGCCATAGACGAGGACGGGCTCCTCCGGTCCCGAGTCGCCAGCAACCCCGCGGGCGATGTCGAAGCACTGGACGAGTACGGGGAAGCGGATCTCGATGGCGGCGGGATCGACCGTGAACTCACTCTGGCCGTGCCCGATCTCGCGCAGCAGGTCTCGGATCGGCTGCTCGAAGCAGCCCCAATAGGCCGCATCACCGAGTGTCTGCTGCCTGACGCTTTGCGGGCCATGCCCCAGCAGGGCGCCAGAGACGGTTCACGACCCCAAGGAGACATCGGCGCTGCGAACAACGACGTTGACAATGCAACCCAGAGTGGACGTTGCGAGAATCCTCGCATTCATCACTTGGGCCCCGATCGCCCAGCCCGCGGCGGACCGGCGGCCTAGGAGGATGCCCCCGAGCCGATACCGGTCTGGAACCTCTTCGTTCGGCCCAGGCCCAGCTGCGAGGAACGTTAGCGCGCCGCCTGGTAACGGCTGTCTCCCGCAGGCGGACAGGCGGCCGGCCCTGCGTTCCGCCTGTCCGCTGAGCCCCGGATTCTGGCCCTGGCACGGCCGGGTTGTTGACCGCGGAGGCATCAAGCGCTGCTCATGATCACGAAGTCCGTGTCGGAGCGCCGATCCGGGTGCAGCGACAGGTCGCTCACCACCATCACCATGCCCGGATGCATGTGCTGTTGCATCTTGCGCCGGAAGGCACCGTCGGCCCGCAGCCGGGAGACGATGTCATCCTCCGATCGATTACCGGCCAGCTCGGCGCCGGCGCGCTCATGATGGCTGATGGCGTGCCAGGCGAGGCCCTTCTTGCCGCCGTGGGTGCCCTGCAGAATCAGCACATGCGAGCCGACGGCGCCCGGTGAACCCTCCACCGACAGCTCACCCTGCGCGACCACCACACCATTCTCGATCAGCTCTGCGCGACGATCCAGCGTGGAGGCGACCACGGTGGTCACCGGATGCATCTCCGTATCCGCCCAGTCTGCTGGGTGCGGCTTGTCCGCAAGACCGGCAACGGCCTCCTCGAATTCTTCTTCAGCATAGGCGCCGAGCACCATGCCTGGATGGGTCAGCTCCCAGGGGTCCGAATGCGTGCCGGCGATGATGACCGGCGTTCCCAGGTGCGTCACCGTCCAGAGCTTTTCGGAGAAGGCCAGCGGCAGGCGCACGCAGCCATGGGAGGCCGGGTAGCCGGGAAGCTTACCCGCGTGCAGCGCGACGCCGTCCCAGGTCAGCCGGTTCATGTTCGGCATCGGCGCATTGTTGTAGGTGGATGAGCGATGGTGCTTATCCTTTTGCAGGACCGTGAAGACGCCGGTCGGTGTTTCGTGCCCGGGCTTCCCGGTGGAACAGGTGGAGACCGCGATGCGAAGACCGTTGCGGTAGACATGCACGAGCTGCTGCGGAATCGACACCACAACGGCGACGGCGCCTTGCGGCGAACGGTCCGGATGCCAGGTGAACTCGCCAGGCTCCAGCATGTGGATCTCCTTGACGACCTCCTTGCCAATGACGTGCGTGGCAAGGAACAACGGTGCGCCGGCGAGTGCGGCAAGGCGCAGTAAGGCGGTTCTGCGGTCGATGGGCTGGGTCATGGATGCGGTCTCCCCGAAGGCTTGGTCCAGATCTGCGATGGTGGCCTGTCGAATAGCCGTGCTCGCAGCCAGCGGCGTGCTAGGCCACGGATACAAAAAACTGCCATAACATTAGGTTATCACACCTAGTTAAGGCGCTTTTCAAAGGATAACGGCTGGAGGCCGGCAAAGCAACAGGCCCAGTGTCGGGAGCCGCGTATTGGCCCGGGACGTCTGCCCTTTCAACCCCCGTGTTCGGATGCTGGGCTCCTTGACGGTCGCTGGCTCACTCCGGACAATGTGGTTCAGTACACCCGCCGGCGCCGACACGCCTTCTGCAGCGCGCCGGTCTTGCCAAGGCCGACGTGCGGTCAGGCCCGACGCATCAACAAACGGGGAGCACCCCCAAGGAGATACTGTGATGAAAGGCTTCCTGCTCCTGCTGCTCGGATTCATCGTCGGCGGCGTCGTCGGCGTCCTCGGTGGCGGCATGATTGGCACCGGCGTCGGGGCCGGTGTGGGCATTGCGACTGGCCTTCAGGCCGGCGCCTGTCTGACGGTCGAGGCCGCCAAAGCGAAGGGGCTCATCACCGGTGAGCAGATCCCGGAGATCTTTGCCGCGGCGGGCGACATGATGCGGACCGAGGCGCACATCGCCGCCGATACCGACTTCGCCGATACTGACGCCGAGTGTCAACTGGTCATCGCCAAGCTGAAGCAGTCTGCGGCGAACACGCAATAGCCTGCAGGTGTAACGGGCGCTTGCAACCGTGTCGTTCCGCCAAGACGCCCGTTTCCGGGTAGAACACAGGAGCATCCGATGACCCTTCTGCAGAGACTGGCCGTCGCTGCTGCCATGGCCGCAGCACTGGCCGGCTGCGGCACCACCACCGGCGTCGACACCAGCACGACCTCGAACGCACCTGCCGACGATGGCCTCAGTGGTACGCCGGCGCAGTTCGAGCGGATGGCCGACCCGTGCTTCGCGCAGGCGGCACGCATGACCGGCCTCAATCGCGGCGCGATTGTTGTGACCGATCGCATTCGCACCGGTGGCGGGCCGCTTTTGACGCTGAACGCGGGGGCACGAGGTACAGCTGCCGCCTTGAAGACGACGGCCGTGTGACCGTGTTAAGCGAATACGCGAACTGATTCCACAGGGTTCTGAGCAGAGGCTGACTGTCAGCCTGCTGCCGACTAACGCCCCAACCCATTTCAACGTGTTCGTGCCCGGCAGCGACCTGCTTTACGAAAGCGTCAAGGCGGTCAAGCAATACGAGGGGCGGCTCCACCGCAGCGGCGAACACGTTGTCGGGGTCTGCGACGCTGGTGATGAGCCGTCTCCAACGACTGAAGTACAGATCGTCGTCGAGTAGGGCTGCCCAAATGCCGACCGCAGCCGGCCAGGTCGGCATGAGGCCGATGCAGTCCGACGCCAGCGGCACGCTGCCCTGCTCAGCAGATCTTGTGGATCGCGGGGTTGAAGTTGAGGTCTTTTTCGTCGAACCAGGCGTTCGCCTGCCCATCTCCTTGGAGGATTCTGCAAATGCAAAACACTCGCCTAATCAATGCACTGGCCGCGACCGGCCTTTCATTGGGTCTCGCTGTCCCGAGCGCAGCATTCGCCTACGGTGACAAGGACGCGATCCGTGATTGTGAGCAACGTATGCGCAGCGAGTACGGTCTGTCCGACCTGCGCGACGCCAAAGCCGAGCAGCTGATGGA
>JAZBOA010000654.1:0-2084 GCA_036350935.1 Anderseniella sp. | reverse complement strand
GCCGAACCCTGCCGTTAGGCCGGCTGACAAGCCAGTCAAGCGCCCGGCCAAGGCGACACGGCCGGCGGGCAAGCCCAAGCCTGCTGCAAGGCCTGACACCCGGCCTGCAAGGCCCTCGCCGGTCGGCAAGGTCGCGCCGGGCAAGAAGACACAGATCCAGTCCAACCGGGGCGCACGCAGCATGGGCGGCGGCGCCGGTGCGTCGCGGCAAGTCGAGCGTGGCGGTGGCGGCCACAAGCAGATCAAGCGCGGTGGCGGCCGTGGCCGTCGTTGATGGTGCAGGCAGAAAGACACAGCAGATGAACACGCACAGAAAAATCTGGTCCGCAGTGCTGGCAGTTGGCTTGTTGCTGGGTGCGGGCTGCCTGTCACCTTCGACTTGGGCGGCGAACGAGGCCCACTTCGAGCGTTTTGTCGGGGCACAGCCGACGGTGTTCGAAACGCCTGAGGATGCCGTCACAGCATTCAAGGCAGCGGTGGCCGCGACCGACTACGAGGGCCTTGCCCTGTTGCTCGGTCTGGATGCCGCCGAATTGAAGAAAGCCGATGGAATTGACCAGCGTATTGCGGAAATCCGCGACGGGGCTGCGAAGCTGCTGAACGTTGAAGGGGATGGCGGCCAGAAGACGCTCAAGCTCGGCTATGAAGTGTGGCCGTTCCCGTTCCCCCTGCGCAAGAACGACGATGGCAAATGGGCCTTTGACACCTATGCGGGCCTTGAAGAGATCGTAAACCGCCGGGTGGGCGAGAACGAGCTTCAGGCCATTGCCACCATGCGGGCCTACGTTGAAGCACAGCGCGAATATGCCAGCGCCGACCATGACGGCGACGGCGTGCTTGAATATGCCCAGAAGCTGGTCAGCAGCAATGGCGCCACTGATGGTCTCTACTGGCCTATCGAACAGGGCGACGGCGAAAGCCCCGCCGGTCCGTTCGTGGACCAGGCAGCGCTGGACAAGGCCCAGGCGGGCGACGGGTATTTTGGCTACAGGTTCCGCATCCTCCGGGCCCAGGGCAACCAGGTTGCGGGCGGCCGCTACCACTATGTGATCAACGGCAACATGATTGCCGGTTTCGGGCTTGTGGCGTGGCCGGCAAGGTATGCCGAAACAGGCGTGAAGACCTTCGTCGTGAACCAGGCCGGCATCGTCTACGAGGCAGACCTTGGCAGGAATACCGAACGGCTTGCGCGCAAGATCCGGCGCTTCAACCCGAACAAGTCGTGGAATGTCGTGAGTGATTGAAAGTGCATAGCCGTCCCGAGGCAAGGCAAGGCACAGTGCCGGGGCTGGTCTGAACGTCGCCCGTCCAGGGCAGTGAACAACAGGGCTTCAACGCTCAATGCGCAGGGAGTTGATGAACATGAGAAGCACGCGAATTGCAATTGGGGCAGCGCTGGTCGGCCTGTCGATTGCGGGGTGGGGAACTGATGTTCATGCCGCAGAAGCCGGCAAGGGATTCTACCTGCTGGGCTCGCGCGCCCATATGGCAGGCATCATGCCGGGGCCTGGCAGCTACTTCGCCAACGATTTCTATTTCTACGATGGCGGTGCCGGCAACACTGTGGATTTTCCGATCGGCGATTTGATCATCGATGGCGGTCTTGACGCCACCGTGGCGATAGACCTGATGACCGGATTGCACGTGCTGCCGACCCAGTTTCTCGGCGGCTCCGTCGCCATCGGCCTGACTGTGCCGGTTGGTTGGCAGGAGATCAGTGCCCGAGGGAAAATTCAGGATGGTGGAGCTGGTCTGAGCACCAGTGATGACGACTTCGAGTTCGGCGATCCGGTGCTGGTGGCAGCGCTTGGCTGGCATCACGGCAACATGCACTGGCAGCTCGGTGGACTGCTCAACGTGCCGATTGGCTCCTACAGCGAGAACGATCTCGTCAACCTTGGCTTCAACCGCTGGGCCTTCGACCTGACCGGCAGCGCCACCTATCTCGACATGGCAACCGGAATTGAGATGAGCGGGGCCCTGGGTTTCACGTTCAATGGCGAGAATCTCGATACGGGCTACCAGAGTGGCACCGAATTGCATGCAGAGTTTGCTGCGTCGAAGCTGTTCGCCAATGGCATGTC
>JAZBOA010000653.1:0-14146 GCA_036350935.1 Anderseniella sp. | reverse complement strand
TGACCGGCAACAACCGGGCATCGGCTGCCGACCTGCTCGGCCTTTCGCGGCAGAGTTTCTACATCAAGCTGCGCCGGCACGGCCTTCTCGACGGTGACAATGACGACACTGCATGACTTGCCACTGCCGGCAGCAAGTGTCATTTAAAACTTACATTAATTCCGTCAATCCAGATTGACACTTTTGCGGTCCGCCGATACCGTAAGGCATGTCAAAGTCTGCGGTCATCTCCAGTTCGCGCGGGTATCCGGACCCGCTATCCGTCGTTGAACTGTTGAAACCGATTACCTGGTTCGCCCCGATGTGGGCGCTGGGGTGCGGTGTGGTTTCCTCAGGCGTTTCCATCCAGAACAACTGGCTGACGATTGCCGGCGCAATCGTGCTTGCCGGACCGATGGTTTGCGGCACCAGCCAGGCTGTAAACGATTGGTTTGACAGGCATGTTGACGCTATCAACGAGCCCGGCCGCCCCATCCCCTCCGGGCGCGTGCCGGGCCGTTGGGCACTGTACATTGCAATTGTGTGGACCGGCCTGTCGCTGCTGCTGGCGGCGGCACTGGGCATCTGGGTGCTCTGGGCTGCCGTGTTCGGCCTGGTGCTGGCGTGGGCCTACAGTGCGCCGCCGCCCCGGCTGAAGAAGAACGGCTGGTGGGGCAACGGCGCGGTTGGCCTGTGTTACGAGGGATTGCCGTGGTTTACCGGGGCTGCCGCCCTGCTGGGCGCGCTGCCTGACTGGCGCATCATCTCGCTTGCCGTTCTCTACAGCATAGGCGCCCACGGCATCATGACGCTCAACGATTTCAAGTCGGTGGAGGGCGACCGGCAACTTGGCCTGCGCTCGCTGCCGGCGCGCTACGGCATCGGTCCGGCGGCGAAGCTCGCTTGCTGGGTGATGGCGGTGCCGCAGGTGGCCGTCATCGGCCTGCTGCTGTCCTGGGGGCAGCACGTTCATGCCGGCATCGTTGTTGTTTTGCTGGCGGCGCAAGTTGTGCTGATGCGGCGGCTGCTGCAGGACCCGGAAGGCAAGGCCGCCTGGTACAACGCCACCGGCACGACGCTTTACGTACTTGGCATGCTGGCGGCGGCGTTTGCCGTGCGCGCAGTTCAGGTGGGGGTCTGACCATGGCGGGCACATCTGCAACCACGCTTGGATGGCTCGGCATCATCCGGCTCGGGCTGGTGCAGACGGCGCTCGGCGCCATAGTGGTGCTGACGACGTCGACGCTCAACCGGGTCATGGTGGTCGAACTTGCCCTGCCGGCCATGTTGCCGGGCGTGCTGGTTGGCGTGCACTATGCCGTGCAGATGGCGCGGCCACGTTTCGGGCACGGCTCCGACGTCGGCGGCAGGCGAACCCTCTGGATTATCGGCGGCATGGCGCTGCTGGCCTTCTCAGGCAGCCTGGCTGCTGCTGCCACGGCGCTGGTGGCGATCAACCAGACTGCCGGAATTGCCTTGAATTTCCTGGCTTTTCTGTTGATCGGCGCGGGCGTGGGGGCGGCCGGCACGTCGCTTCTGGCGCTGCTGGCTTCGCGCGTCGCGCCGGAGCGCCGGGCGGCGGCGGCCACCATCGTATGGCTGATGATGATCTTCGGCATGGCCGCCACAGCGGGCATCGCCGGGTCGCTGCTTGATCCGTTCTCGATGGCACGGCTGGTTGCTGTGTCGTCGAGCGTCTCGGGGCTCGCGCTGCTGCTGACCATCGTGGCGGTATGGGGCGTGGAGGCGCGGTTTGCCGCAACCACCAGCGAGGCCAGGGCCGGCGCAACCGATTTCCGGACCGCACTTGCTGAGGTCTGGGCCGATGACCGGGCGCGGCGGTTCTCGATCTTCGTGTTCATCTCAATGCTTGCCTATAGCGGTCAGGACCTGGTGCTTGAGCCCTATGCAGGCCACGTGTTCGGACTGACGCCGGGCGAATCCACCAGCCTTGCCGGCATCCAGCATGGCGGGGTGTTCGCCGGCATGGTGCTGGTGGCGGTCACCAGCACAACCTTGCGCATCGTGCGCGCGGTGCCGCTGCAGTGGTGGGCAGTGGGTGGCTGCGCGGTCTCGGCGCTGGCGCTGCTGGGGCTGGTGGCCGGGGGCTATGTGGGGCCGGGCTGGCCGCTCAAGGCCAACGTGGTGCTGCTGGGCGTGGCCAATGGCGCGTTCGCGGTTGCCGCCATCGGCTCGATGATGGCGCTGGCGGGTGCTGCCGGCCCGCGCAAGGAAGGCATCCGCATGGGTGTCTGGGGCGCGGCGCAAGCCATTGCCTTCGGCCTTGGCGGCTTCCTCGGTACCGTCGCCGTCGACATCACCCGGTACTTCACCGGGTCTCCCTTGCAGGCCTATGTGCTGGTGTTTGCCGCAGAGGCCATCCTGTTCATCTGGTCGGCCAAGCTTGCCGCCGGCATTGTCGGTGCGCGCTGCCCGGTTGCGTCCGGTGATACCCGCAATCTTCCGTCCTCCAACCCGGAGCCAGTCTCATGAGTACTTCTAGTTCCAAGCACCGTGTGCATGACGTCATCGTGGTAGGTGGCGGCCCGTGCGGGGCAACGGCGGCCAATGATCTTGTCCTCAAGGGGCTGGACGTGGTGCTGCTCGACAAGGCAGGGCGCATCAAGCCTTGCGGGGGCGCCATACCGCCGCGCTGCATTCGTGATTTCGACATTCCCGATCACCTGCTGGTGGCCAAGATCTCGTCGGCGCGCATGGTGTCGCCGTCCGAGCGCGCCGTGGACATGCCCATCGATGGGGGTTTCGTCGGCATGGTTGACCGGGAGGACTTCGACGAGTGGCTCCGGGCGCGCGCGGCGCGCAATGGCGCCGAACGCATTTCCGGTGTGTTCAAGGAACTGAGCTATCTGGCAGATGGCACGATCGCCATGCGCATCGAGCGCAAGGGCCGCATGGCGGACGAAACCATCCATGCCCGCGCCGTGATCGGCGCCGACGGCGCGCGCTCGGCGGTGGCCCGGCAAACGGTACCTGGCGCCGACAAGATCCCGTGCGTGTTCGCGTACCACGAGATCGTTGCCTCGCCGCCGGGTGGGAGCGACGTGTTCGACCCGGCCCGTTGCGACGTTTATTACCAGGGCAAGCTGTCGCCCGACTTCTACGCCTGGATATTTCCGCATGGGGCCAGCACCAGCATTGGCGTGGGCAGCGCGCAGAAAGGCTTCTCGCTGCGCGGCGCAGTGGCGGACCTGCGCAAGGCCACCGGCACCGATACCTGCGAACTGAAGCGCGGGGAGGGCGCGCCGATCCCGCTCAAGCCCCTGAAGCGCTGGGACGACGGGCGCGGCGTGGTGGTGGCGGGCGATGCCGCCGGCCTTGTGGCGCCAGCCTCGGGTGAAGGCATCTACTATGCCATGGCGGGCGGGCGAGAGGCAGCGTTCGCGGTTGAAACCTTCCTTGAAACCGGCAAGGCCTCGGCGCTGGCGCTGGCCCGCAAACGGTTCATGAAGGCCCATGGCCGGGTGTTCTGGGTGCTCGGCATGATGCAGAAGTTCTGGTACTCCAGCGACAAGCGGCGCGAGCGCTTCGTCAGCATGTGCGCTGATCCGGACGTGCAGCGGCTGACCTGGGAAGCCTACATGAACAAGAAGCTGGTGCGCGGCAACCCGATGGCGCACCTGCGCATCTTCCTCAAGGATACTGCGCATCTGCTGGGGCTGACCCCCGCCGTGCCGGACGAGCAGCGCAAGGCCAAGACGCTGCAATGACCGATTGGCTTGCCGGGCTGTTTGCCTCGGGGCGGATCATCGACATCATCCTGGTGCTGATGGCGCTGGAAACTGTCGCGCTGCTGGGCTTTCACCGGGCAACCGGCAAGGGCGTGGGGGCTCGTGCATTGTTGCCGTTCATGGCGGCGGGCGTTTGCCTGATGCTGGCGCTTAAAGTTGCTCTGACCGGCGGCAGCTGGCAAGCCGTTGCCGGGCTGCTGTTGCTGGCGTTCGTCGCCCACCTTGCAGACATCGCCCTGCGCTGGCGGGGCTAGCTGTTGTGGATCAGCTGGTGCCGGAAAGACACTGCCTGAATGACGCCGCCATATCCCGCATCAGCTGGAAATACTGGTCCGGCCCGTTTTCAAGGCTGGCGCCCAACGGGTCCAGCGTGGCGGTGCGGGCCTCGGCGCCTTCGGTGACCACCGAAATCAGGCGCGGCTCGAACTGCGGTTCGGCGAACACGCAGACGACTCCCATCTTCTTGATGCGTTTCGATATTTCAGCCACGTGCGCAGCGCCCGGCGCGGTGTCGGCGCGCATGGCTATGGCGCCGGATGCTTCCAGTCCATAGCGGCGTTCGAAGTACTGGTAAGCGTCGTGGAACACCACGAACGGCCGGCCGCCAAGGTCCTTCATGCTGGCGGCGAGCTCCTTGTCGAGCTCTGCGAGTCGGACCCGCAGGGCTTCGGCGTTGGCCTTGTAGGTGTCCGCATTGGCCGGGTCGGCCTTCACCAGCGTGGCCTCGATGGCGCCGACCATGGCGATGGCGTTTTGCGGGTCGAGCCACACATGCGGGTCGTCATCCGAGGCGTGATCATGACCGTGGCCGTGGCCGTGACCGTGCGAATGGCCGTGGCTGTGACCATGGTCATGGCCCTTGCCGTCAAGCTCCTCGATCTCCCGGAAGGCATGGAACGTCATGCCGTCGGCGCCGGAAAGCTCGATTGCGGTGGCATCTGCAGCTATCGATTCAAGCGGCTTTTCAAGAAATGTCTCGAGATTCTCGCCAATCCAGAATACCAGTTTCGCCGCTTGCAGGGACTTGGCCTGCGAGGGCTTCAAGGCATAATCATGGGGCGAGGCGGCACCATCGACGATCAGGCCAGGCGTGCCGACGCCCTGCATGACACCGGCTACAAGCGAGTGCACCGGCTTTATGGATGCCATCACCGCCGGCGGTTCACCGGCGTGAACCATGGTGGCAGGGGCGGCAATCAGGAACAGGCTGGCGAGAAGGGTCCGGGTCAGTTTGTGCATGGTGATCCGTGTGATGTTATAAGGTTACGTATTGTGTAATGATATAACGTGCGCTATCGCATCCTGGCAAGTCCGAATTTGCGCCTGCGGGAGGCAGGCCCGCCCATGCTGAAAAAACCTGAACCGCTGGTGACACTGAAGGGCGCAGGCGTGAACCGCGCCGGGCGCTGGCTGGTGCGCGGGGTGGACCTGTCGGTTAGGCCGGGCGAGATCGTCACGCTGATCGGCCCGAACGGGTCGGGCAAGACCACCTCGGCGAAGATGGCGCTGGGCCTGATGGCCCCCGACGAGGGCACGGCAACGCGCGCGAACGGGCTCAAGGTGGGCTATGTGCCGCAGCGGGTCACGGTGGACTGGACCATGCCGCTCAGCGTCGAGCGGTTCATGCGGCTGACCGGCGATGTTCGCCGTGCCGACATCGAGCACGCCATGCAACGTACTGGCGTTACTCATCTCAGGCATGAGGAGATGCGGGTGCTGTCTGGCGGCGAGTTCCAGCGCGTGATGCTGGCGCGCGCCATTGCCCGGAAGCCTGGCCTGCTGGTGCTGGACGAACCGCTGCAGGGCGTCGATTTTTCCGGCCAGATTGCGCTGTACGAACTGATCAGTGCGGTGCGTGACGAGCTTGGCTGTGGCATCCTGCTGATCAGCCATGACCTGCACGTGGTGATGGCGGCAACTGACCAGGTGCTGTGCCTTAACGGGCATGTATGCTGCCAGGGCACGCCTACCGCCGTGGCGGAGAGCCCCGAGTACCGTCAGCTGTTCGGTGACCGGGCCGGGGTGACGCTGGCGGTATACGAACACCACCATGACCATGTGCACCTGCCTGATGGCCGGGTGCGCCATGCCGACGGGTCGGTGACCGAAAGCTGCCACCCGGAAGACGGCCACCATCACCATCACGATCAGCCTCATGGCAAGCCGGATAATGCCGCTGGCGGCAAGGAGCAGCGCGATGCTGGATGACTTCTTCGTCCGCGCCATTGTGGCGGCCATCGGCGTGGCGCTGGTGGCGGGGCCGCTGGGCTGTTTCATCGTCTGGCGCAGGCTGGCCTATTTCGGCGATACGCTTTCCCACGCTGCGCTGCTGGGCGTGGCGCTGGCGCTGCTTCTGCAGATCAACATCACGCTGGCGGTATTTGCCGTTGCCAGTGTGGCAGCGTTGCTGCTGCTGTTGCTGAAACAGCGCGCCACGTTGTCATCGGACGCGCTTCTGGGCCTGCTGGCGCATTCTTCGCTGGCGCTGGGCATGGTGGCGCTGGCGTTCATGACCTGGGTGCGTGTCGACCTGATGGCGTTCCTGTTCGGCGATATCCTGGCTGTGTCAAAGCCCGATCTCGTGGTGATCTACGCCGGCGGGCTGGCGGTACTGGGCGTGCTTGCGTGGATCTGGCGGCCGCTGTTCGCCGCAACGGTGAACCGCGAGATCGCCGAGGCGGAGGGCCAGAACCCCGGCCGCGCCGAGGTGATCTTCATGCTGCTGATGGCCATGGTCATCGCCATTTCGATGAAGATCGTCGGGGTATTGCTGATTACCGCCATGCTGATCATTCCGGCGGCCACGGCGCGCAAGCTGTCGTCCGGGCCGGAACAGATGGCGGTCATTGCCGCGCTGTGCGGGGTTGTGGCGTCGGTTATCGGGCTTGCGGGTTCGCTCGAATGGGATACACCTGCAGGCCCGACGATCGTGGTGGCGGCCGTGACGCTTTTCGTGCTGTCGCTGACGCCGCTGGGCAGCGTGCTGGCGCGGCTGGTAACGGCAAGAAGGACAACAGGGCGATGAGCACTCACGCACACGTACATGGCGATGCGCCGGACCTTACACGCAACCAGTCACTGGTGATGGAGGCGCTGTCCTCTTCGGCCCAACCGCTGAGTGCCTATGCAATCCTTGACCGGCTCAGGGACGAGGGCTTCCGCGCGCCGCTGCAGGTATACCGGGCACTGGAGAAGCTGGTGGAGTTTGGCCTCGTGCATCGGCTGGAAAGCATGAACGCCTTCGTGGCCTGCCGCCACAAGGGTTGCGAAAGCCACGACGTGACCGCCTTCACCATCTGCCAGCAGTGCGGCAAGGTGGCGGAGGTGACCGACGAGAAGCTCGCCGTACAGCTTGAGGAGATTGCCCGGCGCCAGGGCTTCCGGGCAACCAAGTCGACGGTTGAGTTGCGCGGCCTGTGCAAGCTGTGCCAGGCCGCGGCCTGAGTGTTGATCAGGCCGTCCGGTTGACCAGGCTGAACGCCATCATGCCGGCTACCATGGCGGCGATGAACAACAGCACCGGCCAGCCGCCGAGAAACAGCCCGGCAATGGCCGGTCCCGGGCAAAGACCCACCATGCCCCAGCCCAACCCGAACACGGCTGCGCCGCCAAGCAGGCGGGCGTCGATGTTGCTGGATGGTTTGGCGGGCAGGCTGTGGCCAAGCAACGAGTCAGACCGGCTTGACGTCACTATCCATGCCACCGCCATCACGGCCAGCGCGCCGCCCATGACGAAGGCAAGCGTTGGATCCCAGTCGCCGCCGAACAGGTCGAGGAAGCCGCGTACGCGGGCGGGGTTGATCATGTCGGAAACGACGAGGCCAACGCCAAAGACGAGGCCGGAAACGAGTGCAACGATACTGCGCATCTGCTTTGCCTCCCGGTCAGGCCATGACGAAGCGCATCACCGCGACGACGGCGATGGCGACAGCCATGAAGGTGAGCGTTGAAACGATGGAGCGCGGCGACAGGCGCGACATGCCGCATACGCCGTGGCCGCTGGTGCAGCCGGATCCCAGCCGCGAGCCGAAGCCGACCAGCAGGCCGCCGGCAATGAGCAACGGCACGGAGGTGGTGATGTTGATGTCGGGACGGGCAACGAAGGCGGCATAGGCTACGGGCGCCGCTGCAAGGCCTGCCACGAACAGCAGGTTCTCGCGCCAGGTGGCGGGCAGGCTGGTGTTGACCAGCGCGCCGAGAATGCCGCTGATGCCGGCAATGCGGCCGTTGCCCAGCAGCAGGATGGCGGCAGCCAACCCGATCAGCGCACCACCCGCCAGTCCGGCCAGTGCGTCATTGAGGACGAAGTTCATTCACGAGTACTCCAGGTGAGAAACATAACACATATGTTTTTTTGAATATGATGTGAAACCCGGTTTCAATCAAGTGGGATTTCAGCATGACGGGTCACGTTTTCGTTGAACCGGCTCGCCGCCTGGACGTTACACGGCCATGAACCTCGTTCTCATACTTGGCGACCAGCTTAGCTTGAGTCTCGCCTCGCTCAAAACCTCCTGCAAGTCCAGTGTCATCGTACTGATGGCCGAAGTGATGGAGGAAGCAAGCTATGTGCGCCACCACAAGAAGAAGCTGGCGCTGGTGTTTGCAGCCATGCGCCACTTTGCCGAAGAACTGCGTGGGCAGGGTTGGATGGTCGACTATGTGCGGCTGGATGATGACGGCAATACGGGTTCGTTGAGGGGAGAGGTCGAACGTGCGCTGAAGCGTCATGAGGCCGGATGCGTGCGCCTGACGGAACCCGGCGAGTGGCGGCTCAAGTCAGACATCGATTGCTGGGCCGCGGACCTCGGCGTCAGGGTCGAGGTGCTCGAGGATGACCGGTTCATCTGCTCGCACGACCGCTTCCGGCGCTGGGCACAGGGGCGCAAGTCATTGCGCATGGAGTATTTCTACCGCGACATGCGCCGCGACACCGGCCTGCTGGTCGATGATGACGGCGAGCCCGAGGGTGGGCAGTGGAACTACGACCATGATAACCGCAAGACGGCTTCGCCTGACCTGTTCATGCCGAGGCTGCCGCAGTTCAAGCCCGATGCGATCACCCGCGAGGTGCTGGACATGGTGGCGGACCGGTTTGCGGACAACTTCGGCGATCTCGAGCCGTTCGGCTATGCGGTGACGCGGGCTGATGCGCAAGCCGCGCTGGATCACTTCATTACCAAGGCGCTGCCGAGCTTCGGCGATTATCAGGACGCCATGCTGGAGGGGGAAGATCATCTCTATCACTCGGTGCTGTCGCCCTACATCAACATTGGCCTTCTCGATCCGCTGCAGGTGTGCCGCCGCGCTGTTGCGGCCTACGAGGCCGGCGAGGCGCCGCTCAACGCGGTGGAAGGTTTCGTGCGGCAGATCATCGGCTGGCGCGAGTATGTGCGCGGTTTGTCCTGGCTGAATATGCCGGAGTATCGCGACCTGAACTTTCTTGCGGCGGATCGGCCTTTGCCGGCCTTCTACTGGACGGGCGCGACGGACATGGCGTGTCTTGCCGCGGCAATCGGCCAGACGAAGCGGCTGGCTTATGCCCACCACATCCAGCGGCTGATGGTGACCGGCAATTTTGCCATGCTGGCGGGGTGTGCGCCTGAGGCCGTGCACGAGTGGTATCTGGCCGTCTATGCCGATGCATATGAGTGGGTGGAGCTTCCCAATACGCTGGGCATGAGCCAGTTTGCTGACGGCGGGATGATGGCGTCGAAGCCCTATGCGGCGAGCGGCAACTATATCAGCAAGATGTCGGACCATTGCGGCAACTGCCGCTATTCCGTCAGCAGGAAGACGGGCGAAGGCGCATGTCCGTTCAACGCGCTGTACTGGGATTTTCTTGCCCGCAACGAAGACAAGCTGAAGGGCAATCCGCGCATGGGCCAGATGTACGCCACCTGGAACCGCATGGGCGAAGACAAGCAGCGCGAATATCGCGATAGTGCGAAAGCGTTTCTCGACGCGTTGGAATGGGATGACGGGTCATGGACGGCGGCCACATAGAACGGACAATCATGGAACTCTGCCTCGAACGGGGGCAGGGCAAGACCATCTGCCCCTCGGAAGCGGCGCGCCGGGTGGCGGGCGAGGGCGGCGACTGGCATCCGTTCATGGGCCCGGTGAGGCAGGCGGCGGTGCGGCTTGCAGAGGCGGGCGATATCTCCATCTATCGCAAGGGACGTCCGGTTGCACCGGATGAGATGCGCGGCGTGATCCGGCTGGGGCTGCCAGGCAAGACGTTGCCGGGCTCAGGCTGAGGGCTTGCGCTTGCCCGTGCCCCGGCAGCGGTCCGAGCAATATTTCACCTCGTCCCACACCTTCTCCCACTTCTTGCGCCACGTGAACGGCCGCCCGCACACGGTGCAGGTCTTCTGAGGCAGGTCGGCTTTACGGCGCATTTTCACGTTCAGGGGACCGGTAAAGATCGAGTTGTGGCTTTAACGGAAAGTTTGGTTCGCGGTTCCATGCTGAAGGCAGTGCAACACTGCCGAGGGCGCGCCATGGTCGAGGTCATCAAGTTCAGGCACCGGGGGCCGCGCCGGATGGAATTCACCCACGAGGCTGGTAGCGCGCGCAAGACCACCAGCCAGTCCTTCATTCGCTCACCTCTCGCCTCGGCCTGTGCGGCTCTTCTGCTGGCGGGGTCATGGCTGGTGTACAAACCTGCGCCATCGGTTGACCAGGAGGTTGCGGCCCGGTTCGACGTCTGCCGGGGAGGTTACCGTCACAACTGCGTGGTTGATGGTGACACTGTCTGGATCGGTGGTGCGAAGATCAGGTTGTCTGGCATTGACGCCCCCGAGATCGGTTCGCCAGCCTGCGGGCGGGAGGCTGAACTTGGGCACCGGGCCAAGCGTCGCCTTGTGGAGCTGATGAACAATGGCCCCTTCGAGGTCGTGCGCAATGGCTGGCGTGACAGCGACAGCTATGGCCGCAAGCTTCGCCAACTGCACAGGAACGGTCGCAGCCTCGGCAGCGTGCTGGTCTCGGAGGGGTTGGCGCGGACATGGCCTGACGGTCCGGAGCGGTGGTGCACCTGAACCATCGCAACGGTTTATCCGTCACTGCACGATGATGGTCTTGTACTGCTTGTCGGCGCCGGAGAGCTTGTCGAGCGCCAGCTGCAGCCGGCCGAAGAACACTGCCTTGCCCGGATAGCCCTCGAAGCGGTCAACCTCCACGCCATTGTCGAGAAGCACGAAGGTTGGCGTGCCGATGATCGGTTTCAGCTGCTTGATGTCGGCGGGCATCGGCGTGCCGATCAGGTACACCCGCAACGGCGCACTGCGGGCCTCGGGCGCGCGGGCATAGCCTTCAACGCCGATCTCGGCGTGCCACTTGGCGCACCACGGGCAACCCTTGCGGTCGAACATGACGAGCTCAGCCGCGCTGGCCGGGAGGCTGGCGAGCACGAGCAGCATCAGTGAGGCGGCGATGGCGAGGATGCGGTCCATGGCATTGTCTTATAGCGCCAAACGCGGTGGCATTGCGATCAAAGCTTCGTGTCAACGGCGCAGGCGGGCCTTGTATGCCTGCACCCGCTGCCACGAACGGTAAAGCTGCTTGAAGTCCAGGCGGCCCGCCTTAACCGCCTTCTCGATGGCGTTGATGGCAAAGTCGGTATTGGACGGGGTGGAGGCCAGCATGTTGCCAATGAGAACCAGGTCATTTCCGGCCTTCAACGCCAGCACGATGGCCTCTTCAAGTGGCCGTTTCGAGGTGATGGCGCGCATCTGCAGGTCATCGGTGATGACCACGCCGTCAAAGCCCAGTTCGTCGCGCAGCCGGGTCTGGATGGCCACCGGCGACAGCGAGGCGGGCAGGTCCTGACCCATCCCCCAGTCCTTGTGATAGAGGTGGGAGGTCATCACCATGCCCGAATACCCGGCGCGGAACAGCCGCCGGTAGGGTTCGATCTCGGCCGGCTGCCATTGCTTCGTCACGTCGACGAAGCGCAGGTGGCTGTCATTGGCCGATGAGCCGTGGCCCGGCCAGTGCTTGAGCGCCGTGCCGATGCCGCGCGCCGCGTGGGCTTCGATGAAGGTATGCGCATAGCGAGCCACATGCAGCGGATGGGCGCCGTAGGATCGGTACTTCCTGGCGATGATGGGGTTTTGCGGGTTCACCAGCAGGTCCACCACGGGGCCGAAATTGGTGTTGAAGCCGGCGGAGGAAAGTTCGGCGGCCATGCCGTCATAGCGCTTGCGGGCGTCGTCCAGCCTGAAGCGCTGCTGCATGCGGAAGTGGCCGGGCGTATAGGTGAAGCCCTTGCGCCGGTTGAGCCGTTCCACCGAGCCGCCTTCCTCGTCCACGGCAATCAGCGGAGTGAACGGCGTGTTGGCCGAAGAGAGATAGCGGGTCAGGGCCGCGACCTGCTTGGGATTGCGGATGTTCTTGTGGAACAGGATGACCCCGCCGATCTCGGAACGCTCCAGCGCGGCGCGCACCTGGCGCACGCTGGCGTCCCGGGGGGTCTGGCCGGCAAAACCCTTGATGACCAGCTGGCCATACATCTTGCGCAGGCCCTCGTCGCGGGTGACGGGCCTCGCGTCAGCCACCGTCATGGCAGCGAGCATGGCCGCCAGCAGGCTGGCAACAGCCGCGATATTCCTGATGGATGGCAGCAGCATCCGGCGTCCCTGACGTTCTTCCTGTACCAAGCGGTAACACTGGCTGGCGTCACGAGTCCACGCCTTACAGCCACCTTGCCTCTTGACCTTGGCGCAGGCCTTCAGCAACGTCTGCGGTATCATGCGTCTTTATCATCCATCCGCCTTCGACTTCACCACCGCGGTTCCCAGCTACTGGGAGGCGACCGCCCCTGCCTTTGACCGCGAGGCCCCGCCGCTGCTGGGTGCCCACACGGCTGATGTGGCCATCATCGGTGGCGGATATGCGGGGCTCCATGCAGCCCTGGTGCTGGCGCGCGAGCACGGTCTCAAGGTCAAGGTGCTTGACGCGGGCCACGTCGGCTGGGGTGCGTCGGGGCGCAATGGCGGGTTCTGCTGCCCGGGCTCGGTGAAGCTCAGCTATGGCGAACTGATCAACCGGTTCGGCCTCGACGAGACGAAGCACTTCTACAAGGTCCAGCGCGATGCGGTGCGCTTTGTCGGCGAGTTCCTGGCTGCTGAGGGCATTGACGCCGACCGCACTGGCGAAGGCGAGATGGAAGTGGCGCACAAGCCGTCGCGCGTGGAGGAACTCAAGGCCGATCAACAATTTATGCGGGAAACCTTTGGTGATGATTCAGCCTGCTACACGCGCGAGGAGCTGGCGGAGCGCGGCTTCGACAGCCCGGCGTTCCATGGCGGGCTGCAGTCGACGGTCACCTTTGGCCTGCACCCGCTGAAATATGTGCGCGGGCTGGCGCGGCTGGCGGTTGATTCAGGTGTCGAACTGCATGCCAGGTCGGAAGTCACCGGCTGGCGGACGGTGGGTGGCATGCACACGCTGCAGACGCGCGAGGGCGAGGTAAGCGCCAGGCATGTGCTCATCGCAACCAATGGCTATACCGACGAGACGCTTCCCGCTGCGGTAGGCGGCAGGCTGTTGCCGGCGCTGACCCGCATCATCGTCACGCGGCCCATCAGCGACAACGAGCTCAAGGCGCAAGGCTGGACCAGCACCGACCCCACCTACGACACGCGCCGGCTGCTGCATTACTTCAGGCTGCTGCCTGACAACCGGATGCTGTTCGGCGGCCGTGGCGGCACCGACGCCTCGCCCGACGCCATGAACCGCATCATCGGCACGTTGCGGCAGACCTTTGAAGAGGTGTTTCCGGCCTGGAAGCACATCGAGACCGAGTACTCCTGGGGCGGGTTCGTTTGCCTGACGTCGTCGCGCGCACCGTTTGCCGGGCCGGTGCCGGGCATGGACAATGTATGGGGGGCGTTCGGCTGGCATGGCAACGGCGTGGCCATGGCCAGCTATGCGGCGAACCGGCTGGCGGGCGTGATTGCCGGGGCGGTGGCGCATGACAAGGCGTTGCCGGCGGTGCTGCGGGTTGTACCGGGGCGGTTCATCCTGCCGTCACAGCGGGTGAACTATCTCAAGGCGGCCTATGTGGGCTATGGGCTGCAGGACAAGTGGCGCTGACGCCAGCAAGCATTGAAGGAGCCCGGCGTGGCTGACAAGACTTCCATTCCCGATGATCTCTGGAGCCTCGATTTCGACGAATTGCCGAAAGAGATCGAGGCGCTGACCTTTCCCGATGGCGGCGGCTACATTCGCGGCAAGAAGCTGAAGGGTTCAAAGTACGACGAACAGCTGGAAGCGCTGCAGATCGAGCTGGTGAAGCTGCAGCGGTGGGTGCGGGAGAAGGGCGAGCGCGTTGTGCTGGTGTTCGAGGGCCGCGATGCGGCCGGAAAGGGCGGCACCATCCAGCGGTTCATGATGAACCTCAATCCACGCTA
>JAZBOA010000652.1:0-9123 GCA_036350935.1 Anderseniella sp. | reverse complement strand
TGGTCCGATTCGGGGGCGCCCGCGAACTGTCGACGGCCCTTATCGCTGAATCTCGACGCACTTCTGCAAGCCTCTGCCACCATCCCGGCAGACCTGAATCCGGCATGGCATTCGCAACACCAGAATGGCGCCGCCACATAGTGGCTCGTTCGATCAGCCACCCGGCTGCGCGCCTTCGCATATGGGGTGGACATGCGGGCACGTTGCTCAGGAACGGTGAGCCAGATAGGTGTAGTAATTGCAGGCTGCAAAGAATATTCCTTTCTCCATCGCCTGACGCTGCTCTCTATGCCATGCCTCGATCGCCTGCTCCGGCAACAGGCCGGCTTTCTTGACGTAGGGCACATAGGTCGCTGCAAACGACTTGAAATAGCTTGCTGTGCCGATCTCGACCACGGCTTCGCCCCAGGCCCTACCCAGCCTCAGGCCGAGCTCCGGCAACAGCCGCGGCAGATCGCGCATGATCCGCGGATTGTTGAAAGTCGCACTCGCCAAGGCCACATCCATGCGATGGCCGAATCCGTGATCCGGATATGCGTAGGTCAGCGAGGCATAATCGCCGTCGAAGACCACCACGGTCCCGCCCGGACGCACCAGGCGAGCCATCTCGCGCAAGACTGCCAGCGGCTCCGTGACATGGCTGATGAGGGTATGCGCGATGACGATATCGAACTGACCGGCGCTAAGATCGAGGCCATGCGCGTCGCCGACCTCGAATGCCAGGCGTGCTTCGACCCCTTCGGCCCGGGCCAGAGCATTGGCGGCATCGACGAATTGCCGGCACTGATCGACCCCGGTCGCCTGTCCGGTGAAATCATCCCGGCGCGCAATGGATCGCAGCACCGCACCCGTGCCGCAGCCCACCTCCAGGATGGCAGTCGAGCTGGACAGGGGGAGTTGCGCCAGATAGGTATCGAGCAGGCGTGCGAACACCAGGTCCTGTGCCCGGCTTTCGAGCCGGGCCACGAGGCGCTCGATCGCAGCCTCGTCAAGTTCGTTGACGAAACGATGGGGGTCACGTGCAGCCATGTTTCACCTCATTTCCGAGCCGGCCTGCTGCTTGCGCATCTGGCTGACGATGGCGCTGGACGCGTTTCATCAGCGATTGCAGCAAAAAAAAGCCGCCTCTCGAAGAGGCGGCAAACCTAGGACATCCGGCACAGGAGGGCACGTGACCGGATTTTGGAGCCCTAACTCTTGTATTCGTGAACTTCTCCGGTGACCACTGCGCCTCGCGCCAGGGCAGCTTGGTCTTTGCGTTATCGAGACGAACCACCTGCACAAATACGGTCTGTTCCGCGACGATCACCATCGACCCACGGCATGCATACGCACCGGGACCATTCCTGCGGGCTGCGTGCATCAACTGGCGCCATTCCTGGGCTACGCTGTCGCGCAGTATTACCAGGACTTGTACGGCAGGAACTTGCCGCTGATCGTGACCAGAACCCGGTCACCTTTCGGGTCTTCCTGCTTGTCGATATTCATGGTGAAGTCGATCGCGCTCATGATGCCGTCGCCGAATCGCTCGTGGATCAATTCCTTGATCGTTTCGCCGTACACGCCGACCAACTCATACCAGCGATAGATCACCGGATCAGTGGGAATCGCCAGATCCCAGGACTTGTGCGGGAAACGCTGCAGCGCCGTCGAAACCGCCTGACCCAAATCGAGCAGCGCGGAGACTGCTTCTGCCTGATGCTTTTCCAGGTGGTGCATGCCAAGACATGCAGAACAGGTAAATTCGGCGGACAGACCGGCAGCCTTTGCGAGGTCATCCCATCTCAGGCCTTTTTCGAATTTGGCATCGAGGATGGCCTGCCTCATCTCAACTTTGTTCATCACTCGTCCCTTATTTACCCGGTTTGCCCAGGAGCAGGTTCGCTTCAATGGAACTGGTGCTGCATTCCCCAGGCCACACGGGCCTGGGCACGTCCGCTGGCGTCAAGCTTCGGACACGACAGGCCCGAAGCGTTCAGGTCAGACTCATGGCGAGGAACAAGCCACCGGTCATCAGGGCTGCCACGCCGCTGATGCGCGTAGCCAGCAGACGTGCCCGTCCAGAGTAGGCCGCCAGTTTTTCCAGGCCCAGCACCCCGCCCAGAATCAGTGCGGACTGAATCACGGCAAACCCGGCCAGGTAGGCCAGCATGGGCGTAGCTTCTGCCCCGACGATGGATTCGCCATAGGCATATCCATGCAGGATCCCGCTCGCGGCAAAACCCGCAGTCAGCAGTAACGCGCCGGGATGGCTTCGGGTCAGTGCTAGCACACCGCCGATTACCACCGAGAGCGCCACCAGGGTTTCCGACATCGGAATGTTCGCGGCGCCAAGATGCAGAACCGTCCCGGCCAGGGTTGCGGCGACGAAAGCCAGCGGCGCCAAATAGCGCGCCGCGCCCTTGAGTGTGCAGGACAACAGCATGGCCACCACGAGGAAAGCAAAATGATCCAGACCGATGATCGGGTGACCCAGTCCGGACAGCAAACCCTGGCTGAATGTCTGCGGCGTCATCCCACCCATGGGGTGATGCGCCCACACAGGCAATGATGCACTCAGCAGTACACCGGCGGCGACGACGGCCACCCCGCGCAAAGAGTTTTCAGATGAATTTTTTGTGTAAATCATGGCAATTTCCTCGCTGTTGACTGTATTACTGCCCAAACCAGATACCGCTCCAAGACGACCACAGGGCATAAGCACACCGCGTGGCACGTCCGCTCCTCGCACCGGATCACGGGCCGGAAAAACCACCCGATCCAGACATTCATAAAAACTTTTCCCGTCTTTTGCGGTCGACGATGATGTGCGTTTATCATGTTCGTGCAGAACATCCAGACACGAATTTGCACCGCCACTCACCGTTGAGGTTCAATATGCATCATGCGATTTTTTATTTCCAAGACTAATTTCCGATGGGGTCCATAGGGACCGGCTATGGATCGTAATCTCGTCTTCCCCCGCTCCATCCTATACCTGATCGCGGTTGCCGAGATGCAAAGCTTCACGCGTGCGGCCGAGGCGCTGTACGTCTCGCAACCGACACTGTCGCAGCAGATCAAGCAACTGGAGGACTTGCTGGATGTACAGTTGCTGGATCGGTCCGGTCGGACCGTTCGTCTGACTGCCGCCGGGGAGGTTTATCTGCACCATGCCCGCCGTGCCCTCGGTGAAATGAACGCAGCCAAGCGCGCCATCCACGAGTTGCAGGACCTGAGTCGCGGCACCCTTCGCCTCGGCATGACACCGATCACCGACTATCTGGCCGTTCCCTTGCTGGAGCAGTTCAATGCCCGCTTTCCCGGCATCACCGTGAACACGCTGGAAATGCCGCAGGACGAGATCAAGACCGCACTATCGGAGGATCGGGTGGATATCGGCATTGCTTTCAGCAGTACGCTCTCGACCGAAGACAGCTCGGACGATATCGACAGCCATATTCTCTTCATCGAAACACTCAGCCTCGCCTTCGGCGAAAATCACCCGCTTTCAGGCCAGAAAGGGCCAATGAGCAAGCATGCTCTGGAGCAGGAACCTCTGGTGCTGTTCAATACCGATTACGCGCTGCGACGCAACATCGACCTGTATTGCCTCGAGCATGGCATCAAGCTGCCGGTCGCGATGGAAGCCAGCTCGCTCAGCGTAATCATCGAGATTGTCCGCCTTGGTCGGCTTGCGACGATTCTTCCCGATACCATTTCCTGTGCGCAACACGGGATTTCTTCCATTCCCCTGCTGCCGGAACTACCCCACCACACCATCACCCTCATCTGTCGCAAGGGCTCCTACAAGAGCCCTGCCTGTCAGGCCTTCGGCGAAGTCGCTTCAGAATGGTCGAGCGTCAGATGCCAGGTTCAGCCCAGCCACCGGCTCAGGCCGTGCCCGATGATAGACGTGTGTGCACACACCAAGCCCTTCTCTGCAGAGGCCGAATAACGAGGCCAAGGCGATACGGCGCCAGACGTGAGCGGCGTGAAAAGCCATACCGACTGAAACAACGGGGCATCAGTCGGAACCTGATCGGGGCTGAGTAACGCGGCGCAAGGAAATGGCCATAGAGATTGCCTGTTGGTCGATTACCTGTTGCGACACGCACCGCCGCCAGCGGCGCCTGCTGTCTTCAATCGCGCTGCGTGCCCTGAGTCCTTTGATGCAGGCGTTCGATGGCGCGCGCGAACACAGCAGGATCCTGCTGCGACCTGGCCAGGACGAGCGCTCCCTGTATGCCTGCGACCACGTCTTCAGCCATCGCGCGAGCGGCTTGCGGATCGAAGCCATCACGCGTCAAGGCAGCGGCCAACGCCTCGGTCCAGGCAGTGAAATAAGTTCTGATTTCTGCGGCGAATCTATCGCGCGTGTCATCGAGCGCGAACGTGCCAACCAGGCAGACGCGCCTGCCTGAACGGAAAAATCGAATCACGGCATCGAACATGTGGGCGATGCCCGCAGCCGGGTCCGCGCTTTCACGTAGCGGCACGAAGACATGCCTCTCGAACCAGGCAGCCACTTCCTCCAGGACCACCTGCGCCATTTCAGCTTTGCCGCCCGGGAATAGGTTGTACAGGCTGCCTTTTCCCAGGCCGGTCCGCTCGGTGATTACGGACAGGCTGGCGCCCTCGAAACCGCGCTCGCGAAAAATCTCCCCCAGCGCAACAATCAGCTCGTCACGTTTCGCGATTCTGTGCGCCACCGGCTAGAAGAGGCCCATCCCCGACAGTCCGGGATGGTCTTCGGGCCGGGGACCCTGGTCCCACAAGAACATGCGTTCGCTTGCCGCGATAGCGATATCGTTGATGCTCGCCTCGCGCCGACGCATCAGGCCCCGCTCGTCGAACTCCCACAATTCGTTTCCATGGGAGCGAAACCAGTTGCCGGAATCGTCATGCCACTCGTACTTGAACCTTACCGCAATACGGTTCTCATGGAAGCTCCACAATTCCTTGATCAGGCGATAGTCCAGTTCGCGCGTCCACTTGCGCTCGAGAAACGTCACGATGGCGTCGCGTCCCTGCAGATACTCACCACGATTGCGCCAGCGACTGTCCTCGGTATAGGCGAGTGACACCTTGACCGGGTCACGGCTGTTCCAGGCGTTTTCCGCCATGCGGACCTTTTGCGCGGCGGTCTCCATCGTGAAGGGAGGCAGTGGCGGGCGTTCAGACATGATTGTTTCTCCATTTATTGTACTGATCGGTACAGCGTAGTATCGGCCAGCAGGAATTGCAAGGGACTTGCCTTGGCTGCGATGGCCCGATGCCGCATCGTGGTGTCTGGCCAAGCCCGAAAGTTGCCGGAGCCATAGCGACAGGCTGGTGGAGACGCATTTGAACCGTCCTGCGCAAATTCCATAAACAATTACTATCGATGTGATCGGAATAAGGTCTTGGACAACGGCCTTTGTCCCCTCCATAGTCTGCTGTGTCAGTGGTTTGCCGAAGTTCCTCACCCACCATCGGCGCCGATTGCCCTGCTCCTATCCGGAACCTTGAAATGAAAACCGACTTGGCCGACAAATACCGTGATACCGATCAGGGCAGAGAAGCGGCAGCAATCCTGGAATCCTGCGTGATCTGCGGTCAATGCGAACCCGTCTGCCCGACCTTCCGCCTGCTCGATGAAGGCTGGGATGGACCGCGCGGGCGCATCTATCTGACCAAGCTCATGCTCGAGGGGAAAGAACCCGACTCAAGTTCATTGCCACCCGCCTTGTCCTTCAAGGCGCTCGAGGGCAAATCATTAGCCGCCAACCTGCAACTGCATCTTGATCGCTGCCTCAGCTGCCGGTCCTGCGAATCCAGCTGCCCAAAAGGTGTTCGCTACGGCCGCCTGCTCGATATCGGACGTGAACTGGTCGAGAAGGACGTGCAACGGCCGTTTAAGGAAAGGCTGGCACGCCGGACCGTGCGTGCCTTGGTGTCACACCGCTACCGCTTCACCGCCCTGCTGCGCACCGGTCAGGCGCTGCGCCGATTCCTGCCCGCCGATCTGCAAGCGCGGATTCCGCAGAGACGGTCAACAGGTGCCTGGCCGGACCGCGCACACGCGCGGCAAATGGTGATCTGGCAGGGTTGCGTGCAACCGGCGCTGGCGCCGGATATCAACGCTGCCGCGGCGCGCGTGCTGGATCGCTTCGGCATTCGGCTGATTGCGGCAAGCGATGGCTGCTGTGGCGTCCTGAGCCATCATATGGCCGCGACGAACGAGGCACGCACTCTGATGCGGAGAAACATCGATGCCCTGTGGCCGCACATCGAAGCCGGCGCCGAAGCCATTGTCCTCACCGCCAGCGGCTGTGGCATGCATTTCCGCGAGTACGGCCAACTGCTGCGAGACGATCCCCAATACCGCGACAAGGCAAGGCGTGTCTCGGAACTGGTAAAAGACATCGCAGAGATCGTCACCGAAGAATGGACGGATGAGCCTATTCGGGAGCAACCCGCACCGCAATCTGGGCGTCGCATCGTCTTCCAGTCCTCCTGCAGCCTGCAGCACGGCGAAAAGCTCAATGGCGTGGCCGAGAAGCTGCTGAAGCGCGCCGGCTTCAAACTGCTGCCTGTCTCCTACTCCTTCATGTGCTGCGGTTCGGCCGGTGCCTATTCGCTCCTGCAGCGATCCCTGTCGGAGTCGCTGCGCGCGCGCAAGCTGGATACGCTGATGGCCAGCCGTCCGACGGCCATCGCGACAGCCAACATCGGTTGCCTCACGCACCTGGCCGAGGCTTCGCCAGTACCGGTCAGGCACTGGATCGAACTGCTCGATGAAATCCTTTCGCGCGCCGATACCCCAGGAACTTCCTGCTCTGAATGACCCTCGATGATGCGCGATCGACGGCTCGAAGGAAGCTCGTCAAGCGGGACACACGGGGCATGTCCGGCCTGCTGGTCAGGGCCTGATTCAACGCTCGACAGAAGGAAGGGAGTAAGCGTAGCGAACCGGCTCGCAGGACTTCTGTTCTTCGCTTTCGCTGCTCACTGGCCAACGGCCGCACGGGCGGGCCATCCCCTGCTCACTGAGGATACCGGCACACAGGGAGCCGGCCACTATCAGTTGGAGCTGACACACGAAATCAGCCACAGCCAGAACATCGAGACCAAAGAGCGCGCCAAGAGCATCAATGCCGTTTTGTCCATCGGCGTCACGGAAACGATCGATGCCATCCTGAGCCTGCCGTATGAGCAACTGACAGAAGCAACAGGTTCAGCCTCGACGTCCGTTTCAGGCTATGCAGACCTGGAGATTGCGGCGAAATGGCGGTTCTACGATGAGGGACCGCTGAGCTTCGCGCTGCGTCCAGGACTGGGATTGCCTACCGGCAATGACGACCAGGGGCTGAGTGCGGATACTGTCATTCCAAGTCTGTTCGGCGTGATGACCTACACAAGCGATCCTTGGGCTTTCAATCTGCACATTGGCTATACCCGCATCATTGACAACGGGCCGGAAGAAGCCGGACACATTTATCACGCATCGACATCCGTCGAATACAGCTTTAATGAGAGCCTGCGGGTGGTAGGTGATGCAAGCGTCGAGAGCAATCCCGAGAAGTCAGGACACCCGAACGTGGGCTCCGCGGTAATGGGTCTGGTGTATTCCCTGACGCCCGACCTGGATTTCGACTTCGGGTATCGCAAAGGCTTGACCGATGCCGCACCGGATCACGCCTGGCTGGTCGGATTGGCCTGGCGCTTCTGATCGTCTGCTGCGATCAGTCTTAAACCAGCTCGCCCTGCACTACCGGCATGACACGGCCGCCGACGTGCACCACGCGCTGTCCGTCAGCCGTCCGGGCGCGCAGCATGACCAGAGACGGTCGACGGATCTCGTGGCCTTGCTCGATTCGCAGGGATAGATCTGGCTGCTGCAGGACCTGGTGCTCAAGCAGATAGGCGCCGAGAAATGCCGCACCGTTTCCGGTGGCCGGATCCTCGCGAACGCCGTGTGCCTCGAAGAAGAAACGCGCACACAGGTCGTTATCGGCATGATGCGTCTGGCGACAGAACAGGTAGACGAGAGGAGGGAAACCTTCGGATGCCAGTCCGGTATACGCGTCGATGTCTAGCGTGCTGCGCCGAAGTGCGTCGAGACTGCGCAAGGGCACGATCATGGCCGAGGTACCCGAAGAGATCTGCTGCACGGGATACTCCACATCGATGTCCTCGGAAGATATTCCAAGCGCAGAGGCCATTGGCTCCGCGGCACAACTGGGTCCGAGTATAGCCGGCGGCGCACGAAACCAGGCCAGCTCGTCTCCTTCCGCTTGCTGTTCGAATTCGACCGGTATCTGCTGCAGTGCGAGGTTCAGCCGGATCGATGCGGTGGCTCGTGGCAAGACATGATGACGCAGCACCCATGCGCTACCGAGGATGGGATGACCGGCAAAGGCAATCTCACGCGCCGGGGTGAAAATCCGCACACGGTAGCCGTCATCCTGCTCGGGTTCCGGCGTGACGAACGTGGTCTCCGAATAGTTCGTCTCTGCCGCGACCTGCTGCATGGTCTCCACTGAAAGCGGCCCGTCGCAGACTACGACTGCCAGTTGATTCCCGGTGTAGGCACTCTCTGCGAAGACATCGACGATAAAAAAACGGTTTGCCATGTATCGCGCCTCACGATGCTTGAATGACTGACTTGAACCAAATGTTTCAGTTTTCAGCTTGGCACGAACATCGAAGACTTGTCTATATGTGCGCGAGCGATGAGGCTCGGTCCCGCATAACAGTCCGTCATCGACGACGCATCAGGACCACACGCCAGGCCGCGGCGAGAAGCTGTCGAGCACCCGCAGATAGCTGGCACGCGCCACGATGGAGGGATCGGGCAGGTTTTTCTGGCTCATGCTGCCTTTCAGCTGGGCGACCGATTCGTATTCCTTCTCCTCCATCCAGTTCTGCATCGCCGCCAGGATTTCGGTGAGCTTGTCGGGGCCGTGCTCGAGCAGGCAGGAGGCGAGATGCACGACGTCGGCGCCGGCCAGCAGCAGTTTCAGCGCCTCGCTCTCGCTGTGCACGCCACCGGTGGCGGCGAGCGTCATGCGGGTGCGGCCGTGCAGGATGGCGATCCAGCGGATGCGCAGCAGCGCCTCTTCCGCTGACGACAGGTGCAACTGATCGGTCACGCGCAGT
>JAZBOA010000651.1:0-2441 GCA_036350935.1 Anderseniella sp. | reverse complement strand
ATCCCGCAACGCGTGGCGGAGATGGTTGCGGGGGGGCTGAAGCACTGGAAGTCTGGGGAGGCTCTGGAGGTTCGGGATGGCAAGGTGGTCGGGAAGGTTGAAGGGAAGACAATCGATATTTACTGCCGAAAGGGTTGAGGGTGGTGGGAATTTCTGCTTCTGTAATAGGAGAACAGTGATCTCCGAAGACCGCTCCGGTCAAAACGCCTCCCGTGCAGGCTAGAATCAGTGGTGTGACAGACCCGGCGGCAGCGGAAACATTGGCCGCCACGGGAATGACTATTGGCATCAGGATGGAGTTGCTCCACCAGGATGTTCCTGTTGCAAAGGCCACAAACATGGCGGTTATGAAGACGATGGATGGCAGAAGGGCTGCGGACGGTCCCCCAGACCGGAAGGAGATGATTTCCACCAGCCACTCCGCCAGCTGCATTTTGATCGTCCTCCAAGGTTTTTTCCCGCCAAGATAGCGTGTTGCCGTTGTCATTGACACCCAAACAACGCCCTGGCATACTTGGTCTCAGAAAAAGCAAGTTGCTATCTGAGAAGGCTTCCGCTGACAATGATTTAAAGCCTTTTGAATGGATTGCAGTAGCGGTGGATAGGGGTTTTGCGGGGCGCAGTTGTGCCGGACCAAATGAAGGTGGCGACAGCGCGAAAATCCCGGCCATTGAACTCCCTAAAGTGCCCAGGTCTTTCAGGCTGGCCGCTGTTTGCTCTTCCGTGACCCAGCAGCGCGGGACCATCGCCCTCACGCCGCGTAATCTGCAGCGCGGTCGTGCCCAAACCATGGACTAACGGGTGCGCGGGTCGGGCATAGGGTGAGGGCCGTTCGCAGCGGCTCGACGGCTGTCGGACAAGTACTGGCGTTATTTCCCCCTCGCCCGCGTGGACGACTGGACCTTACAGGATAGGACAGGTGCGCATCTTTATCTCGTACGCTAGCGCCTATAAGGATACCGCCGAGAGCATCGCCATCCGGTTGCGCCAGGACGGGCACGAGGTGTTCTTCGACCGGCACAGCCTGCGCGCGGCCGAGGAATTCGACGCCGGCATCCGGCGCGAGGTGGAGAAAGCGGACTTGTTTCTGTTCCTGGTCACACCCGAAGCGGTGCGCGCCGGGGCCTATACGCTCACCGAGCTGGAGTTCGCACAGCGGCGCTGGCCCAAGCCTTCCGGGCACATCCTGCCGGTGATGTTGAAGCCGACGCCGATGGACACGATCCCCCCCTACGCCCGCGCCGTGACAATTTTGCAGGCACGCGGTAATCTGGTGGCCGAGGTGGCGGCCCGGGTCGCGGAAATGGCCGGAGTGCGGTGGCGGGGGCGCTTGCCTTACCTGGTGGCGGCCATCGTCCTGGTCCTGCTGGTCGTGTTGGGCTATCCGGCGCTGCAGCGCTATCTCGCCCAAGACGACAATGCGGGGACCTGCTACCTTTGGCTGCAGTTCGGAACGGGTCCGTGGGAGGCTTTGACAGTGCGCATCAGCGGCGGCGGAATATCACGGGATTTTGCTACCGGGTCAAATGGAAGGGCTGACATTCATGTGACCGGCGAGCAATTACCGCAATGGGAGCTGGCGGTGATCGATCAGGACGGTCGAACACTAGGGAAGCTGGCAAAAAGCGGTTGTCCGCAGGCGGTTGCCGCCCATGCGCTCACCAACACACTGCAACTCGAACTGGGTCCGCGCGATGCGATGCCTTAGATTTTTGCTGCCGGCACTGCTGCTGCTCGCTGCGGCTTCCGCCGTGGCCGAGACCATTGTCAAGGGGCGGGTCCTCGACGTGTCCACGGACTCGCCGGTGATCGGCGCGGAGCTTGAACTACGGCGCGACGCGGACCTGGTCGCAGTCGGCGACACCGATCAAAGCGGCCGCTTCCAGTTGTCTTTTTCCTTCGAGCCGACACCCGAGCAACGCACACTTCGCCTGCGGGTCAAAAGGACTGGTTATGCAACGGGTACAGCCAACGTGATCATTACCGCAGGCCGGCCGGACCAGGACGCCTACACCGTCGAGATGCTGCCGGAGGAACTCGCGCGCTGTGTGCGCGGCGTCCCCTACCTGGTGACCGTGGGACGCTTTTTCGATCCGCCCTCCGGTGTCAATGTGGTGCAGCTGTCCGGTTACCTGGCGCGTGCCCTGTCCCTGAAGCTCGCACCGGAACTGCAGAAGAAGCACCTGCCCGAGGACCTCCAGCTGACCATCGTCGAGTGCACCAGCGCATCACCACATTCTCTGGCACACCTGGACAACTACGCCCGGGCCTTGGGGGCGCAGGTGTTCATCGCTGGCGATGTGATCGAAACCGGCGCCAAGTACAGGGTTCGCACCTACTTTGGCGACTGTTATGGCGTGTTCTCCCCGAACACCTCGGTGGTCAACGAAGATGTCGACATCCAGGACCCGGCGGCGGTGGTGCTGGACGCCGACACCTAT
>JAZBOA010000650.1:0-2257 GCA_036350935.1 Anderseniella sp. | reverse complement strand
GTGGTTGCGTTCGAGGTGGCCGTCTTCCTTCAGGTGGCCGATGACCGGCTCGATACGGCTTCGTCGTCGCATTTCCCGGCGGATGGTGGGCGAGGCAATCCCCCGGGTGTGGGAGATGGTGATGTGGAGGCCGTCACGATTTATCCTGTGCCCGCGGTAGCCGCGGTCGACATAGGCGCGGGCAACGGACGTTTTGGTCAGGCGGGCCACCTGCTCGATCTGTCCGGCAAGGCTGTGGCCGTCATAGGGATTACCAGGCAAAGCCATGGCCCCGAGGACGAACTGGCCGCCCTTGCAGCGCTCGTTTGTGGTGGCGATGGAGGTCTTGCAGCCGAACTCGTAGCGGGTGCGGGCCTTGCCCTTTCCCCCTCTCGTCGATGCGACGCATCGACTGCCGGGCAGTGGATGCATTCAACCTCTGGCGCGTGGAAGGCGTAAAGTTTGTTCTTGTCGGCGGGCTGTTGGGACAGGATGCGCTCGGCGCGCTCCAGCACCGTGGCGAACGCGGCTTCCAGCACCGGGTCCCCGGCGATTTTGCGGCGGATATCGCGGATCAGCCGGCCGAGCCAGGTGCGCATGCTTCTCAACCAGCGCAGGCCCTGCTTGTGGCCCCGGACATGCAGCAGACGGGCAGCCTCGCGCCGCGCCCGGGTCGCCAGACGCAGGAAGGATTGGCGCAGTTTGATACCGTGGCGCTTCGCCAGACGATTCAGCCATTCGACCGCCCGCAGGATCAGATGGCTGTCGGTCGGGTGCGCCACCGCCTTGGTTTGAACCGTGGTGTCGACCGTGATCCGTTCCAGTTGCCGTTCATTCACAGCCTCTGTCTTGATGGCCACGGCGATGGTTTCGGCAAGCAGCGCCTCCAAGTCATCGGCCCCGATCCGTTGGCGTCAGCGGGTCATCGAGGAGCGGTCAATCGGCAGCCGGTGCTGGAAGTGAGTCTCGCCGCGGAAGGCCTGGAAGTATGGGTTCTCCAGCCAGGTCGCACAGGTCTCCTCGTCGGAGAGACCCTTCATGTGCTTGAGCAGATGCAGTCCGGTCATGAGGCGTGTCGGCGCCCCACGCCGGCCTTTCCGATCATGGTAATGCGTCCCAAACGCGTCATCAAAGCGGGTCCAGTCGATCAGGCTGGCCAGCTTCAGAAGTTCGTGCCTCGGATCGAGAATGCTTTCGAGAGAACTTCGGAACAGATCGTCAGGCCGGGCTTCGGGCAGTTTCGGGCGCATCTCAATCTCGCAGGTGGGTGTGGTCTGCCCGCACTGCAGCACGAAGACGCCGCCATGGGAATCCCCTACGCGTAGGCGAGTGGGAAATCGCAAGGTTTTGGTGGGTTCCGGCCAAAAACCTTGCGATTCCTGATACTTTCAAAGCCAGAATATGAAAGCCTTGGCAGATACTTACGGGAAAATCACAGACGACTAGCTGCCGCCGCGATCCCGGGCGATGATCTCGATCGACGGCCGCGCCGCCAGCCATGCCGCGACCGTGGCCGGCTCCCGGTCCGGCACCAGATCGATCACCCGCCGCCGCTCCAGGTCGCAGATCAGCGTGCCGTAGCGGTGCCCCTTGCGCCACGCCCAGTCGTCCACGCCGATGATCTTCGGGGCTTCATGCGGTACCGCCGCCCGCCGACGAACGGTGCGCAGGTATCCTTGCTCACCGGCAGCGACAGCCGGCGTGCCATCCTCTGTCCCGGGCGTCCGCCAAGCGCCCGGCCGAGATGCCGCACCAGCCCGTCCAGCCGCTCGGTCCGCCGGGCGAAGCTTCCGGCGACCGAAGGCTCCAACCGTTCCGCGAATATCCGACGGGCGCATTCCCGCTCCGCGCACCGGAAACGCCTCACTTCCACGCTGATCACGACGTGACGACCGTGCGCAGGCAGGTCGGCCAGTCGCCGTCCGTACCGACTGCGAACCACCCTCGATACCACGCCGCAAGAGGGACAGGCCGCGCCGGCCATGCCCGAGCGGGCGAAAACCCTGACCGACTCGGCCGTCCTCTCAACCCGATCCACCACCAAACCGGGCGGAGCCACTTCCCGCCCGCATCCATCCGTTCCCATCGCAGCAGCCCCCTCCATGACCTTGGTCAGAAGACAAATCAGGCCAGAAAACGGAAGATGTGCATCGAGATTGATTCAGAGCCAAGTTTGGACGCCGATAAGGGGTCACGATTCAATGCTGATTGACACCCTGCGGCGTGGGCAATTCCTGGCTCGCCTGCGCTCTTGGCCATGCCGTCAGCCGAGCCGACC
>JAZBOA010000649.1:0-4078 GCA_036350935.1 Anderseniella sp. | reverse complement strand
GGCAACGGCACTTCTGCCAAATATGCTGGCAAGGAGTAAAAAAAGGGCGAATTTATTTCGCCCTTCCAAGATCATCTCAAGTTACTTCGCACACCATTCATACGCATTCTGGAACATTCGCAGCCATGGCGAGACATCCAGCCCTTGCAGCTCCCTCGGCAGCCAATGGCATTGCCACGGCAGGAAGGCCCGCTCTGGATGCGGCATCAGGGCGAGGTGGCGGCCATCCGGCGAGCACAGCCCGGCAAAGCCGTCCGGCGAGCCGTTGGGGTTGAAAGGATAGGCTTCCGTGGCCGCGCCGCTGTCGTCGGCATAGACCAGCGGCACCAGCTTCTGGCCGACTACCTCAGCCCGCACCGCCGCGTCCGGGAAATGCAGCAGCCCCTCGCCGTGCGCCACGTGAATGCCGAAAACGAGGCCGCTCATGCCGCGCAGCATCATGGCCGGGCTGTCGGTCACGCGCACGGTCGTCCAGCGCGACTCGAAGCGGCCCGACGTGTTATGCACGAAACGCGGCTGCTTCGTTGCGTCCAAGCCGCGCCACGGCACCCAGCCGAGCAGGCCGAAGAGCTGGCAGCCGTTGCAGATGCCGAGGGTGAAGGTGTCGGGCCGGTCAAGGAACGCATCGAACATCGCCCGCAGCCGCTCGTTGAAGAGGATGGTCGCGGCCCAGCCCTTGGCTGACTCAGGCACGTCGGCATAGGAGAAGCCGCCCACTGCCGCGATGCCCCGGAAGCCCTCCAGCGTCACGCGCCCGGCCAGCAGGTCGGTCATGGTGATGTCCCACGGCTCGAAGCCAGCGGCATAAAAGGCGGAACTCATCTCGCGGTCGGAGTTGGAGCCTTCGTCGCGGAGGATGGCGACCTTGGGCTTGCTCGCCGCAGTCAGCAAATGCTTGGGCGAGGGCTGCGGCGTAAAGGGCAGATGATACGCCGGAGCCGTGCGCTCGTAGATGCTCTGCCGTTCCGCTTCCGCGCAGGCGGGATTTACTTGCAGGCGTTCGAGCTGATAACTGGTCTCCTCCCATTCTTGGCGGAGGACGCGCATGTCCTCGTTCAAGACCAGCTCGCCGTTGCAGCGGATGCTGATTTGCTTCTTCTCTGTCGTCTTGCCTATCAGCTCGCAGCTCACCTCGGCCACAGCGAGACGGTGCCTGATCTCCTCAAGCTGCTCCTGTCTGCATTCGATCACCAAGCCCAGCTCCTCAGCGAAGAGGGCGGAAACCGCCTCTCCTTCAATCGCCAGCTCCAAGCCGCAGTTGCCCGCAAAGGCCATCTCCAGCATCGTGGTGATCAGGCCGCCGTCGCTGCGGTCGTGGCCGGACAGAATCAGGTCTTGCGCAATCAGCTCCTGCACTGCGGCGAACGCCTGCCGGAGCAACACTGGGTCGTCCATGTCCGGGCTTTCCTCGCCGAGGCTGCCCAGCGTCTGCGCCAAGGCAGAACCGCCCAGCCGCGCCTTGCCCGGCGCAAGATCAATGAGCAGCAGAACCGAACCCGGCTCTTTGATGTCCGGCGTGACGACCTTGCGGATGTCGCTCATTGCGGCATACGCCGAGATGACCAGCTCGCGGGGCGACTTCACCGTTTCCGCGCCGACCTTGGTCGCCATCGAAAGCGAGTCCTTGCCGCCGTCCACGGCCATGCCGGTGGCGATCATCGCATCGCGCATGGCCCGCGCCGCGTCGTTCATGGCCGCGCCCTCGCCCGGCAGCTTGGGTGCCCACATCCAGTTGGCCGAGCACTTCACCTGCTCCGGGTCGTCAATCTTGGCCCAGACAAGGTTCGTCCATGCCTCGCCGACCGCCATGCGTGCGCCCGCCGCCGGGTCAAGCAGCATCTTGATCGGCTGCTCGCCAATGGCGGTGGCAATGCCGGTGAATCCGAAATGCGACTGCGCCACCACCGCCACATCGCCGACGGTGAGCTGGAGCGGGCCGCAGCACTGCTGCCGGGCAATCAGGCCGGTGACAGAGCGATCTACCTTATTCGTCAGGAAGCGTTTCGAGCCGACCGAGACGAGGCGGAGGACGTTGCGGAGGTGATCGCGGACGGATGCTGTAGGGGCGGTTCGCGAACCGCCCCTACGGGGCACACGGTTGTCGCTGAACGTCTTCTGTGGGATATGCCCCAGCACCTCCTTCAGCTCCACATCCACTGGCGTGCTGCCGTCCTGCTCGTCGCTGACCACGAAGCGCAGGTCGCCGGTGACTTCGCCCAGCACCTCGCAGGCCACCTTCTCGCGCTCGCATAAGGCGAGGAACTGCTGGATGTTCTCCGGCTTGATCAGCAGGCCGTTGCGCTCCTGATACTCGGCCACATAGATTTCCAGCACCGACATGGTGGGATCACCGACCCGTATCTTGCGTATCTCAATCCGCCCGCCGGAGTGCTCGACCAGCTCTTTCAGCACGTTGGCCGGGCCGCCCGCGCCCTGGTCGTGGATGACCTCGATCAGCGTCCTGCCGCCCATCTCGTTGCAGGCCCGGATGACCCGGTTCATCTTCTGCTCCATCTCCGCGTCGCCGCGCTGCACCGCGTTGAAGTCCAGCTCCGCCGCGTTCTCGCCTTGGAGCATGGACGAGGCCGCACCGCCGCCGAAGCCGACCCGGTAGGCCGGGCCGCCCACCTGCACGATCAGCATCCCCTTGGCCGCCTGCTCCTTCTTAATATGGCGGTCGTCAATCTGGCCGATGCCGCCGGTGAACATGATCGGCTTGAGATAGGCCCAGCGTTCGCCGCCCTCCACGCGCAGGTCAAAGGAGCGGGTGAAGCCCTGAATCAGCGGCTCGCCGAACTTGTTGCCGTAGTCGGACGCGCCGTTGCTGGCCTCGATCTCAATGGTCAGGGCCGAGGCGAGGTTGGATGGGCAGGCGTGGCACTGCTCCCAGGGCAGCTCGTAGCCGGGAATGTGCAGATTGCCGACGCAGTAGCCCGCCGTGCCTGCCATGACAAAGCCGCCCTTGCCTGTGCCCTGCACATCGCGAATGCGGCCGCCAGTGCCGGTCTCTGCGCCGGGAAAGGGAGCCACGCCGGTGGGGAAATTGTGCGTCTCAGCGGTGAGCAGGGGATGAAAGCGGACATCTGCCGCCCGCAGCGGCGAGGGCTGGCCCGGCTGCTCCGGCTGCAAGGTGCTGATGTCATGCCCAGCAACCACGCTGGAGTTGTCGCCAAAGGCCACCAGCGAGCCTTTTGGATGCGCCTTCAGCGTGGCCTGCACCACATCAAAGAGTGTGCCGTCCTGCTCTGCGCCGTCCACCACCTGCCTGCCCCGGAAGAAGCCATGCCGTGAGTGCTCCGAGTTGGCGTTGTTGAGATCCATGATCTCGACGATGGTCGGGTTGCGCTGGTGCTTGCCGACAAAGTAGTCGTAGTAGAACTGGCGGTCGCGCTCGTCCATCGAGATGCCGGGCAGATTGAGCAGCGCGTCCGGCCCCTTGCCGAGCAGGTCAACCTCGTACACCGGCTCCGGCTTGATGCCGGTCTCAAAGGTGGTGAGCGGGTGCTGATAGCAGCATTCGGTCATCCGGTCGTGGTGGGCGGCGATGAAGGCGGCCATGTCCTCGCCTTCCGGCACCACGTACACGCGGGAACGCTCGGCCCGTGTCACGCAGTCTAAGCCGGTGGCCCGGCAGATGGAGACGAGGTTGGACGACCAAGCGGTGGCAAAGTTCAGACGCGGGCCGACCTCAACCACGCGCTCGCCGGTCAGTGCCGGTTCAAGGGAGACGGTCTCGGCAATGAAGCCGTCCGCGAGCAGCAGGCGCAGGCGGCGCAGCTCCTCGTCAGTGAGAGGACGGGCAGATTCGATGTTGAAGCAAAGGGCGCGGGCCGCGTCAAGGCGGCGGTGCAGGCGGGTGATGGGCATGGGTGTTTTTGGGTATATGATTGAAATCAAGCAATGTTCTGCTACAGACTTTTCAAAGTCCTGACAAGGTGACAACAGACTTCTCGGAACAGACCAGACTCGGACAGAAATCACTGACCGTTGCGAGTTCAGTCATCTGCGCCTTAGCTGACACGCACTGCAAGATAAACAATTATTCCGCCCTGCTCAAGAGAGAAACCATCCAGTTGTC
>JAZBOA010000648.1:0-22819 GCA_036350935.1 Anderseniella sp. | reverse complement strand
TCGGAAAAGATCGCGTAGAACGCCGCCACGGCTGCAGCGCCCCATGCAACCAGCGATAGCACCTCGCGCGAGAAACCGCGCATGATTGCCATAAGTCCGGAAATCACCATCACGGCGGCAAGCGCAATATCGGGCCAGGTAAATGACATGATTCAAGTCTCCGGGATCGTGCCTGTGGCCAGCCTCCACGATCCGCATCCGTCCCCGGTTATCAGGCTGACTGGAATGTATGTCGCACGGGGGTGGCGCAAAATCAATGTGACAGTGCGAGGTCCAGCCTGATTTTGCAGTGCTCGTCCGACTCCGGCTGGCCTGAAACCGGCGCTTCCGGCCATGATCTCAGCCTTTTGGCAGGCCTGCAATATAAGCTACGAGGTCGCCCACATTGGCCATCTGCCGCAAGGACGGCGCGGCTGATGGCTTCTTGCCCTGGCCCCCGGCGGCGGTGATCACCGTCTCCAGGCCCAGTTTTGCCGCCTCGCGGGCGCGCTGGTCTGCCTGACCGACCGGGCGCAAGGCGCCGGACAATGCGATCTCGCCGAACAGCGCAACGCTGGGTGGAATGATCGAACCGGTGAGCGACGACACCAGCGCTGCCGCCACCGCCATGTCGGCGGCTGGTTCCTTCACCTTAAGCCCGCCCGCCACGTTCAGGTAGACGTCCTGCTGGCCGACATTGACGCCGGCGTGGGCCTCCAGCACCGCCATCACCATGGCCAGCCGGTTCTGGTCCCAGCCCACGACCGCGCGTCGCGGGGTGCCAAGCGCCGATGGCGACACCAGCGCCTGCACTTCCATCAGCAGCGGCCGCGTTCCTTCGATGCCGGCAAAGATGGCCGAGCCCGGCGTCGGCGCCTCGCCTGAGCCCATGAACAGCCGCGACGGGTTTTCCACCTCGCGCAGCCCGGCGTCCGACATCTCGAAGACGCCGATCTCGTCGGTCGGCCCGAACCGGTTCTTCACTGCCCGCAGGATGCGGAACTGGTGGCCCCGGTCGCCCTCGAAATAGAGCACCGTATCGACCATGTGCTCGACCACCTTTGGTCCGGCGATCTGGCCGTCCTTGGTGACGTGGCCGACCAGCAGCACCGCGCAGCCGCGCTGCTTGGCAAACCGGATCAGCGCCTCCGCGCCGGCGCGCAGCTGCGTCACTGTGCCCGGGGCGCTCTCGATGACCGGCGACCACAGCGTCTGGATCGAATCAATCACCACCACTGCCGGAGGTTCGCCCTCGCTCAGCGTCGCAATGATGTCGGAAACGTTGGTCTCTGCCGCCAGCAGCACCGGCGACTTGCCGAGCCCCAGCCGCCGCGCCCGCAGCCGCACCTGGTCGATGGCCTCTTCACCTGAAATGTATACAGCCTTGTGACCGCGGTTCGCCACGCTCGCCAGGGCCTGCGTGAGCAAGGTGGACTTGCCGATGCCGGGGTCCCCGCCGATCAGGATGCCCGAGCCCGGTACGAAGCCGCCGCCTGCCACCCGGTCCAGTTCTCCGATGCCGGTCAGGATGCGTTCCGGCGCCGGTGTCTCGCCTTCAAGCCCCACCAGCCTGGTCACCCGGCCCCTGGGCATCGCCGCCCCCTTGGCGCCGGATACCGGGACCTCGACGGCCGACTCTTCAGCCAGCGAATTCCACTCGCCGCACGCCTCGCAGCGGCCGGCCCACTTTGTGTAAACCGCACCGCAGCTTTGACAGGCGAATCTCAAGGTGACCTTTCCCATGCAGGCTATCTAGAACAAAAATGGAACATTGTCCAGAGATCGCACTGCGGGACGCAGCTGTGCCGATTGTGTCGGGATCGCGAAAGTTCCACGAAATTCATTAAACCAACGCAAGATTTGTACACAAATTTGTGTCCGCTCGCTGGTGCAACGAAGCTGCCGTCTGCTGGTTGTGGAGGTGAAGGCTGGGGCCTGATCCAACTTACCATGAACCCAAACCAGACGAGGGAATATTACCAATGACCCGCATGAAAACTCTTCTCGCCGCCACTGCAATCGCCGCTTCCATGGCTATGGGCTCGGTTGCCGCCAAGGCTGCAGACATCGTCGATACCGCCGTCGCCGCCGGCTCGTTCAGCACGCTCGTCGCTGCCGTAGAGGCTGCCGGTCTTGTTGATACCCTGAAGGGCGAAGGCCCGTTCACCGTCTTCGCACCGACCGACGAAGCGTTTGCAAAGCTGCCGGCCGGCACCGTCGAAGACCTGCTGAAGCCCGAGAACAAGGACAAGCTCGTCTCGATCCTGACCTACCACGTGGTGCCGGGCAAGGTGATGGCTGCTGACATCGCCGGCAAGGAAATGGGCGCCAAGACCGTGCAGGGCTCGGAAGCCATGATCAATGCAACCGGCGACGCCGTCATGATTGACGGCGCCAAGGTGACCCAGGCTGACGTGGCCGCCGACAACGGCGTCATCCATGTCATCGATACGGTCATCATGCCGAAGTAACCCTTCGTTCGGCTGATGTTCGCGCCCGGCGCTGCCACCCCCTCGGCGGCGCCGGGTATTTTTTGCCGCAGCCTTGAATCCGCCATGCCGGGCGCAGATATCTGGCCATCGCGACAGTAGCCTGGACAGGCCGCGGCGGTTTCCGGAGGAAAATCTTGGTCACTGATCTGGCGTTCATTGCGGCAGGGCTTGTTCTGTTGTTTGTCGGCGGGGAAGGGCTGGTGCGCGGCAGCGTTGCCATCGCCGAGCGAATGCGCATTTCCAAGCTGGTCGTCGGCATGGTCATCGTGGGCTTTGGCACCTCGACGCCTGAACTTCTGGTGTCGCTGCAGGCCGCCATGGCCGGCTCGCCCGAAATCGCCATCGGCAATATCATCGGCTCCAACATCGCCAATGTCCTGCTGATCATTGGCGCAGCCGCACTCATCTGGCCGATTGCCAACGCAGACCCGTCCATGCGCCGCGAAGGCCTCGTCATGCTGGCGGTATCGGCGGCGCTTGTGCCCCTGCTTATGACGGGGATGGTGAGCCGGGTTGCCGGTCTTGCAATGCTGGCGCTGCTGGCGGGCTACCTCTTCATTACCTATCGCATCGAGAGCCGCCGACGCGAAAGCGCCTTCACCCACGAAGCCGATGAAGTGGCCGACATCCCGCTCAAGCCTGCCATGGCTGCAGCAGCAGTGGTCATTGGCCTTGGCATGCTGATGCTGGGCGCCCGGCTGCTGGTGGACGGAGCCACCGGCATTGCCCGCGAATTCGGCGTCAGCGAAGCGGTGATCGGATTGACCATCGTCGCCGTCGGCACGTCATTACCGGAACTCGCGACCTCAGTGGTCGCCGCCCTGCGCAGGCACGCCGACGTGGCGCTTGCCAATATCGTTGGCAGCAACATCTTCAACATTCTCGCCATTCTCGGCATAACCGCCGCGATCAGCCCGATACCTGTGGCAAGCCGCTTTGCAACGCTCGACGGGCCGGTCATGCTGGCCGTTGCTGCCGTACTCGTGGTGTTGCTGTTCGCCGTGAAGCAGATCGGCAGGCCGCTGGCGGCGCTGCTGCTGGTGGCCTACGCCGCCTACATCTACGCATCCGCGCTGCCGGCGTGAGACGCCTTACGGCTGATCCGTCGGCGGAGCGGACGAGCGGCGGGAAAACTGCAACGCGCCGATTACCATGACGACAATGGTGATGATGACAATGACGATGACGTCGGATGCTTCAAATGTGTGGAGCACGATGCTTCAACTCCGGCCCATGAGCGGGCACGAGGCGGATTGAAGCGCCGGGATTTGGGCAAATTCAAGCCGGATTCTTTGAGCCCGAACAAGCCATGCAGAAATTACAGATCTACCTGGATCGGCCCTTCGGCGCGCCCGTGAATGAACTGGTCCACGTACGGGTTGTTGGAGCAGTCGATCTCGTCTGCCGGGCCATGCCAGACGATCTGCCCCTTGTAGATCATGGCGATGTCATCGGCGATCTTGCGCGCCGACGCCATGTCGTGGGTGATGGTGATGGTTGTGGCGCCAAGCCCCCTGGTGCAGTCCACGATCAGGTTGTTGATGACGTCACCCATGATCGGATCGAGGCCGGTTGTCGGCTCGTCGAAGAAGATGATCTCCGGCTCCGGCGCGATGGCGCGGGCAAGGCCCACCCGCTTGCGCATGCCGCCGGAAAGCTCGGCCGGACTGGCGTCGGCCAGTTCCGGTCCCAGTCCCACCTGCGCCAGCTTGTCGATGGCGATGGCCCGTGCCTCGCGCGCCTTCATCTGCCGGCGCCCCTGCATCAACCCGAACGCGACGTTGCGCCAGACGTTGAGGCTGTCGAACAGCGCCGCGCCCTGGAACAGCATGCCGAAACGCGCCAGCATGTCGTCGCGGGCCTCTCCAGTAAGGCCGGTAATCTCCTCACCACCGACGCGAATGGAGCCTGAATCCGGCTTCAAAAGCCCGAGAATACATTTCAACGTGACGGATTTTCCGGTGCCCGAGCCGCCGATGATCACCAGCGACCGGCCCTTGTCCACGCCCACGTTGACCCCGCGCAGCACGTGCTTCGGTCCGAAGGACTTGTGGACGTTTTCAAGGACGATGTGCGGCTCTGGCATCGCGGGCGAAGCCTCACTTTTCAAACAGCAGCGACGTCAGCACGTAGTTGGCGGCGAGGATCAGGATCGAGCCCGACACCACCGCATTTGTGGTGGCCCGGCCCACGCCTTGCGCGCCGCCTTTCGAATTGAAGCCGTGATAGCAGCCCATCAGCGCGATGATGAAGCCGAACACCGCCGCCTTGATCAGGCCCGAAGTCACGTCGGTGAACTCGACGAAGTCAGTGGTGTTCTTGATGTAAGCGGCCGAATTGAAGCCCAGCGACGTGATGCCGACAATGTACCCGCCAAGGATGCCGATGATGTCGGCAACGCCGACGAGGATGGGCATGGTCAGTACAGCGGCAACGATGCGCGGACCTACGAGATACTTGAACGGATTGGTTGAAAGCGTGGTCAGCGCGTCGATCTGCTCGGTCACCTTCATGGTGCCAAGCTCCGCCGCAATGGCTGCCGCCACACGGCCCGTCACCATCAGGCCGGCCATGACAGGGCCGAGTTCGCGGGTGATGCCGAGCGCCACGATCTGCGAGACGAGGTTCTCGGCATTGTAACGGGTGCCGCCGATATAGATCTGCAGCGCCAGCGCGCCGCCGGTGAAGAACGCCGTCAAGCCAACGACGGGCAGCGAGAAATAACCGATGCGCAGGATCTGGTCGAACACCTGCCGGAAATACCACGGCGGCGCCAGCCCGCGCAGCACCGCGTCCCGGGTGAACAGCGCAAGCCGTCCCACTTCGGCCAGCATGGCCAGCACGAATGCGCCGAAAGTCGCCAGAAACGTCACCGGGAATTGGCCCCTCAATCCACGTTAGCTTGTGCCACTCGATGCACCGCTTCGGCCCCCGGCGGCACACTCAAGACGAGTACACTTTTGCGTAGCGTCTGCCAAGGGATGTGAGGACTTCGTAAGGGATGGTGCCGGCCCACCGCGCCCAGTCATCGACGCTTATGCCGTCGCCCAGCAGCACGGCTTCAGTGCCGCGCGACACGTCTCCCTGCGCGATATCCGTCACGTCCACGGTAATCATGTCCATCGACACCCGGCCCACGATGGGGCATCGCTGGCCTGCGATCAGCACTTCGGCAGGCCCCTCGTGGGCGGGCCATGACAGGTGCCGGCTCACCCCGTCGGCATAGCCTGCGCCAACGATGGCGATGCGCGATGGCCGCCTGGCCCGCCAGGTGGCGCCATAGCCCACGCCTTCGCCTGCCGCCACCTCGCGCACCTGCAGCACCGGCGCCGTCAGCCGCACCACCGGCATGAACGGGTTCGGCTTGCCGGCAAACGGGTTACCACCATAAAGCGCCACGCCGGGCCGGGCCAGGTCGTGGGCAAATGCCGCGCCGAGGAACGAGCCGGGCGAGTTGGCCAGCGAGGCGGGCAGGGCGGGAAACAGCGCGCGCAGCGTGGCAAACCGCTCAAGCTGGGTGGCATTCATCGCATCGCCCGCGTTATCGCCCGACTGCAGATGGCTCATCAGCAGGCACAGCCCGGCCTGCTCCATCAGTCCTTCATCAGCGGCGAGCGCCTCCGCCTGAGCCAGCGTCAGCCCCAGCCGGTTGATGCCGGTATCAACGTGTACCGCCGCCTTGTACCTGCCGCCGCTGGCGGCCGCCCACTCGGCAATCTCTTCCGGGCTGGCAAGGGCAGGGCGGAGATTATGCGCCATGTAGAATTTCGCCTGCCCGGCGAACAGCCCGTCCAGCACGTAGACCACGGCGCCGGGAAGGGCCTCGCGCACCAGCTTGCCTTCCATCGGCAACGCCACGAAGAAGGTCCGGCATCCGGCATCCCAGAGTTTCCGCGCCACTTCCGCCGCGCCGCAGCCATAGCCATCCGCCTTGATGGTGGCGCCGCATTCTGCAGGAGCAACCTCGCCGCGGACCGTGCGCCAGTTGTCCGCCAGGGCAGCAAGGTCAATGGTCAGGGTTGCGCCCGCAAGTTCAGCCGGGATGCTCATGCCACCCGGCCCGTCAGTCGCGGAAGTCGGGCGTGTAGCCAGGCCGCGCCAGGTTGGTGAACTTGGTGAGGTTGGCGTCGAAGTGCAGCGAGACGGTGCCGGTGGGGCCGTGGCGCTGCTTGCCGATGATCACGTCGGCAACGCCCACCACACGGTCCATCTTCTCCTGCCATTGCAGGTGTTCCTCGGTGTTGGGCTTGGGTTCCTCGCGGCCCAGGTAATATTCCTCGCGGTAGATGAACATCACCACGTCGGCGTCCTGCTCGATCGAGCCGGATTCGCGCAGGTCCGCCAGCTGCGGGCGCTTGTCTTCGCGGTTTTCCACCTGCCGCGACAGCTGCGACAGCGCGATGATCGGCACGTTCAGTTCCTTGGCCAGCGCCTTGAGCCCGGTGGTGATCTCGGTCACCTCCTGCACCCGGCTTTCAGACGCCCGCCGGGCCGACCCCGCCAGCAGATGCAGGTAGTCCACCACGATCAGCCCCAGCGTGCCGCGCTGGCGCTTCAGCCGCCGTGCCCGGGCGGCCACCTGTGCGATGGTCAGGCCGCCGGTGGCGTCGATATAGAGCGGCATGGACGCCAGCCGCTGGCTCACCTCTACCAGCCGGTCGAACTCGTCCGGCGTGATCTTGCCGCGCCGGATGCGCTCGGACGAGATTTCCGCCTGCTCGGAGATGATGCGGGTGGCCAGCTGCTCGCCCGACATTTCCAGCGAGAAGAACGCGACGATGCCGCCGTTCTTCACCTTCATGGTGCCGTCCGGGTTGTGCTCGGCCTGGTAGGCGGCGGCGACATTGTAGGCAAGGTTGGTGGCCAGCGACGTCTTGCCCATGGCGGGACGGCCGGCGAGGATGATCAGGTCAGACGACTGCAAGCCCCCCAGCTTTTCGTCGAGGTCCTTCAGGCCGGTGGAAATACCCGACAGCCCGCCGTCGCGCTGGTAGGCGGCGGCAGCCATGTCGATGGCCTCGGTCAGCGCGGTGCCGAACGGCTGGAAGCCCTGTCCGTACTTCTCGCTTTCGGCAATCTCGTAGAGCTTCTGCTCGGCTTCCTCGATCAGGTTGCGAGAGCTCTTGTCCACCGGCGTGTCAAAGCTCGCAGTGACGATGTCGGTGCCGATATTGATCAGCGCCCGGCGCTGGGCCAGTTCATGGATGGTGCGGCCATAGTCCTCGGCATTGATGATCGTGGTAGCCGATGCCGCCAGCCGGGCCAGGTACGCCGCGCCGCCGATCTCCTGCAGCGTGTCATCCTGCTCGAAGAAAGTTTTCAGGGTGACCGGCGAGGCAAGCTGGCCGGCGCGGATGCGGGTTGCGGCAGCCTCGTAGATGCGCGCATGCACGCCTTCGTAGAAGTGCTCCGGCATCAGGAAGTTGGAAACCCGGTCACAGGCCTCGTTGTTGACCAGGATGGCGCCCAGCAGCGCCTGCTCTGCCTCCAGGTTGTGCGGCGCAAGGCGATAGTCTTCTCCGCCGCGATCATCATCGGCGTTGTGGGTAAGTTTGAGTGCGCTCTCCATGGCTGACGTGATACCCGCCGATGCTGCCGCAGCGAAGCCAGAACTGAACCGACTTTGCAGCTTTCCACTATTGCTTCGAAAGCTGTGGATAATGCACTGATTCGCCCGGTGCGCGGCGTGGCGCGCGCTTCCTTGCCGGAATGCGCTGTTGTTCGAGCTTTTTCAGCCGTTCCTCCTCTCGTGCGATGTAATCGCGGGTGAACGGCAGGGCCTCCTGATGGCGCGCGGCCTGGAGCTGGAAGTTGTTGAGGCCAAGGTGCCGGAAGCTCAGCTCGGACGACGACAGGTAGAACTCCCACATCCGGGCGAAGCGTTCGTCATACAGCGCCACCACCTCGTCGCGCCGGGCGGCAAACCGCTTGCGCCACTCGGCCAGCGTGCGCGCATAGTGCAGCCTGAGGATTTCCACGTCAGTGGTGTAAAGACCGGCTTTCTCCACTTCCGGCATCACCTCCGACAGGGCAGGGGCATAGCCGCCCGGAAAGATGTACTTGCGGATCCACGCGCTGGTCGCGCCCGGTCCGTTGGAACGGCCGATCGAATGCAGCAGGAAGATGCCGTCCCTTTGCAGCAGACTGCGCACCTTGGTGAACATCTCGCCATAGTGGCGCACGCCCACGTGTTCGAACATGCCCACTGAGACGATCCGGTCGAATTCGCCGTCCAGTTCACGGTAGTCCTTGAGCAGGAACTGCACCTTGTCCTGAAGCCCGCGTCTTGCCGCGCGTTCGTTCGACAGCCGGTATTGTTCTTCCGACAGGGTGACGCCGGTGACCTGTGCGCCCGTCACCTGCGCCAGGTAAAGCCCCAGCCCGCCCCATCCCGATCCGATGTCGAGCACCTTCATGCCTGGCTCGATCATCAGCTTGGCCGCCAGATGCCGCTTCTTGGCAAGCTGGGCTGACTCAAGCGTCTGGCCCTGGCCTTCGAAATAGGCGCACGAATATTGCCGGTCCTCGTCGAGGAAGATGTCGTAGAGCGCGCCCGACAGGTCATAGTGATGCGCCACGTTCTGGCGGGCCTTGCCTACGGGGTTGGCCTGCTGCAGATGCTTGATGCGCCGGCGGATGGCGTAGGGCAGGTCCAGTGACAGTGGGGCAGTGACGTTTTCGACGTTCTCGAACAGCAGCCGCAACACGTCGTGAATGGTGCCCCGGGTCACGTTGACGGCGCCTTCCATGTAGGCCTCGCCAAAATGCAGATCCGGGTCGAGGACGAGTTGCAGGGTCGTTGCGGTGTCGCGCACCGAGAAACCCACGCGCGTACCGGAGCCGTCGCCAAAGACGCAGACCGATCCGTCCGGCATCGTTACCTCAAGGTCGCCGTGCCGTACGATGTGCTGCAGCAGCTGCTTCAACAATGCTTGCATGGTTCCGCTCCTTCCCGGTCCCAGCTGCATTTTAATTCGCATACGTATTTTTACGTAACAATGCCACTGCGCCGTAACCTGCGTCAAATGCAAAACGGGCCGCCGGATTTCTCCGGCCGCCCGCCCTGCAAAGTCGTTGTGCCTGACGCTGATGGCGCCAGCTTATTCTTCTCCGGCCTCTTCAGCAGCAGCATCGGCCTGGGCCTGCTCGAACAGCTCCTCGGCGGCGCGGCGGGTTTCCTCGCGCTCGTCCTGGTTGCCGGTCATCACTTCGCCGCGGGCCTGGGCTTCCGCTTCATCCGCGGTGCGGGCCACGTTGATCTTGACCGTGCAGGCCACTTCGCCGTGCAGGGCAACCTTCACGTCGTACAGGCCGATGGTCTTGATCGGGTCGGACAGCACCACCTGGTTGCGGTTGACGGCGATGCCGCTTTCTGAGGCCGCAGCAGCGATGTCACGGGTCGAGACCGAACCGTACAGCTGGCCGGATTCGCCGGCCTGGCGGATAAGCACGTAGGACGAGCCGTCGAGCTTCTGGGCATCGGTCTTGGCGGCCTCGACGGCGGCGGCGTTCCTGGCTTCCAGTTCGGCGCGCTGGGCCTCGAACTTGGCCTTGTTGGCTTCCGTTGCGCGCAGGGCCTTGCCGCGCGGCAGCAGGTAGTTGCGGGCAAAGCCGTCCTTGACGCGGACGGTTTCACCCATGGCGCCTAGCTTCTCGACGCGCTCCAGCAGAATGACGTGCATTTCAGGTACTCCTCGTGATGATCGTTAGTTTGATCGGGTTGAATGGTTTCTGTTTCAGGTTTTGGGCGGTGCGGGCGGTGGCGACTTGGCGCGTCCGCGCAGGTTGAATGCCTGGTCTGTCATCGCCAGCAGGATCAGCGGAAAACAGACCACCACGTTGAAGAAGACCAGCAGCATGTACATCAGCCCCAGCAGCATCGGCTGCATCGTGCTGCCGGCTGTCAGGCCGTGAACGACGGCGAGACCCAGCACCACGAATGATGCAAACATTGCCGACGCCACCACCCAGCCAAGCGTGCCGGCAATGCCGGGCAGGAAGGTTGCCAGCGCCGCTGCCGACAGCACCCACACCGACCAGCGCGGGAAGCGCAGTTCACCGAACGGCGCCCAGGGCCGCAACGATGTGCCCGAGCGCTTCACTACCGCGATGGCCAGCGCCAGGCTGGCAACCATCGAAACCAGCGAGACGGCGCTCATGCCGCCCGGCAGTGCGGCGATCAGCAGCGTCCTGAATTGTTCGACCTGTTCCGGCGGGGGCGGGTTCGGCTGTTCGGCGAACGCCTTGAACAGCGGTTCCAGCTGCTGCGCCATGGCCGCCCCGAAGCCGCCCGGTCCGGTGCTGAACATCAGCACGAACAGCGCCACGCCGGCCGCAGCCAGCAACGCCATCCAGATCACCAGCCGGCCTTCCGGATACCACTCGACGCCGGCATCGGCCACCTCGCCTTACGCCGACGGGCTGGCGGCTGCGGGCCGGTTCTGCAGGGCGAGCCACGTCACCATGATCGGGGCGGCGCCAATTGCCAGGGCCGCGCCAACCCCGCTGGAAAGCCCCAGTATCACTACGTAGCCAGCCAGCAGCACGCCCACGCCGAGCGCCACGGTGGCGAGGCCCCAGCCGAGGCCCGCGACAAACAGGGGGAAGGAGGCAAAGCTTGCCAGCATCATGCCGGCGAAATTGCCCGCCGACGCGCTGAAATAAAGCACGCCCGAGGCGATGCCGGCCAAAAGGCCTATGATGAGCCAGTTGTTCATCAGCGTGGGCTGTCCCGCATCTTGCGATGGGTTAGAGGAAGGTCGCTTCGGCGCGCCTGCCCCAACCAGGTTAAAGTGATCAAGAACGGATGCGGCAGGCCGCCAGGAAAGTTGGCTGCCGCATCCATTTCAGGTGTCCAGTTTTACTTCACCACATAAGGCAAAAGGCCCAGGAAGCGGGCGCGCTTGATGGCCTTGGCCAGTTCGCGCTGCCGCTTGGCCGATACGGCCGTGATGCGGCTCGGCACGATCTTGCCACGCTCGGAAATGTAGCGCGACAGCAGGCGTGCGTCCTTGTAGTCGATCTTCGGTGCATTCTCGCCGGAGAACGGGCAGCTCTTGCGGCGGCGGAAAAATGGTCTGCGAGCGCCGGACATCATGCGTCTCCTTCGTCGGAAGTGTTGTCATCACGCGAGAAGCGCGGACCGCGTGGCCCCCTGTCTCCGCGATCACCCCGGTCGCCACGGTCACCACGATCCGGGCGGTCGCCACGGTCGCCACGGTCCGGGCGGTCGCCGCGGTCACGGCCGGCGCGCATCTGAACCGACGGCTCTTCCTCGTGCTCTTCCACGCGGATCGTCATGAACCGGATGACGTCTTCGTTGAGGCCCATCTGGCGCTCCATCTCGGCCACGGCTGCGGCCGGCGCCTCGATGTTCATCAGCGCATAGTGAGCCTTGCGGTTCTTGCGGATGCGGTAGGTCAGCGGCTTCAGGCCCCAGTATTCGGTGCGCCCGATCTTGCCGCCATTGTCGGTGATGATCGATTTGAACTGTTCGGTCAGCGTGTCCATCTGCGCGTTGGAAATATCCTGACGCGCCATGAACACATGCTCATATAATGGCATGGATTCAGCCTTTCTTTCGGTTTTCACGTTCCTGACAGCGGGCACTTCCGGCGCAAAGCCTCTCCCGAGCCTCTTCGGTTAGAAAGGCTCGAGACCGGTTCCTCGAAAGAGCAGGGACACGGGAAGACGGGATTTGAAACCCTGCCGCCGGCAATTGGCCGGCAACCTTCCGTTCAGCCCCCGACCGGAAATACCGCTCAAGAACGGGCCGGGTTATACGCGAAACGGGGAACTTTGCAAGTGCTGGCCATGCCCTGTCCCGGTACCGCGGCTGCTGGCCTTCAGGCTTGCGACAGCTGGATGGTCTTGTTGGCCATCGCCAGCTTCTCCGAAAGCGTCGTCGCCATGATCCGGTGCGCCAGCGCAGCGAGTTCGGCGTCCGACCCCTCCAGCGCAGCCAGGTCTGCCGCCTTGAGCTGGTAGACGACCGAGGGCATGTCGACGATCACGTCAGCCGTTCTGACCTGGCGCAGGTAGAACGCCACCTCGCCGACGATCGCCCCGGCCAGCATCGAGCGCAGCCGAAGCGTTCTCCCGCTGGGCAGCGCCACCTGAACCCGCACCCTGCCGCTGGCCAGGAAGTAGAGATCGTCTGCCTTCTCTCCCTGCCGTATAAGCACCGCTTCCGGCTGCATGACCTGCCTCGTCATCGCGTTGATCAGGTCAGGCAGGCGCGGATGCTCCCCGACGATGGCGCCGAGATGATGCAGCAGCGTCTTGTCACTGCCGGTTTCGCCGCGTTCGCTCAGTATGCTTTCCTCCGCCATCTCCAGCGCGCCATCGAGGTCCGGCATCAGCACCAGCTCGTTCGCCGCCGCCCGGTTGCCCGCAAGCACCAACTGGCGCTCGATGTCCTCGTGCAGGTGGGTGAAGACCACGGTGACTCCAGCGGGCCTGACCAGCCGGAGAATCTTGACGAAGCAGGTGATGGCGGCGGAATCGGCGCCGCTCACATGATGGAAGTCCAGCAGCACGAAGCGCAGCGGCTGCTCATCGATGCCCACCACCCGTTTGCGGATGATGTTGACCACCCGGTCCGCCGTGCCGAAGAACAGATAACCCTGCAACTGCACGATCTGGATCTTGCCGCCATGGCTGCTGAGATACTTCACGCACTCGCTGGCCCGGTCGACGGTGCTGCGCCGCTCGATGCCGGTGGCATTCAGCCGGATTACCGGCAGCCGCGCATAGTTGAGCACGAACACCACCGCAGACACGATCAGCCCGGCAATCAGCCCCTCCAGGAAGCCGACCAGCGCAATGGTCGCCACGATCAGCCCGATGATCAGCCAGTCCGCAACCGGCAGCTGGCGGCGCGCCCTGATAAACCAGTTGTTCAGCAGCGACATCCCCATGAACAGCACGAACCCCGCTGTCAGGAAAGTCGGCACATAGATCAGAAGGCTGCTTGCCGCGGCCAGGCCGGCAATCATCACTGCCGCCGTGGCCACGCCCGGCAGCCGTGATGTTGCGCCGGTTTCCTGCGCCATGATGGTCATCGACAGGCCGGTATAGCCGGCAGGCCCGCCAACCCCGCCCGACAACAGGTTTGCGATACCGTTCGAACGCAGCTCCGCATTGACGTCGACGTCCTTGCCCAGCGCCAGTTCCAGCCCGCTGATGTTGAGCATCAACCCCACCATGCTGATGATGGCGACCATCACCATGCTCGGCGCGGCATTCAGCACCTGCCACCAGTCAACCTGGCTGAACAGTGCGGGCGAGGGTAGCGACAGGCTGGCGGTGTCGGCGAACCGTGGCAACTGTCCAAGGTCGCGTGCGGCATCGAGGCTGATGTCCGCAGCCCAGAGCGTTGCATAGAAGGCTGTCACCGCGGCCAGCATGACCACCGGCATGGTGAACGGACTGGAGAGGCTTGCCGTCGCGGCATACATCACCAGGGCGAACGTGATGGTCGCCCCGGCCAGCCACATGACCTGTCCGCTGCCGCCGGTCTGCCGCAGCAGGTCGGTGAGGTGAGCGCCCGACACCATCATGGCGGCCCCGTCGATCAGCAGCCAGCCTGATCCCGCCAGGAACCCTGCCAGCACCGGATAGGGCAGGAAGCGCACCAGTCCGCCCAGCTTCAGCCGTCCGGTCATCCAGAACAGCAGGCCGGTCAGCAGGCTGGCGCAGCCCATGATCGCAATCGCCGTCGCGATCTGCCCTTCCTGCGTGCCTTGCGAGGCGGCCACCATGGCTGCGACGGCCAGCGCCAGGATGGCGATGTTGCTTTCCTGCACCAGCGCCACGGAATTCGGAATGCGGCTATGCCAGGCCACGGCCAGCGCCATCAGCGCGCCGCCAAGCAGCACGATTGCCACGCCATGACCCATCCCCGCAGCAATATGTCCGGTGAATATCAGCGCGCCCATCGCCAGGGCGGCGGCGATGTTGTCCATCCCCGCGATCAGCCCAAGCACGAGCCCTGGGACGATGCTGGCCTTGCCCGATGAGGCCAGATCAGGGGAAGCTTCAGTCGACATGGGTGCTCAGTACACTGCGGATTAACAATCAGGCCGCGCAAGCTGCCACAATACCGGCGCCTTCACCAGCACCTATACCGGCGCTGTCCCGGCTGTTTGCCGCGGTGCAGCCATGCCGCTTCCGGCCGTCACACCTTCGGCGTTTCGCCCGCCAGTACCTTGCCGAACCGCGCCGCATCGATGTTGCCTCCCGACAGCACCACGCCCACGCGCTTGCCCTTCATGGCCTCGCGCTCCTGGATCAGCGCCGCCAGCGCCGCCGCGCCGGCCCCTTCCGCCACCGTCCGCGTGGTGCGGAAGGCAAGCCGCATCGCGCTGGCGATCTCATCGTCACTCACCTCGACGATGCGCGCGCATCCCTTGTTGATCATCGCCACCGCGTCCTCGTGCGCGATCCGCACCGCCATGCCTTCGGCGAAAGTGCGCGCCGAATTGGTGGCCTCCGCCTTGCCGGACTGGAAAGACCGCGCATAGGCATTGGCCTCGGTCGAGACGACCCCGATCACCTCTGTCTTGAGGCCCAGCGCATCGCGCGCCGAGATGACCCCGCAGCAGCCAGAGCCCATGCCGATGGGCACGTACACCGCATCCAGTTCGCCTGCCTCGTCGAACAGCTCGTGCGCATAGGTCGACACCCCCAGCACCAGCTCCGGGTGGAACGACGGCACGATGTCCAGCCCGCGCTCTGTTGCCATCTTCTCCATGGCTTCCTTTGCGGCGTTGAAGTCGTGCCCCGTCTCGATCAGTTCGGCGCCAAGTGCGCGCATTGCGGCATTCTTCTCCGCCGAATTGTTCTCCGGCACCACCACCACGGCAGCTACGCCCTCATGCCGCGCCGCGAACGGGATCGACTGGCCGTGGTTGCCGGTGGACGCAGTGATCACCCCGCCGGTTTGCCCGCGCTCCTGGCGCATGCGCATGTGCACCAGCCCGCCGCGCACCTTGAAGGCGCCCAGCGGCGTCAGGTTCTCATGCTTGATCCACACTTCCTGGCCCAGCGCATCGGCCATCAGCGGCCACACGCGCTGTGGCGTCGCCGGCAGCGTGGCATAGATGATGTCGCGGGCGCGGGAGATGTCTTCAGTGGAGAATTTCATGAGCCGGACGGTGGCACAATTGCGTGACGGCCCGCAATACGCTCAATTCGGCAGGCTATTGCTGACCGGAGACCGCCGATGACCCAACCTGTCTGGCTTGAAGTGGCATTGAACGGCCCGTTCGGTCCGAAGCGCCAGCCCCATGCGCCCTATACCGCCTCCGCCCTGATCGAGGAGGGGCTGGCTTGCGCCCGCGCCGGTGCGGCCATCATCCACCTGCACGTTTATGACGAGGCGACCGGCATTCAGAACGATGCCCTCGACACCTATGTCCGCGTCATCGAGGCGATCCGCGAGAAGGAAGACGTCATCGTCTACCCCACTGTGCCGATGGGCGGCGGCGGCGACCCCGGCTCGCCCGAGCGGGCGAAGGCTCGTTACGCCGTCATTGATGAACTGGGCAGGCGCGGCCTGCTGGAATGGTCGGTGGTAGACCCCGGCAGCTGCAATCTTGCCCGCTTCGAGGATGTCGCCGCAGGCGGGCAGGGCGTGCTCTACCCCAACACAGTGGCCGACATTGACGAAGGCCTGCGGCTGGCGCGTGAGCACCGCATCCACCCCAGCTACGCCGTCTACGAGCCCGGCTTCCTGCGCCTCGGCGCGGCGCTGGCGAAGCGCCACGGCTGCCCGGCGCCCATCTACCGCTTCATGTTTTCGGATGAGTTCACCTTCGGCTACCCGCCCGCCGGTTATGCCGTTGAGTCATATGTGAAGCTGCTCGAGGCGGAAGCCCCCGGCGCACCCTGGATGGTGGCGGGGCTTGGCGTGGACATCTTCCCCATCGCGCAAGTTGCCATGGAACTCGGCGGCCACCTGCGCGTCGGCCAGGAGGACACGCCGTTCGGCTGGGAAGTGTCCAACGTTACCCAGACCGAACGCATGGCGGCCATCGTCGCCCGCGCCGGACGCTCGCTGGCCACCGCGCAGGACATCCGCGCCGCGCTGACGGAGCGATGACACCCCCACCGCTTGACATTCCTCGCCCGCCCGTGCAGCTAACGCCCGAAATTTCGGCACTTCATCACAAGAGGGCAGGGCATGATCGCCGCATTCACGTTTCCGGGGCAGGGCTCGCAGGCAGTTGGCATGGGCCGCGAGCTGGCGGACAATTTTGCTGCCGCCCGCGCCGTGTTCGACGAGGTTGACGCCGCCCTTGGCCAGAGGCTGTCGGCGCTGATGTGGGACGGCCCGATCGAGGACCTGACGCTGACCAGCAACGCCCAGCCCGCCCTGATGGCAGTGTCCATGGCCACCGTGCGCGTGCTCGAAGCCGAGTTCGGCGTCACGGTCAAGGATCACGCGAGCTTTGTCGCGGGCCACTCGCTCGGTGAATATTCCGCGCTGGCCGCCGCCGGCACCTTCTCCATCGCCGATACCGCCCGCCTGCTGCGCATCCGTGGCGACGCCATGCAGAAGGCGACGCCCGTCGGCACAGGCGCCATGGCCGCGCTGCTGGGACTGGACTACGAAGCAGCGGCAAAGGTGGCGGCAGAAGCAGCACAGGGCGATGTCTGCCAGGCCGCCAACGACAACGCGCCGGGCCAGGTTGTGGTCTCCGGCCACAAGGCGGCAGTCGAACGCGCCGTCGAGATCGCCAAGGGCCACGGCGCCAAGCGCGCCATGCTGCTGCCGGTGTCCGCACCCTTCCATTGCGCGCTGATGCAGCCTGCCGCAGACGTCATGGCCGAGGCGCTGGCAGGCGTAACCATGCACGACCCCGCCGTGCCGCTCATCGCCAACGTGACGGCTGCGCCTGTGTCCGACGCCGCCAGCATCCGCGACAACCTGGTCAAGCAGGTCACCGGCACCGTGCGCTGGCGCGAGAGCGTCGAGTGGATGGCCGCCAACGGTGTTGCGGTGATGGTGGAGCTTGGCGCCGGCAAGGTGCTGACCGGCATGGCCAGGCGCATGGCGCCGGATGCCAATTGCATGGCAACCGCGTCCGTGGCAGACCTTGAAGCGGTCGCCGCCGCGCTGAAGGCTTGATTCAACCTCCCCACAGGAGAGTGCACATGTTTGATCTCACAGGCAAAAGGGCGCTGGTCACCGGCGCCACCGGCGGCATCGGCGCAGCCATTGCCACAGCGCTGCACGCGCAAGGCGCCACCGTCACCCTGAGCGGCACCCGCGCCGCCGTGCTGGACGAGGTGAAGGCTGGCCTGGGCGACCGCGTCCACGCCATCGCCTGCAACCTGTCCGACCCGGCCGATGTGGACAAGCTCATCCCGGCGGCGGAAGAAGCCATGGGCGGGCTGGATATCCTCGTCAACAATGCCGGCATCACCCGCGACAACCTCGCCATGCGCATGAGGAACGAGGAGTGGCAGTCCGTGCTGGACGTCAACCTCACCGCCGCCTTCACGCTGATCCGCGCCTCGATGCGCGGTATGATGCGCGCCCGCTGGGGCCGGGTCATCAACATCACCTCGGTCGTCGGCGTCACCGGCAATGCGGGCCAGGCCAACTACGCCGCCTCCAAGGCCGGCATGATCGGCATGTCGAAGTCGCTCGCCCACGAGGTCGCCTCGCGCAACATCACTGTCAACTGCATCGCCCCCGGTTTCATCGAAACTGCCATGACCGGCGTGCTCAACGACAAGCAGAAGGAAGCCATCCTCGGCGCGGTCCCGGCCGGCCGGCTGGGTCAGGCGGACGAGATTGCCGCCGGCGCGGTATACCTCGCCAGCGACGAGGCAGCCTACGTCACCGGCCAGACCTTGCATATCAACGGCGGCATGGCGATGATCTGACCGGGCGGTTTGGCGTCGTCCACAGGGGCGGGTTTTCGGGCTTGGCCGTTTCGCCCCATGTGTGATAATAGGCGCAATGAAGGTGCGGGTTAATTGAGGGTAGTTCCCCAGAAAACTCTTGAATTATAGTGTTTTGCCTGCTCAATCGGGGCTTCGGCGGATTCGCCGGAACGCGGTGCAGGCAAGATCGAATGCGGTTCAATCAACGAAGGTAGTACAGAAATGAGTGATGTCGCTGAACGGGTCAAGAAGATCGTCGTGGAGCATCTGGGCGTCGACGCTGACAAGGTCGAGAAGGATGCAAGCTTCATCGACGATCTTGGCGCAGACAGCCTGGATACCGTCGAACTGGTGATGGCATTCGAGGAAGAGTTCGGGATCGAGATCCCCGATGACGCCGCCGAAACCATCCAGACGGTTGGCGACGCTGTCAGCTTCATTGAAAAGAACGCTGCCTGACCGGGCGCGCTCGCAGGCGCCGGTGACCCCTGGTCGCCAACCGGCGCCGTGACAAAACTTTCATGCGGTGGCAGTGGGTAATATCGCTGCCGCCGTATTTGTTGAAAAGAGGCGTGGGAGCTTTTCGATGCGCAGGGTAGTCATCACCGGTATTGGCATGGTGTCTCCGGTTGGCGCCAACGTGGAGGACAGCTGGGCAAACCTGCTGGCTTCAAAGTCGGGGGCAGGCCCGGTGACCCGCGCCGACGTGTCCGACATGGCTTGCCGCGTCGGCTGCGAAGTCAAGGAAGGCGACGGCACTGGCGGCACCTTCGACATCAACATGTACATGGACCAGAAGGACCAGCGCCGCTGCGATACCTTCATCCGCTTCGGCGTTGCCGCCGCCAGCATGGCCGTGGCTGACTCCGGCTGGCAACCCAGGACCGATGAAGACCGTTGGCGCACCGGCGTGCTGATCGGCTCCGGCATCGGCGGCCTGCCGTCGATCGAGGCCACCTCGTTGCTGCTCGACGAAAAGGGACCGCGGCGCGTCAGCCCGTTCTTCATCCCCGGCTCGCTGATCAATCTTGTCTCCGGCATGGTGTCCATCGAGCACGGCTTCAAGGGCCCCAACCATGCCGTTGTCACCGCCTGTTCGACCGGTGCCCACGCCATCGGTGATGCCGCCCGTCTGGTTGCGCTGGATGACGCCGACGTGATGGTCGCGGGCGGCGCCGAGTCTGCCATCTGCCGCATTGGCTATGCGGGCTTCCTCGCCTGCAAGGCCCTGTCGACCCACTACAACGACACCCCGGAAAAGGCTTCCCGCCCCTATGACAGGGACCGTGACGGCTTTGTCATGGGCGAGGGCGCAGGCGTCGTGGTGCTGGAGGAATATGAACACGCCAGGGCGCGTGGCGCGAAGATCTATGCCGAGGTGGTCGGCTACGGCATGTCGGGCGACGCCTACCACATCACCGCGCCGGCAGAAGACGGCGATGGCGCCTTCCGCTGCATGGGCGCCGCGTTGAAGCGGGCAGGCCTGCAGGCGTCCGAGATCGATTATGTCAACGCCCACGGCACCTCAACACCGATGGGCGACGAGATCGAGCTGCGCGCCGTCGAGCGGCTTATGGGCAACCAGGCCCACAAGCTCACCATGTCGTCCACCAAGTCAGCGACCGGTCACCTGCTTGGTGCAGCCGGCGCCATCGAAGCCATCTTCGGCGTGCTGGCAATCCGCGACCAGGTTGCACCGCCCACCCTCAATCTCGACAATCCGTCGGTTGAAACCGAGGTGGACCTTGTGCCGCACAAGCCGCGCCACAAGGAAATCAACACAGTTCTGTCGAATTCATTTGGTTTTGGTGGTACCAACGCATCGCTTGTGTTCCGCCGCGTTGATGCCTGACGCCTGAAAGGGCAGCGGGTGCGGGGGCCCGATGCCGGATAACCACAGTTCCGGACCCGACCCGACGCATGAGCCTTCCCATACGAGACGCTTCAAGCCGCAAGGGCCGCTCGATCCTTTCAGTCATCGCGCGGATTTTTGCCATGCTCGTCGTGCTGGCGGTGCTGGCCGGGGCAGCCGGTTTTGCGGGCTGGATCATGGCCACCGCCGAAGGCCCGCTGGCCGAAGACAAGATCGTCAACATCGAGCCGGGCAGCACCAGCGACCAGATCGGCCAGACGCTCGCCAGCGAGGGCGTGGTGGATTCCGGTACCCTGGCCACGTTGGGCATTTCCGTGGTGCGCCAGTTCTTCGGTCTGGAGCCCAAGGCCGGTGAATACGAGTTTGCGGCAAGGTCTTCGCTGATCGACGTGCTGCGCAAGATCAAGCGCGGCCAGATCGTCACCTACAAGGTTTCCATTCCGGAAGGCTTCACCACCTGGCAGGTGCTGGAGAGGCTCAGGGCCAACGAAGTGCTGACAGGCGACATCGGGACCGTGCCGGTAGAGGGCGAACTGCTGCCGGACACGTACGTTTTCACCCGGGGCCGCACCCGCCAGAGCCTCATCGACCAGATGAAGACAGCCCAGGACCGCCTCGTCGAAAAATTGTGGGAGACCCGCAAGGACGGCCTCCCCCTCACTACACCGGAAGAGGCAATCATTCTTGCCTCCATCGTCGAGAAGGAGACCGGCAAGGCGGAAGAGCGCGCCCAGGTCGCCGGGGTGTTCATCAACCGGCTGAGGAAGGGCATGCGGCTGCAGTCCGACCCGACCATCATCTATGGCATCACGCTGGGACAGGGAAAGCTGGACCGGCCCATCTATCGCAGCGATATCCGCCAGAAGACCGATTACAATACCTACCAGATCGACGGCCTGCCGCCGACACCGATCGCCAATCCCGGCCGCGCCTCCATCGAAGCTGTGCTGAACCCGATTGATACCGACTACGTGTATTTCGTCGCCGATGGCACGGGCGGTCACGCCTTTGCGGTGACGCTGGACGAGCACAACGCGAACGTGAAGAAGTGGCGATCCTGGCTCCAGGACCAGCGCGAGCAACGCGAGGCCGAGGAGGCCGAACAGGAGTTGCGCGCCAGCATCGATTCCAATGCCAACGCCACTGCCCCGCTTCCGGCAGTCAACGAGGCCGAACCGGCGCCCGCGCCCGCCCCCGATGCCGTGGCTGTACCTGCAGCTTCCGCTGAGACCGGCTCGGAACCGGAATCTGGTTCCAGGTTTGTCGATGTGTCAGGCAGGAGCGTACCGATCCCGCGCGCCAAGCCCGCCCGGCAATAGGGCGTTCCGCAGCCGGTGCCTCTTTCTGCTGACCCCAAAAGTTCGAGGCTGTCGTCATGAACCACAGCCTCCTGCAACCCCCGGCTTTCAGCCGCTCAGGTTTGGGGTGAGAACGGCAGGGAAGAGTGGTGCAGCACGATCTTTGCCTCGCCATTCTCCATCTGCTCGATGCCGAAAGTGTATTCTACCTTCACCTCGGTGCCATCCGTCTTCATGAAGTAGTAGTTCCCCATGGTCATGGCGGTGTTGCCTGAAATGACGGTGCCTTCCTTTTCCCATCGCACGGCGGTGTAGGGCGCAATGGCAAAGCCTGTATCCTCCTTCATGCTGCCACCGACGAAATAGGACATCGCTTCATCGAACGTGCCACGAAACTGGTCCTCGCTTGCAAGCGTCGGCTTGAACAGGACCGGACGCTGGCCGAATGCGTAGAACTGGGTGATGTGCGCTTCGGCAGCGGCGCGATAGTCCTTGCCCTTGGTATGGGCCTTGCCAATCTTGACGATGCCTTCGCCCCACGCTGTCTTGAGCTGAACGACCTTTTCTTCCGTGAGGCTGGCCTTGCCGTCACTTGCGGCATGAGCGGCACCGGCGAGGGCGGTCATGGCGATGGCTGTCGAGAGGGCGATTGTCTTGTACATTCCTGGTTTCCTCGGATGCATTGTTGGTTCAGTGCTTTCGCATGACTGCATCTGGGAAGGTGTTGCCGATAGCGCCAATCACAACAACAGCCCCTGTTGATCGACATTATCTATCGCCCTGTCCGGAGCCGGTGACCCAAAGCCCGTGACGGTGTGCGCTGGCGCGCGCGGCGGCGTGTCGCGCTGGCCGTCTGGCCTTCCAATCACCATGTCCCTGTAGCAAAGCCGAAAAACCGTACACACAACAAAGGAAGTTACAGTCGTGTTTGCCCGAAAGGCCAATGTTCCAGAGCGCGTCGTTGAACACCACAAGCCGGAGAGCTTCAGTGACAAGTTCGCCTATCGCCTGGTCAAATTCATGCGCGTTTTCGCGGATGCATTCTTCCGCAAGCGCTATGGGCACCGGGCCGTTGTTCTGGAAACCGTCGCCGCCGTGCCCGGCATGGTCGGCGGCTTGTTGCAGCATCTGAAATCCATCCGCCACATTCGCGATGACGAAGGGTGGATTGCCGAACTGCTTGATGAGGCCGAGAACGAGCGCATGCATCTCATGACCTTCATCAACATTGCGCAGCCATCGGTGTTTGAACGGTTCCTCATCCTGATGGCGCAGGGCGT
>JAZBOA010000647.1:0-2825 GCA_036350935.1 Anderseniella sp. | reverse complement strand
GTACCGAGCGTGTTTCCGGGTGGCTGCCTACTGGCATCACATCGACGAAGGCTTCGCCCGCATAACGTTTCTCGAACAGCGACTGCAGGTCGATGTCGGCGCTCACCTTCGCGTACAGGGTGGCGTGGATGCCACGGATCAGCGGCGTCAGATGCGGCACAAAGGTGAAGTCCACCGGCTTGCCGGCGAAGCTGTCCAAGCCCTGCTTGATTTCCGGCCAGTGGCGATGGCCGCCGACGGCGTAGGCCTTGAAGTTGTCCGCCGCCTCGGCAAACAAAATGTGGGTTTCCGGCTTGCGGCCCGCCCCCGAAACGCCCGACTTGGCGTCCGCCACCAGAAAGCCGGTCTCGACCGCGCCGGATTCCAGCAGCGGCAGAAAGCCCAGCTGCACCGCCGTCGGGTAGCAGCCGGGGTTGGCGATCAGGCGCGCTCCCTTGATCGCGGCACGGTTGATCTCGGGCAGGCCGTACACCGCTTCCGCCACCAGGTCGGGGCAGGCGTGCTCCATCTTGTACCACTTCTCCCACACCGCGATGTCCTTGATGCGGAAGTCGGCCGCCAGGTCGATCACCTTGACGCCGGCGTCGAGCAGCGCGCGCGTCTGTTGCATCGCCACGCCGTTGGGGGTGGCAAAAAACACCACGTCGCAGTTTTCCAGCCCGGCTTCTTCCGGGGTGGAAAATGCCAGCTTCACCCGCCCGCGCAGGTTGGGGAACATCTCCGCCACCGGCATCCCGGCTTCCTTGCGCGAGGTAATGGCCTTCAACTCCACCTGCGGGTGACGCGCCAGCAGGCGCAGCAACTCGACTCCGGTGTAACCCGTGCCGCCGACGATACCGACTTTGATCATGCTGAATTTCCTTGCAAAGAATGCCTTTATTGTAAGACACGCCCGACGACAGACGTAAAAAAAGCCGCCCGGTAACGGACGGCTTTTTTGTGCAACAAGCGATTAGCGCTTGGAGAACTGCTTGCGGCGACGCGCCTTGTGGAAGCCGACTTTCTTGCGCTCGACTTCGCGTGCATCGCGGGTCACCAGACCAGCGGCCTTCAGAACGGGCTTCATCTCGGGCGAGAACTCGATCAGTGCGCGGGTGATGCCATGACGCACCGCACCTGCCTGGCCGGACTCACCGCCGCCTGCCACGTTGACCATGATGTCGAACGTGTTCAGGTTGTCGGTCAGCACCAGCGGCTGACGCACGATCATGCGACCGGTTTCACGCGAGAAATACTCGTCCACCGGCTTTTCGTTGACGATGATCTTGCCGCTGCCGGCCTTGATGAACACGCGCGCAACCGATTCCTTGCGACGACCCGTACCGTAGTTGTAGTTACCGATCATGATGCAGCCTTAACGTTAATTTCGAGGGGCTTGGGCTGTTGAGCCTCGTGCGGATGGTCCGCGCCCGCGTAGATTTTCATTTTCTTGATCATGGCGTAGCCAAGCGGGCCTTTGGGCAGCATGCCCTTGACCGCCTTTTCCAGCGCGCGGCCGGGGAAACGCTCCTGCATCTTGTCGAAGTTCGTTTCGTAGAGGCCGCCGGGGTAGCCCGAGTGACGATAGTACTTCTTGTCGAGGCCCTTGTTGCCGGTCACGACCATCTTGCTGGCGTTGACCACCACGATGTAATCGCCCGTGTCGACGTGAGGCGTGAACTCCGGCTTGTGCTTGCCGCGCAGGCGGTGGGCAATCTCGGAAGCCAGGCGGCCCAGAACTTTGTTATCAGCATCAACCACGAACCAGTCGCGTTGAACTTCATGCGTTTTTGCGGAAAAGGTTTTCATGACCCACCTCTACACAGAGGACAATCTCGGAAAGCCGAGCATTTTAACTGCGCCCCCCGGACAAAGTCAAACACTGCGTACGAATTCCGCATCGCCCTGTCATACAATCCCGCCATGACCGCCTGGCTTGCCACCAACCTCATCGCCGCTGCCCTGTTGCCGCCCCTGCTGCTGGTGATTCTGCTGGCGATCGGCCTGGCTCTGCTGCGCCGCAGCCCCCGCCTGGGGAAATCGCTGATCCTGCTGGTCGCCATCGCGCTGTTTACCCTGTCCACCCCCTGGGTCAGCGGCCTTTTGCAGACAAGCCTGGAAATCAGCGCGCCGGTCAGCCCGGCCGAATTGAAAACCGCCGAGGCCATCGTCGTCCTCGGTGGCGGGCGGCTACTCGACGAGGCCGAATACGGCGGCGACACCCTCAACGCCTTCAGCCTGGAACGCCTGCGCTACGCTGCCGTCCTGCACCGCGCCAGCGGCCTGCCCATCCTGGTCGCGGGCGGCAAGCCCAACAAAGGCACGCTCGCCGAGGGCCGCATCATGCAACAGGTCCTGCAAAGCGAATACGGCATTGCCCCCGCCTGGGTCGAGGATGCCTCGCTCACCACCTGGGACAACGCCCGCCTGTCCACCCACCTGCTGCGACAAGACGGCGTCGAGCGCATCGTGTTGATCACCCACGCCTGGCACCTGCGCCGTGCCGTGCCGCTGTTCGAAGCCCAGGGGCTCAGCGTCGTCCCCGCCGGCATCCAGTTTGGCAGCACCCGCGTGGACGCCCTGTTCGACGTGCTGCCCACGCCCAACGGGCTGCGCGACAGCAGCTATGCCCTCCATGAATGGCTGGGCATTTTATGGTACAAACTCCGCTCGTTTTTTGCTGAAGGAAGCCCATGAAAGCCCGCGTCAAACTCATCGAAGGCGTCAGCTTCGTCGGTCAGAGCGAATCCGGCCACAGCGTCGTCATGGACGGCGCCCCCGAATCCGGCGGCAAGAACCTCGGCGTGCGCCCGATGGAAATGCTGCACATGGGGCTGGGCCGATGC
>JAZBOA010000646.1:0-2060 GCA_036350935.1 Anderseniella sp. | reverse complement strand
GGCGGTGAGGTAGGCGTTGTCGGTGCTGATCTTGCCCCGGGTCCGGCCGCGCTCGATCTCCAGCTGTGAGAAGGAGTCCTGATCCAGCCAGGAAACGCCGTAGCCGGCCGTCACCAGAACGCGATTGTTGAAGTTCTTGTCTTGCAGATTGAGCAAGTTACATGCCTTGCGAGGCCATTGCTACTGACACAAATAGGTAAGACATTGCACGCTATAATCTTTTCGTCATGTTGGGGCTGGCCCCGGCGTGTAACGATGGGTTGGCGCACGCTGTTGCAAGTGGACGTAGTACGTCACAAATGTCCGTCTTTCGACGCACAGATTACCGCGGCGAGGGTTTTTCCACTCGCAATCACCAATTTGAAAGATTTATCAGGCGAAGAACTCAAGGTTCCCATCCATGAATCATGATATGCATACCCGCCCCGGCGCACGTGGCTTCACCCTCCTCGAACTGCTGGTCGTGCTGGTCATCCTCGGCCTGCTGGTTGGAGTTGTCGCGCCGCGCTTCTTCGGCCAGGTCGGCAAGTCTGAAATGAAGGTGGCGAAGGCGCAGATCGAGGCGCTGGAAGATGCGCTCGACCAGTACCGGCTCGACGTCGGCCGCTATCCGACCACCGAGCAGGGGCTGGCGGCGCTCAATACCCAGCCGACCGGCGAGGCGCGCTGGCAGGGTCCGTACCTGAAGAAGGCAGCGCCCAACGATCCCTGGGGCAATCCCTACCAGTACCGCTCGCCTGGGGAGCACGGCGAGCTCGACCTCTATTCGCTCGGCAAGGACGGCCAGCCGGGTGGAACGGCCGAAGCCGCCGACATCACCAACTGGTAAGACTGCCTAGCGATGTTGTTCGAAATCCGGGCGCTGGGGGCGGACCAGCGGGTCAATCTCAGGCTCGAGGCGGCGGACCCGTCCGACGCGGCCGACCAGGCGCGCCTGCAGGGGCTGACCGTACTCGACGTGCGTCCGGCCGCGCGCCTCGGCTCGCTGTCGTTTGCGCGTCGCGCGCGTTTTCCGCTGAGCCTGTTTTCGCGCGAACTGCTGGCGCTGCTGCACAGCGGACTGTCGCTGGTCGAAGCGTTGCAGACCCTGGAGGAGAAGGAGTCGCGTCCCGAAACGCGCAAGATCCTCGGCGGCGTGCTCAAGCATCTCTACGAGGGCGAGTCATTCTCCACCGCCATCGGCCATAGTCCGGACGCCTTCCCGCCGCTCTACGTGGCAACGGTGCGCGCCGCCGAACGCACCAGCGACCTGCCGCAGGCGCTGTCGCGCTACGTCGCCTACCAGGACCAGGTCGAGCAGGTGCGCAAGAAGGTGCTGTCCGCGTCGATTTATCCGATCATCCTGATGGTGGTCGGCGCACTGGTGGCGCTGTTCCTGCTCGGCTTCGTCACCCCGCGCTTCGCTTCCATCTACGCCGACAACACCGATCGCCTGCCGTGGGCATCGCGGGTGCTGATGCAATGGGGCGGTTTTGTCGAGGCGCATGCCGTCAACGCCGGATTGCTGCTGCTGGTCCTGCTGGGAGCAGCGGGCTACGCCTTCAGCCGGCCCAGGCTACGTGCCTGGATCGCCCGACAGTTGTGGCGCCTGCCCGGACTTGGCGAGCCGCTGCGGATTTTCCAGTTGACGCGCTTTTATCGCACCGTCGGCATGTTGCTGTCGGGCGGCATTCCGGTGGTCACCGCGCTGGAGATGGCCGGCGGCCTGCTGCAGCCCGAACTGCGCCTGCGCCTGGCATCGGCTGCCGCCACCATCCGCGAGGGCCAGTCGGTTTCGCAGGCGATGGAGCGCGCCGGACTGGTCACGCCGGTGGCGCTGCGCATGTTGCGAGTTGGCGAGAAAAGCGGGCGCATGGGCGACATGATGGAAGCCATCGCCACCTTCCACGAGGAGGAAACCAGCCGTTTCGTCGATTGGTTCCCCCGCCTGTTCGAGCCGATTTTGATGGCGGTGATCGGCCTGGTCATCGGTATCATCGTGGTCATGCTCTATCTACCCATCTTCGAACTCGCCGGGAGTCTGGAATGAATCGCGCCTTGTCGGTCCTTCATCCGGCCAT
>JAZBOA010000645.1:0-2218 GCA_036350935.1 Anderseniella sp. | reverse complement strand
ATCAATTTTTCGGCGCTTCATTAGCCGACAATTGCGAAGTTTTCAGTCAACAGTGAGCGGATCTGCTCCGAATGGCGCTGATTTAAGCCCAACTGGCTGATGGACTTGGGAAATCGATGGGGGCTGACTGGCTCGGATGGTAAGCTGGAGGTGACGAAACCACAGCAGCCACCCGAGGAGTCAGCCTGCCCATGCATCCTAGCCATCGCTCACGCAAGGGGCAACAGCAACGTGTCCAGCACTACGTCGGCAGTGCGGATTCGTACGCCATGTTCAACCTGCTCACCGGCCCGCAGCTGTTCGATCGGGTCGAGGTGCTGCTGCCGGAGCACCGCGAGCGGCTGTTTCCGCCGACAGAGACCCTGTCGATGTTCCTCGCCCAGGTGCTGTCGGCAGACGGCAGTTGCCGGCAGGTGGTCAATGACGCCATGGTCAAGCGGGTGATTGCCGGCATGAAGCCGGGCAGCACCGGCACGGGGGGTTACTGCAAGGCACGGGCGCGCCTGCCGCTGACGATGATCTCGACACTGGCTTGCGATGTGGGCAGGATCCTCGCCAACGGCGCGCCCGCCTGGTGGCACTGGCGGGGTCGTCCGGTGCGTCTGGTCGATGGTGCCACGGTGACATTGCCCGACACTGAGGAGAATCAGGCCGCCTACCCGCAGTCGAACAGTCAGAAGCCCGGCCTGGGCTTTCCCATCTGCCGGGTGGTGGGGCTGCTATGCCTGGGTAGCGGCGCATTGCTTGATGCCGCCATGGGACCCTGCGAAGGCAAGGGTAGCGACGAGCAGTCGCTGCTGCGCGACATGCTCGACTCGCTGCAAAGCGGTGACATCCTGCTGGGGGATGCCCTCTACGCTACCTACTTCCTGCTCTTGGATCTGATCCGCGGCGGCGCCGACGGCCTCTTCGAGCAGCACGGTGGACGCAAGCGCAGCACCGCTTTCAGCTCAGGCGAGCAGCTCGGAGCGCGCGATCACCTGATCGTCCTGCACAAGCCCAAGCAGAAGCCGGATTGGATGAGCCAATATGAATACGATCAAGCACCGGCCACCCTGAAGGTGCGCGAGCTCCAGGCCGGCGGCAAGATCATGGTGACGACGTTCCTCTGTCCCAAGGAGACGCCCAAGCACGTGCTCAAGGCGCTGTATCGCCAGCGCTGGAATGTGGAACTGGATCTGCGCAACATCAAGACAACGCTTGGCATGGAGCAGCTGCGCTGCAAGACCCCGGAGATGGCCGTCAAAGAGCTGTGGGTCTATCTGCTCGCCTATAATCTCATCCGGCTGTTGATGGCCCAGGCCGCTCTGCTGGCGGATCAGATTCCGCGCCAGCTCAGCTTCAAGCACACCGTGCAGATCTGGCTCGCTTGGCAGCAGCGCGGCGGTGGCGGTCACGATGCGGTCTCGATCAACGCTCTGCTCGTCTTAATCGCCGAGCCGCGGGTCGGCTTAAGGCCGGGGCGGATTGAGCCACGTGCCCGAAAACGCAGGCCGAAGCCGTTTCCGTTGCTCACTCGACCGAGAGCGCAGGCCAGAGAAGAGGTGCGCAAACACGGACATCCGAACAAGCAGCGCTGAGTTTCCCCAGGGATATTCGCGATAACGCCATGATTCGCCTAGCGTCAGCGCTTAATTCAGCGCCATTCGGGACAGCTCCCGTGTTGTCCCTTTAAAGGCACATCGTCGTTGTGATATCGTTACGGCGGTGTAGGTCGGCGACAACATAGGCCCACATTCCGGGGCGTGCTCGAGTTCGCCGCTAGCCTTCCGCGTTGGGTGGTCTGTTTAGGGACGTTGGCTATGCCGGAACGGCGATGTCCTATCGGGTCGACCAAGTTTGACGAGTTTGTTTGTTAGCCACAAAAGATCGATTTGTATATGATTCGCCAAGGGAAGCTCTCCAACCAGGTGACGACCTCAGGAGTGTCTCACGCGGCCAAGTGGCTCTCTGCCGGAAGTTCGTTAGGTCGCTAACGATGAATGTGACAGCCCAAGCCGGTGGGTTTTAGTGATCGGATAGGCATCATGGAGGTGTCCGTGTTTGGACTACTGCGGGAAGGTCGAGTTTTGATCGGTTTGTTTATCGGTTCGATGGCCCTTTTGGTGTCCGGTTCGCCGGTCGCTCAGGGCGTCGACCAGAGGGGATATCAACTCCGCCCTGGGGATGTGGTAGCCGTTTCAGTCTGGCAGGAGCCGGGCTTGGAACAGCTCGTCTT
>JAZBOA010000644.1:0-2645 GCA_036350935.1 Anderseniella sp. | reverse complement strand
GAACAGTGCGCCGAGACCCAGAAGAAAAAGGCCCAGAGAAACAAGGTACGATTCGGAAACAAAGAACGAGTCCCTAAGCCCCCACCGCCCAAACAGCAAAGGGAGCATGCTGAGCAAAAGCGCACTAAAGGCCCAGACCACAGGCAAAGACAACTGCCCGGCGCGATCCAGCATGGCGCAGAACGCCACGACGCTGAACAATAGTAGCGGCGCGAACAAGACCCAATTGGCAACACCGTAGACCTCGGTGACGCCAATGCGAGACAGTAGGCTGATTCCCGTGGCGCGCGCCAACTTCTGCGTCATCTACCCGGTCCTTGTAAGAAGCTGCGCAAGATCTGGGTCGACGGCGGATACAGCGGACGCTTAGTCGATTGGGTGGCCGAGCGGTTTCGCTTCGTCTTGGCGGTGGTCTTGCGCCCTAAGGAAAGCCGCCGGTTCGTCTTGGTGCCACGGCGCTGGGTGGTCGAGCGGACCTTTGGCTGGCTCAACCTCCTCACGCCGCCTCAGCAAGGACTACGAACGCTTGATGCCGACCAGCGAAACCTGGGTTTATCTGGCAATGATCAGACTGATGGCTAACCGCTTGGCTTGAGACGGCAATTTCCAAACAGCTTCTTAGCCAGCCCAAGGCCGTAGATGAATCCGGAGCAGCCAAGGTTGAAGTCCAATGCGCCTGCGCTTGTAGCCATGCCAAGCCGATGCTGGATCAAGCAAGCGGTCGTCGGCAGAAAGTAATCAGGGCTCTGAGTGCAGAACAGCACAAAATCCAGATTCGTCGCCTCCACGCCCGATTCCGCAAGCAGTTTGTCTGCTGCCCGCACGCCCAGATCCGAGGCGCATTCATCAGGGGCTGCGATCCAGCGCTGGTCAATGCCCGTTTTGGCAGCAATCTTATCGACGGTCCAGTCAGTGAATTCCGCTGCCAGCTGTTCATTGCTGAGCGACTCGCTAGGCAGGGCGTAGGCAATTGCGGCGATTTTGGCTTGCATTAGCTACTCAATGGATGGAATAACCGCCGTCAACTACCAGATTGCTTCCTGTGATCCAGCGGCCAGTCTCGGCGAGCAGAAAAGCGACGCTGTGGGCGACGTCCTGTGGTTTCCCTAGGCCGAGAAGATGCTCCCCCACGAGTTCAGCGACTTGTGATTCTGTCATGTGGTGCAGTACTGTTTTTGCCATTTCTGTCTGCACCAGACCGGCCGTTAATACATTCACACGAATGTGCTCTCGAGCCAGCTCAACGGCCAGGGATCTTGCCATACCAACAAGCGCCGCCTTCCCAGCAGCATAAGCGACCATGCCGGGTCTTGCCTTGATGGCGCTAACGGATGAGATGAGGACGATTGAGGCTGGTGGTAAGCACACGCCGCGCTGACGAAATCCCTTTGCCAGTGCGAAGGCAGCCGTCACGTTGATATTCATCATGCGTTCATAATCCGCCAGTTTCATGGTCCGAACTGGCAATGTGATCTCGATCCCGGCGCAGTGCACTAAACCTGTCAAAGGCTTTCCGCCGCGTGCCACAACGTCCTTGATCCACGCAGGAATCGCTTCGGTCTCCGCCAGGTCAAACGCTTCCACCTGATGTCCATCTCCGTCCATGGAAGAGAGGGTCTCACCGAGACGAACCTCATCTCTGGCTACTAGGACCACCTCACCGCCCAACTGGCTGATCACCTGGGCGCAGGCGCGACCGAGTCCAGACGACGCACCAGTGATCATGATCCTCTGGCCATCGAGTCGCATTGGGTTGTACATCAGGTACCCTCCGAGAAAACGACATTGATTTCAGCCTTTCGGCCCTGCTCGGATACTCCCTCTGGGACAAGGACTAGGTCAGGTACCACCATCGGGTCACAGCGTACGCTGACCCCAGCCCAAGACAACCCGAGGCCTTGATCACAACTCCGTCCAAGACCCAGCACAGCGCTGCGAGATGGGCATGAAGGGGGATGGCAGAACCCCAGAAATCTCTTACCCTTGGAAGTGGAAGCTCACCGAGGGTCGAGAGCGACGTTCGAAGGCTCTGCCACTGATGACTTTAGCCCACTCCCAGCCGCTTCGCCAGGGGGCGCCGCGATGAACAGCGCCGACGCACGAAGGGTTCGCCCGGAACGAATTCGCTATCGATGCGTGGAAAACCAGTCCCGCGCGTGACAGAAATCGGAATCGAGGAGCCGCTGCTGGGCGAAGGAGGCGCGGAAACGGATGGCTGCGTGACGTCAGACAGACCACAGACAACAGGCCGGCACCACCTGCCTGGGCGGCAAGTGGTGGCAAACGCCGGCGAGCAGCGCTCAGAGCAAGCGTAATCGGAACGGCCGGCTCAGGCGCTGCTCGACCTGCTGTGCATCCAACCAAGGGCCGGTGAGGGTGTTGCGGATAAAGCCGATCGCCGCCTGCACCCCGAGGGTTGCGAACAACCCGGCCAGTTGCTTGGAAAAACGTGCCAGCGTATTGATCAGGTGCGCCAAGCGCATGAGGTAGTGGTAGCCTTTCATGGCGTTCCAGTTTTTGGCGAAGGCGTGTTCGTAGGCATAGCCTTGGTGTTTTTCGACCAGGAAGGCGCCTTCGATGCCCCAGCGGTAGCGTGCGCCGAGGTTGCAGCGGGTATGCACGTTGAGCCGACTGAGGGAGCGACT
>JAZBOA010000643.1:0-4963 GCA_036350935.1 Anderseniella sp. | reverse complement strand
ACAACGGACATGATTGCGGTAAGCGGAAAACTTCCGCTTTTGACCCGACTCGGACTTTCACGAAAATTAGCGACCGGCGGCGGGGAGCGTCTCTACATCGGCCACCGACATATGGATGTTCACCGTCAAATGATGGCGATTATCCGCGAACCAACGCATTCCCGGGATCGTACTGGCACGGCTCGCAGACAACGGCTGCCACGGGTTCACCAATGACCTCCACCTCAATCCGCGTCCCGATGTCAGCGAAGCCTGGATCGACAAACCCCATGGCGAGGTTCCTGCCCAACCTGTAGCCCCATCCCGCAGACGTGATGCTACCGATTACCTTCCCACCAGCCACGATGCTGTCGCCCGGGTGCGTTGGGGCATGGTTTGCATCGACCAACAGAGATACGAACCGTTTGCGAAGACCCTTGGCAAGCTGCCGCTCGACCCCCGCCTTTCCGTGGAAGTTCTTGTTCTGACTCACGAAACGCTCCAGACCTGATTCAACTGGATTGAACTCTGTGATTAGGTCGGCCTTCCAGTGCCGGTAGCCTTTTTCAAGCCGCATCGACTCGGTCGCGTACAGCCCGAAGTGGGCAAGGCCGAAACCCTTGCCCGCTTTCACCAGCGTCTGGTACGCCCCAACCAGCGATGCGTTCGGAACATGCAGTTCCCACGCAAGTTCGCCCGAGAAGCTAACCGACATGGCGATGACGGCATGATGACTGATGTGCACCTTGCGCACGCTGAGCCACGGGAAGCCGTCCTTTGACCAGTCGTCGCGCGGCGCCACGGCTTGCAACAGCTCACGCGACTTTGGCCCCGCCACAACGAGTATCGTGTGCATGGCTGTCAGACTCTCGATGCGAATGGAACCGTCTTCAGGCAGCCGCGTCCGCAGCCAGTCCATGTCGTGCTGCTCCGCCGCCGCGGCCGAGCCGTACCAGACCTTGTCAACTGCCAGGTTCGCCAGCGTCGCCTCGCCCTTCACGTTGCCGTCGTCATTGAGGAAGTAGCACAACCCCACCTTGCCCGGCTTGCGTGGCACGCGTGAACACATGACTCCGTCGAGCCAGTCGTGCACGCCCTTGCCAGTAATCTCGAACCGGTTAAAGCCTGAAACCTCCATCAGCCCGACCCGCTCCTGCACCGCCTTCACTTCAGCCGCCACCACGTCAAACGTGTTATTGAAGTGGAACGAGTGCACCTCGTGGAAATCCGGCGACGGCTTGAAGTAAGCCGCGCGCTCCCAACCTACCACGGTGGCGAACTCGGCGCCTGCCTGCTTCAACGTCTCGTAGAGCGGCGTGGTGCGGATCGGCCTGCCTGCCGGGCGATGCTCGTGCGGCATGTGGAACCGGAACTCGTTCTGATAGTCCTCCACGGCCTTGAGCGCGGTGTATTCCTGCGTCGCCCACGGCCCGAACCGCCGGGGGTCCAGGCACCAGGTGTCGTAGCATGCCTCGCCATGCACGATCTGCTGCGCCAACAGCCAGCCATGCCCACCGCCCTCGCCCAGCCCTGCCCTGAGGCCGGTGATGCACCAGGCATTGTGCTTGCCCGCAATGCGTCCCACCAGCGGCAACCCGTCCGGCGTATAGGTGATCGGCCCGTTGATAATGGTGTGAATGCCGGTCTCCATCAGGCACGGCAACCGTTTGAACACGCTCTCCAGCACCGGCATTACCCGGTCCGGATCATCAGGGCACAAGGCGTTGGTGAAGTCGGGATCGATTCCGTCGAGCCCCCACGTGCGGCAGTCCTGCTCATAGAAGCCCACCAGCAGGCCCTTCTTCTCGGCGCGCGAATAGAAGTCATCGGTCGGACAGCGGATCAGCGGCACCCGGAAGTCCAGCGCCTCGATCTCGGCAATCGGCTCAGTCAGAAAGTACTGGTGCTCCATCGAGGCGACAGGCAGTTCAACGCCCATCATTGCGGCCAGTTCGTTGCACCGGTACCCGCCCGCATTGACCACATGCTCGCACGTGATATCGCCCTTGTCCGTATGCACGATCCATTCGCCATTGGCCTTCTGGGCCAGCCCCGTCACCGGCGTGTGGCGATAGACCTCCGCCCCTGCATGGCGCGCCCGCCGCGCCAGCGCTTGGCACAGTTGCGCGGGGTCGATGTCTCCGTCCAGCGGGTCCCAAAGTGCCCCCAGCAGGTTGTCCGTGGTGATCAGCGGATGCCGCTTCTTGCACTCATCCGCATCGATCAACTCGAAGTTCACCCCCATGCCCTTGGCCATGGAGATGAAGTGCCTGTAACCGTCGAGGTGATTCTGCGTGGAAGCCAAGCGAATGCCGCCCGTCGCATGGTGGTAGTTGATCGGGTACTCGGGATCGTCCGCCAGTTCCTTGTACAGCCTGATGGAATGGCTCTTCAGCCCCACCATCGTCTGCACCCCGCCAAAGTTGGTCACCTGCGCTGCCGAATGCCAGGTGGTGCCGGACGTCAGCTCGTCCCGCTCCAGCAGCACCACGTCGCTCCAGCCTTCCTGTGTGAGATGATAAAGCGTCGAGCAGCCGCCGATGCCGCCGCCGATCACCACCACCCGTGCGCTTGTTTTCATCTGTTGGCTACCCATGCAAAGCCCTGGTGGGACGAAACGGATTGGAATGCAGCCGGCACTTCAGACCTTGGCATTGAACCCACGCTGTCTCGCCTTCATCCGCTCATGCGACTCAGGCGTCCCGTCATGGAATGAGCCAAACCACTTGTCCCATGGCATCTCCAGGTTGCCGTAATTGCACTCGAAATAGCGGTGGTGCATCTGGTGATGGAATGTCCCCAGAGCAAGGCGGTTGCGGTCCTGCACCAGAAGCCCTTCGAAGCCGGTATGCGAGGTCGCGGCTGTCAGCGCCTGGTGCTGCATGTGGAACAGGATGTGGATCGGGTGTGCTGCCACGACAAAATGGATAAGCACCGATGACAGAAAAATCAGGTGCTCGATGGGGTGCATGGAAAAACCTGACCACGGTCCTACATTGGTGTTCCGGTGATGCAGTGCGTGGGCCAGCCGGTACATCGGTGGCCAGTGCAGGAAGCGGTGCACCCAGTAGAAATGGAACGAAATCCAGACCGGCGTCAGGAAGAACAGCGCTATAAACCAGACTGGATTATCCGCCCACCACAGCACTGGTGCATAGCCGTTGGCCATGGCCCAGAACATCACCACTTCGTAGGCCGTCCAGAACGCCACGCCCGAGCCAAGTGACCAGAACATGTTGTCGGCGACCTGATTGCTGAAAGTGAAGCTGCGGCTGTGCTGTGCGAGTTCCCGTTTGTCGTACTTCAGCTTGCTGGCTTGCTTCCTCCAGCCATGGAAATAGAGGTGCAGACCGCCGGCGACAGCGAGCAGCAGGACAAAGTTGCGCACGTACATCTCGGCAACCCAGCCGAAGGCAAGGGTTCTGGCTTCTTCAAGCGGCGGCTGGAACCAGAACCACGAGATGCTCGCGACAACAGCGACGATCGTGTTCTCCGCGATGCCGAACCAGCGATCCGCTACCCAACGCCACATTCGCTTGGGGTCAGGTGGCCAGGAGAAGAACGGCGAAACCTGGATCGGCACAGGAGGCCGGTGGTGCCACTGGCGTTCAAACGCAGCGCTTGCCCTCGATGTCGCGGCTTCTGCCTGGTCCATGCCGGTTCCTCCGTTCAGCTACCAGAAGGCTAGCCAGACTTCAGAAGGTTTGAAAAGCAGAAGTATCCACGGCATAACAACGAAATAATTGATGTTATGGAACATCTGTGATGCGGGTCTCGATCAAGGCCTTTCGCTATTTCCTGTCTGCTGCAAGCCATGGCTCCATTGCACGTGCCGCGGAGGAAATGAACGTCGTGCCGTCAGCAATCTCCAGCGCCATAGAGCAGGTGGAGAGCGAATTTGATCTGAAGCTAGTGCATCGCTCGCCAGCCAAGGGAATTACGCCAACGGCGGCCGGCATCAAGCTGATGAAACGGGTGCAGCACCTTGTCGATGAGTACGACAGCTTGATGCGCGACGGCGCCGAACTGCGCACTTCACTGTCGGGGTCGCTGTCGATTGGCTACTACGCCCCGGTCGCCCCCGCCTTCGTGCCGGCGATTGCCGCCCCAATTATGCGGGACAACCCTCATGTCTCTATGTCGTTCATTGCCTGTGACAATGATCGCGCCCAGTCGGGACTGCTGGCCGGGGAGTTCGATCTGATCGTGTTCGTCGCCGCCAACGTGCTCAGTGGCATCGAGTACGAGGAACTGCTCACAACGCCACCTTACCTGCTGGTCTCTGCGGAGCACCGGTTCGCATCCGGCAAACCGGTGCGACTCAGTGATCTGCACAATGAGCCTCTGGTGCTACTCGATCTTCCTTTCACCAGCCAGTACCTGAGAGGTTTGCTGGAGGAGGCAGGCATAACCCCACGCATCGCGGCAACAGCATCAACAACGGAAATGGTTCGCTCCCTCGTGGGGGTAGGCATAGGCATATCCATCCTGAACATGCGCCCCCTAACTGATGTCAGCTATGCCGGCGACAAGCTTCTCGCTGTGCCATTAGCCGGATCAGCTACCCCGTTGAGGCTTGTACTCGGCCACCTTGGCGGCAGCCAAAGGCGCCTCGCCGAAACATTTGCCAAAGCCTGCCGGGAATACTTTGCCTGCAACGCTGCAAACCAATTGATTGTGTCGTTAGGTAAACTGCGTCAGTGAACAAGGGGAAAGCTTGCCGCGAAGCTTCTGCTGATGGCACTTTCCGGACTGTATGCCTTGCTGGTCGCAAAGTCGGCTTCGGAGGTCAAGCTGCCGCATCCTCCGAAGCGAATGCAAACCTCAGATCAAACTGAAGACGTTCATCGCGCGAGAAACGCCTTTGAGTTCCAGTTCCCCGACGGGTTCAAACGAGAATGCGTCGCCGACCTCAGTGCAGATCCTCTGGGTGACAAGGACTTGGCCATCCGATGCGGCATCGCAGAGTCGCGAGGCAATGTTT
>JAZBOA010000642.1:0-2502 GCA_036350935.1 Anderseniella sp. | reverse complement strand
GCGCCGGCGCAGGTCGAGAAGGCGCTTGGCATGGACACCGACACGCTGGAACCGATCATCGACGCCATCCGCAATGCGGCGCCCCTGATCATCCTCGACGTTCCCAATGTCTGGGCGTCTTGGACCAAGCACATCCTGTCCACCGCCGACGACGTGATCATCACCTCGACACCAGATCTGGCTGCGCTGCGCAACACCAAGAACATGTTCGACTTCCTGACCGCGGCCCGGCCGAACGACAAGGCGCCGCTGGTGGTTCTCAACCAGGTTGGCGTGCAGAAGCGGCCGGAAATCCCGGTCTCCGAATTCGCCAAGGCCATCGGCACCGAGCCGGCGGCGGTTATCCCGTTCGATGCCCATATCTTCGGCACGGCAGCCAGCAACGGCCAGATGATCTGCGACGTCAGCGCCAAGTCGAAGCCGGCAGAGCAGATCCACCAGCTGGCGACCATGCTGTCAGGCAAGCAGCAGAAGCCGGACAACACCAAGGCCAAGGCGGGCGGCTCTGCACTGGCGAAACTGCTGCCGATGTTGAGGAAGAAGTAAGCGATGTTTGGAAAACGGGGAGATACAACAACGCCGCAGGCGCCACAGGCTGCCTTGCCAGGTCAAGTCGCGCCGGGAATGTATCCGGCTGCACCTGTGCCTCGGCCTGTCGCCGCCCAAGCACAGGGCATTCCCGGTCTCGACATCGCTATTCCGGGCCTTGGCGACAACAGCCAGCCTCCGGCTACTCCCGCAGCGCCCACCTCGGCCTCGCAGCCAGAGGAACAGCAGTTGCAGCGTCAGCAGCCGCCGCAACCCAAACCGGCGGCAAAGCCCCGCGGACCGCGCTCTGAAAACTATTACGACATCAAAACCACGATCTTCAACGCACTCATTGACGCCATCGACCTGACCCAGCTGGGTCAGCTCAACCGCGATGCGGCGCGCGATGAAATCCGCGACATCGTCAACGAGATCATCTCGCTGAAGGATGTGGCTTTGTCCATTGCCGAGCAGGAAGAACTGCTCGAGGACATCTGCAATGACGTGCTGGGCTTTGGTCCGCTCGAGCCACTGCTGGCGCGTGACGACATCGCCGACATCATGGTCAATGGCGCCAACATGTGCTTCATCGAAGTCAACGGCAAGATGCTGGATGCCGGCATCCGCTTCCGCGACAATGCCCAGCTTCTCAACATCTGCCAGCGCATCGTGAGCCAGGTCGGCCGTCGCGTCGACGAGGCTAGCCCGATTTGCGATGCCCGTCTGATGGACGGCTCGCGTGTTAACGTCATTGCGCCGCCGCTGGCCATCGATGGCGCCTGCCTCACCATCCGCAAGTTCAAGAAGGACCGGTTGAGGCTCGACAACCTGGTGAGCTTCGGCTCGATCACCAAGGAAGGCGCGGAGCTGCTCAAGATCATCGGCCGAGTTCGTTGCAACGTGCTGGTGTCCGGCGGAACGGGTTCGGGCAAGACCACCCTGCTGAACTGTCTCACCGGTTATGTTGATCACGATGAACGTGTCATCACCTGCGAAGACGCCGCTGAACTCCAGTTGCAGCAGCCGCATGTGGTGCGCCTTGAAACCCGCCCGCCAAACCTCGAGGGTGAAGGCGAGATCACCATGCGCGACCTGGTCAGGAACTGCCTGCGCATGCGTCCCGAGCGGATCATCGTGGGTGAAGTGCGCGGACCTGAGGCGTTTGATCTGCTTCAGGCCATGAACACCGGTCACGACGGATCGATGGAAACGCTGCACGCCAACTCGCCGCGCGAAGCCCTTTCACGTCTCGAATCGATGATCACCATGGGCGGCTTCTCGCTCCCCTCCAAGACGATCAAGGAAATGATCACCGGCTCCATCGACGTGATCGTTCAGGCGTCGCGCCTTCGCGACGGTTCGCGCCGCATCACCCACATTACCGAGGTGGTGGGCATGGAAGGCGATGTGATCATCACCCAGGACCTGTTCGTCTATGAAATCGTTGGCGAGGACGCCAACGGCAAGATCATTGGCCGTCACCGCTCCACCGGCATCGCGCGCCCCAACTTCTGGGACCGTGCGCGCTATTACGGTGAAGAGGCACGTTTGGCCAAGGCGCTCGAGGATGCCGAGATCGCCGAGGAAGAATACAACCGCTAACGCGCAAGCCCTGGTGAAAGAGGCATAGATCAACATGGAAATTAGCCCCGAACTGATCCAGCTGGCCTTCGTGGTGTTTGCGGCACTTGCCGTCGGCGGTCTGGTTGTAGGCGTCCTGTTTCCCTACTTCACCGGGGAAGCAGAGGCCAGGAGCCGCGCCAGAAAGGTTGCCTCCGGCACCCTGTCTTCGGGCAAGGGCAAGGCTGCGGCCAGCAAGGACAAGTCGCAGCAGCGCAGCCGCCGCATCCAGGAGACCTTGAAGGAATTCGAGGAGGCGGAGAAGAAGCGGCGCAAGAAACTGACCGTCCGCCAGATGATCCACCAGGCCGGCCTCGAGCTGAACATGAACGCCTTCGTCATGGCTTCGCTAAT
>JAZBOA010000641.1:0-2023 GCA_036350935.1 Anderseniella sp. | reverse complement strand
GCCAGTCTCCCAACCAACATCCAACCCAGCAGGAACCACAATCCGGCAGTCGATCGACGGTGCATGTGCCAAGGGCAGCACGGTGCCGAGAGTTTGGCAAGAGCACGGTCATGCCCCGAGCGAAAGACGCGTTTTACCCCCCGAATTTCTGTCGGAATCCTCATGCTGCCCAATGATATCAGCCAGTTGCGGCATTTTATGGGTTTCAAATGTAGCCATACATATGACGTATATATGCTTGACATCACATGACTGATATCGGTATGTAGTAGCCATCTTGAAGCCCAACCGACGCGTCCATCTCGAAATCCAAACTCACCGGGCCAATCCGGTCGGCGTCTTGCGCTCCTCCTTTCGCCAAGGCGACAAGATTAAGCACACCAACCATGGCCGCATCACTGGCTTGACCCTCGATCAGCTCAAACTCATTCAAGCCGCTTTTCGCGGCGACGTCGTTCCGAAGGATTCCCCCCAGGCCTTCCAAACCCTTAGCTCAAAGGAATACGGAGCCAGCTGCGCCCTTTTGCAGTTGGCCAAGGAGTTGGGATTGGACAAGGCACTCTACTCTCGTAACGAACCGTGGGTACAGGATTGCTTGGCCATGATCGTCGGTCGGATCGTCTACGCCGGTAGCAAGCTGGCCCTGTCCCACCAATGGCAGAACACCGCCCTGTGGGAGTTGTGCGGGGTCGAAGGTCCGGTCGATGTCGAAGCCCACTGCTACGAGCCGATGGATCGCCTGCTGGAGCGCCAGAAGGCCATCCAGCGCACCCTGGCCGCAAAGCACCTCCAGAACGGACATCTGGTGCTTTACGACATCACCAGCACCTACTTCGAAGGCGCCTATGCGGAAAGCCAGATTGTGCTCTTTGGCTATAACCGGGACGGCAAGAAGGGCCACGAGCAAGTGGTGATCGGTTTGCTGTGCAGCGCTCAGGGATGTCCGGTCGGCGTCGAAGTGTTTGCCGGCAACACCCAAGATGCGAGCACGGTGCTGGCCAAAGTCCAGGAGTTGCAACGGGAGTATGGCTTAAAGGACGTCACCTTTGTCGGGGACCGAGGCATGATCACGCAGACCAACGCCGGGCAACTCAAGGAGGTCAGTGGCCTGCACACGATTTCGGCGCTGACGCATCGTCAGATCGTCGATCTGGTGGAGCGTAAGTTGGTCCAGGCGGAGTTGTTCGATGAGAGGCGGATTGTTGAGGTCCTTGATCCGGACAAGCCCGGGCAGCGCTACTGCCTCTGTCGCAATCCGCAGTCCGGTGCCCGGGAGACCGGCACTCGCCAACGGTTGCTGGATCGAACGCGGGAGGCGCTGGACCGCATGGTTGGGCGCAAGACCAAGGGCTCGACCGAAAAACTGTCCGCGCAGGTCGGAAAGGTTTTGGTGCGGTATAAGATGGGCAAGTTTGTGGAGTGGAAGATCGAGGAAGGCCGCCTGAAGTGGCACTTTAACCAGGCTCACATAGAGCAGGAGAAACTCTTCGACGGCTGCTACATTATTCGCACCGATGTTCCCAAGGAGCAGATGGATCACGACCAGATCGTAGCCGCGTATAAGGGCTTGAGCGTGGTCGAACAGGCGTTCCGGAACTTGAAGACGGTGTCGTTGGAAGTTCGCCCGGTGTATCACAAAAAGGATGACCGGATCCGCAGCCACGTGTTCTTGTGCGTCCTGGCCTTTTATGTGCAGTGGCACATGCAGCAACGGCTGCAGCCGTTGTTCGCGGCCGACGGCGAAGGGAAGAACCGTCAGTGGACCGTCGCCAACGTGATCGCACGATTGATGGGCATTCGCAAACAGCGCGTCCAAGTCTCCGAGGTCCAGTTTGACCAGGTGACCCAAGCCGACCAGGAACAACAGAAGATTCTGGATCTATTGCACGCGAAGCTGTAGCCACCCGATTGAAACAGAAAACATGAACCAAAGCCCTGAAATCATTGGGGATTCTCTGTTTTCATAAGGGGTAAAACGCGTATATATTCCCGCTCTCATCCCGCGCCTGCAGGCTCTCCCCAT
>JAZBOA010000640.1:0-4286 GCA_036350935.1 Anderseniella sp. | reverse complement strand
TCTTTCGTGGTTCTGGGAGAACGTATTGCGCCATGGGCCGGAAAGCCGGACTCAAGCACGCAGGCGCAGGCGCGTTGCCAATAGCCCGCATTTGACATGCGTTCGAGATCAGCCACCGGCAGCCCGGTGATTTCGCGGTCGAACACTTCGCGAAGTTGCGTACCAGCGAGGCGAATGCGAAAAACGCCATCTGCCTCGTGATCGATCAGGCTTACGAATGGCAGCAGCTGGGGAATGTCAGAGGGACAGATGGACTGGCGGGGCGCAAGCAGCCCGCCACCGCAGCAGGCCAGCCAATAGTCGAAAAGCTGCTGCTGTTGCGGCACTACAAGCTGTGCCCTGAATCCTTCAAGTCCGCCGCCCACGATTGCCTTGTCCTGTCTCGAATCGCCCCGCCACACTGTTGCCCAGCTGGCAGTTGATCCGCAAGACCTGTCCACCGCCAGCCTGTGGCCGGCTCAGCAAAAAACGGGGCGCGTATGGCCCGCAGACCGCACGCAACCCCGTTGAACAGGCAACTATGAACTGCCTCAGCTTGCCTTGCGGCGTCCCTGGCCGAGACCGATCTTCTTGGCGAGCTTGGAACGCTCTGCCGCGTAATTCGGCGCCACCATCGGATAATCCGGACGAAGCCCCCACTTCTCCCGGTATTCTTCCGGCGTCATGTTGTAGGACGTGCGCAGGTGCCGCTTGAGGGACTTGAACTTCTTCCCGTCTTCCAGGCAGATCAGATAGTCCGGTGTGATGGAACGGTTGACGGGAACAGCCGGCTCAAGCTTTGGCGCCTCAGGCGTGCTGGCACTTGCGCTGGCTTCGGTAAGTGCATTGTGCACCTGCTTGATGAGGGTGGGAATGTCGGCTGCAGGAACCGCGTTGTTTCCCACGTACGCACAAACTATTTCGGCGGTAAGCTCGACAAAAGTGATATCGTGTTCTTCAGTTTCAGCCATTTCAGTGCTCGTCCATTTACATTAGGGAATTTTCTGTAGCCAAGGATATCGATTGCGACATCCTTTCGAAGGACATTCATAGCCTTTTGACTTGACTCGATCAAGTCAGGCATTCAAATATTTTTAGTGTTCAGATGGAACATTACCAATAATCCACTTTCGTTATTGACGCAGCGGCAACGAGTTTCTGTCAATATTGAAGTTATGTGGCACTGAGTGCTATCTGATGCAACGTACTCAGACAGTAAATCCGGTATAGGGTCCGGCCTCTCGGGAGGCCCAGTCCCAATAGGACAGCAGCATCCGCGCCTTGTTGAACGACAGGCTGTCGAAGAGCGCGTGCAGTTCAATGATCCTGCTGGAATCATTGATGGCGCAGGAAGGTGACAGCACCCAGCGCTTCAGCGCCTCGGCCGTGACGAGCCGGGACTGGGCCATCGCCTTGAAAACCACGGCCAGCGGTTCACCGCCTTCGTCGCCGACGATCATTGCGGCCGTCTCCGGCGCAATCCTGCAGCAACGGGCCAGCGTCTGGGTTGCTTCCGGATTGCCTGTCTCAACCTGCGAGATCAGTTGCTCGATATCGGCGGGTTTGGCCTGGCCACCCAGCGGGGGAATGGCGCCGGCGCCGATACCTACCTCGATTACCCGTGACAGCGAGCTGGACTCGGTCAGGAACCTGCTCAGCAGGTAACGGCGCAGATTCCGGTTGGCCTGCCAGAACAGCTTCAGTCCGACGGCTTGCGGCAGGTCCACCCGGTTGCAAAGGGCCGACAACAGTTCCTCGCGGGTTCCGGCTATGCCGGACAGCGCGTTGAAGGCGGCCTGGGAGAGCTGGCTGTCGCTGTTGCGCAGCAGATCGAGGATAACGACAGTGTTTCCCGTGGCAATCAGCGCATCGCAAACCGCCATGCTCAGCAGGCGGCGCCGGGCTATGAGCCTTAGTTGCTGCTCGTTGGCCTTCGGAATGAGCCGCAGGAGATCCACATCGGACAGGACTTGCGCATCTTTCAGCATCCGGCTGGAAATATCAGGGTCCGGATGACAGGCAAGGAAACTGCGCAGCTGCTCGGATACCAGGTCCAGCCTCGCGACGGTGCGGGTCAGGTTGGCCAGTTCCGACGACTGCAGGTAGGGAAGGATGCTGACCAGTGCGTCTCCGGCAAACAGGCGCTCCTGCGGCTGGGCTTGGCCCGAAGTCAATGTCATGATGGCGACAAGATCCCGGCTGGCGGCCGCGAATGACAGGCTGCCATTATTGGCGGGCGCGACAACGGCATGCTCCGGCGCCTGAATTCCTGCGCCGTCAGCGCCAGCAACGGGAGCAGGTAACGGCGCGGGCGCGGCAGCCGCCGGTGGTGCGGAAGGGGCCTCCGCCGGCTGGCAAATCTCAAGGCCCGGCAGCAACCGTGCATCAACGGCATAGGCACTGGCGGGACGCAAGCGGTGCGCACCCTTGTCCAGACTGCACGGCGCACCGAGGCTGTCCGGTTGCCGGATGCGAGCCAGATCAACGGCGAGTCTTGCGGCCAGCACCATGCCGTTTGCCGGCACGATCTGGCCTGCCTCGCTGATCACCGCACTCTCGCTCACACAAACCGCCGCTTGACCGGTTGAACTCCTAAGTGCCTGCCAGATAACAGCAGGAATGGTATAAAGGGCCTTAATGACACGAAGAATCATTGCGCGTGCCGGCCATGGCCATGCTGCGGGAGGTTATGTTGTTCGACGTTGAAGCACCGGAAGGACTTATCGCGCTGACTGGCCAGTCGGCAGGGCCGTCAAGCTGGATCGAAGTCACCCAGGAGCGCATCAACGCGTTTGCTCATGCAACCGATGACCTGCAGTGGATTCACCTTGACGCTGCCCGAACCAAGGCCGAATTCGGCCACCCGCCGATTGCCCACGGCTACCTCACGCTGTCGTTGCTGGCCCCGGCCATGTACGAACTGTTGCAGATCAGACGCGTCGGGCAGATGATCAATTACGGCATCAACAAGGTGCGCTTCATCGCGCCGGTGCTGGCGGGCGACCGTGTCCGGGCAACCATGTCGATAACACAGGCGGCGCGAGAGGACGGCTTCGTGCGCGCCATCCATGACGTGACCGTGAACTCCGACCGGCTTGATAAGCCGGTAATGATTGCCCAATTGATCGTGTTGTATTTCGATGCTCCCGATGAGGTGAAAAATGGCTGAAGACCGGCGCAAGAGCGAGGCAGAATGGCGTGAGCAACTGACCGATGCAGAGTACTACGTGCTGCGGTCGCACGGCACCGAGCGGGCGCATTCACATCCGCTCAACAACAACAAGAAGCAGGGCGAGTATGTGTGCGCCGGCTGCGGCAACCCGCTGTTCACATCCGGGGCCAAGTTCGACTCAGGCACCGGCTGGCCAAGCTTCTACGAGCCGATGTCCGATGAAGCGGTAGCGGAGCACGAGGACCGGTCGTTCTTCATGCGCCGCACCGAGGTGCGCTGCGCCGCCTGCGACGGCCATCTGGGGCACGTCTTCAAGGACGGGCCGCAGCCGACGGGCCTGCGCTATTGCATGAATGGCGTTGCGCTGAAATTCATCGAAGACAAGTAACCACCAACCGGCCGCCTTCGCCCGGCAACCCTTCAGGACACCCATGACCTCATCTGCGCCGCGGGCCGCCAAACGGCCTGTCACCACCACCGTTCACGGCATCGGCCTCATCGATGATTATGCCTGGCTTCGCGATGCCAACTGGCAGCAGGTGATGCGCGACCCGTCCGTGCTGACACCGGAAATCCGCACCCACCTGGAAGCCGAGAACGCCTGGACGGAAGCCGCCATGGCGCCAACGAAGGCGCTTCAGGAGATGCTGTTCGCCGAGATGAAGGGGCGCATCAAGGAAGATGACTCCTCGGTGCCCTCACCAGACGGACCCTACTCCTATGGAGTGAAATACGTCACCGGCGGCCAGCAGCCGCTGTTTATCCGTACGCCGCGCGCTGGCGGCACTGAAACAATACTGGTCGACGGGAACAAGGAAGCTGACGGCAAAGAGTATTTCCGCTTTGGCGGCGCCTCGCACTCGCCCGACCACAAGCTCAACGCATTCGGCTTCGACGACAAGGGCTCGGAGTATTTCACTGTCGTGTTGCGCAACGCGGAAACAGGCGAAAACCTGGCAGACGTCATACCCGACACCGGCGGCGGGGTGGTGTGGTCCGCTGACAGCCGCCATGTTTTCTATGTCCGTCTCGACGAGAACCACCGCCCGTCGAAGCTTTACCGGCACGAGATCGGCACGCCCGTCGAGACAGACGTGCTGGTGCATGAAGAGACCGATCCCGGCTTCTTCATGTC
>JAZBOA010000639.1:0-15316 GCA_036350935.1 Anderseniella sp. | reverse complement strand
TCAGGGTCATCAACCACACGGTTGCTGCAGCAGGCAGACTCTCATTTACCCGCTCCGGCATGGTCGGAAGTGCTATTTTTCGTTTCGCCAGGTACGCAACGGTCTGGAAGAAATCCACGACGACATCACCGCCACGCAGATTGCTGCGAGAAAAGTTTCTTACCCGGATGTTTGCCAGACCGAGCAACTCAATATAGTTGTCTATACGCCAGATCTTGGGGTACTTGTATTCCAGTGGCGATTTCAGGTCGCGGAATCGCGCGCCGGATCGAATATGCTGGGCGAGTTGGGAAACATACAGCTCGACCGGGTCACGCACGTAACCAACCACGGTAATTCGCTCGAAGGTTCGACCCAGACGCGCGACGAACGCCGACGGATCACGCAGGTTGCCGAACATTTCGCTGGAAATCACCGAAACCGCCGGCTTGCGCGCGGAAACCTCGGCCTCGAACTCCTCCCAGCATGCCTCGCTCCAGGCGACAGCGTCCGCGGCAGCAGGGAAATGCTGGCGTATGTCAGGCATGCTGTTTCGCGTCTCCCCCATGAAAGCGAGCGCCAGGGCTTTGGAGGTCATTTTTTGCGCCTGGTAGACGTAGATGTCCTGGCTGGCCAGGTAATCGCGATTTATCCGAAGCGCTGCCTGGATTGAGGAGGTCCCCGTCTTGGGGGGGCCGATGTGAACGATGATGTGCATGTAATTCCTGTTGGGCCTCAGCCCTGACCTGGCAACTTGTCGCCGCCGCGATCTACCGAAAACGGTCCAAACGTACGAGTCTTAAACCAATGCGCAATCGCGACTGCCGTCTGGGCCAATGGGAGCACCGTGTCGCCGCTCCGGACGAGGTGGCGATCCATTAATCTGCATTGTTCTTCGGTGGCCATTCGAATTCCGCATAGTAGCGACCGAGGGGGGTCAGCGTTCCATCCGTTTCGAAGAGCCTTGACGTCCGCACATACTCATTCGTGGCATCGTAGTTTCCTCCCTCAAACCATGCATAGCGCACAACGTAAGGGCGACGCTCAAGCTCCGGGAGTACCACCTTCATGAAATTGAGGACCTCGGTTTCCGAATAGCGATTCTTCGCGCCTGGATTGCGCCTGGCCAGGGGATCCCTGACCGCAAACTCGGTGATCCAGATCGGCTTGCCGAAACTTCTGAAAATCGCGTCCACCTTTTTCAGGAACAACTCGGGATCGGGAGGGGTATAGAGATGAATCGCGGTGTAGTCGACGTCGAGTCCACGATCCTTCATCCCGCCATAGAATTCCGCAAACCATGTTGCGCGGCTCCCGGATGGCGCCGGGCTGACCAACTGGTCAGCCAGTTCGGATATTTGAGGCCACAAGCCCAAGATCGCTTCGACTGACATGTCATCGCCGCTGTCAGCGTTGGGTTCATTGAACACCAACAGTACGGGTACCTTGCCGCGGCTCCGAATCAGCTTCATCTGTTCGTCGAGAATGGAACCGGCACGGCTGCGAAGCATCGGCACGAACTTGTCGGGTGGCGCCCCCTCGACAGGAAGGGCGCCCCACGTGTAGTACCAGGAGACATCGAGAGCCTCAATACGTTCGGGCATCGTCAAGTTGGCGATGCCGACGCCTTTTTTCTCGCTTGCGCAGGCACTGCATGCAAGCGTCAGCAGCAGAAGTAAAACAATGAGCCAGAGCGACCTGCCTTGATTTGACGAATGGACCATTTGTGCTTGCCTCGCTTTCCCGAATACCCTCATGGCGCAACCGGCCTGACGCTTGCGCCACGCCAGTTGCTCCAATGCAACTCGATTCGGACAGTCAGGATGATGCAAAGATCCATGTCACGGCCACCATTCCTTGAATTGCGGAAACATTTCTATCACCAGGTTTCTTTCAAGGGACAACTTTTCTTCGAGCCAGTCGCGGACCCAGGCTGGAACCTCGAATGCCTTGCCAGCGTGAACCCGTTCGTTCAACGACTCGTCGTGCACTAGCCGCGCTATCGCAAGAAAGTCACACACCTCATCCATGACTCCGCCCGCATCGGTCGATATTTTCTCGTAGGGAAGTACAAGGATCTGTCTTTCAGGAAAAACGCTCAGCCAATTGCGCATCTGCTGTGCATATCTGGACTTTTGCAGGATGCCATGCCCCGCTATTACGGTCCGCCACATTTCGTCGGTCGGGTCGGACACCTTGCCTCTCTTGAAAATCATTTTCGCAGCAGAGATCGCGCGATCAACTGGCTCGCGCAGCAATACGAGCAGAAGCAGACTGTTGTTGTAATGATGGACATAACGGATGCCCTCGGGGGGCAAGGCCAGATAAGCGGGCGTGATGTCACCCCAGACGCGGTGGGAGCCCTTGCAAAGAGAATAGACATCACCATACCAGCTGTCATCGATGTGGCCCGCTTTGAGGGCCTCCACCAGGTGCGCATAGTAGACGATCGCACCCCAATCGCGTGGGTGCTCGCGGTCAGTCAGCGCTGCCAGGGTCCGCTTGATCGCGGGTCTTTCATAGTGCGAGAGTATCCAGCCACGGTCTTTCGGCAAAAAAAGATAGTTGAAATAGTGGACTTCCTTGATGGGCGGCAGGTAAACGCTTGCGTGCCTCAACAGTTGCTCGTTCAACCAGGTCGTCCCGGCTTTTTGAGCGCCGATGCACAAGAAATCGACCTTCCTTCCGGACTGCGATCCACTTGTATCGATTTCCGACGAGGCGGCCATCCGTTGCGTCATGATTTCGGGCACGGCAAAAGGGTCAATCAGGAATCTCAGTCGACATCGATGCCGGCCGCGCGGTTGACATTGCAGTCTTCATCGCGCCCCCTCGAACGATGCCCGATAGATCAGTTCACGTTGCCCGGTCGGCGCCTCGAGAAAGACCTCGGCCCCCTCCCCGAGGAAAACCTTGAGGTCATCAATCCTGAAGCGCGCATTGGCGGCGTGCGGATTGCCATGGTGCTTGAGTGCGAATTTCCTGGATGGAATACCCCAATGAATGACGTGATCGCCCGCCTTGTCGGTTGCCACGAGGCGAAAACCCGCCGCATCGCGAACCGCTTCCTTGAGGACCACAACGCCCGAGAGGCAATAGGACATCCCATCCTTCACCCGCAGCGGCAGGTTCGACTCGACAACACAGGCCGCGATCACGTCGGCATTGAAGGCCTCATCAGACCAGTTTCGACTCCGCAGCAAGTTCCCTGGCTTGCTGTCCACGCTATGCTCAACCCCCAAGACCTCGTCAATCCTTGTTTGGTCGTACTCGAACCCCAAGAAACCGTAAAGCTCAGCCAGCTTGCTCGGCGTCCCGACGATTTGTTCATAATCAATCCAGAAGCAGTCATTTCTCCCCGAGGACCAGTCTTTCGCCTCATTCTCGAAACCCTCCATCTGCGAAACAGCTTTCGTTCCGTCCTTCTTGCGCCAGAAAGCGCTATTGGCTACAGCCTGGTGATCTCGCGTCAGGAACACAAAGGCCGGACTCGGCATCAATCTGGCCAGAAACTCCAGATAGCCCTTCAGCTCAACCCTGCCCTCTTGCATGAGGCTTTCGCTCGTGTAACGGATTTCCTTGAACCCCCAGCAGAGTACCGCCCCTTCGGATGCAGGGCAAAGCTGGTTCCTGAGGAGCGCGCGTGCGTCGAGGAAAAATTGCTGCTCATCGAAAAAATGGCTGCCAAAAAAAGGCCTGGTCGGTGTCATGCCCAGTTTGCCCTGTTCCGTCGTCACCCTTGCGAGCGAAAGATAGGCTTTGTACAAGCCCAAGCAGAAATTGAAGTTCTCCCCCCGAACCACCACGCCCTCGACGGAATTCAACAAGCCCTGCAGGAGCGTTGAGCCCGTCCTCCCATAGGTCACGATGAGCAGGCTTTGAAAATTCATTTTTTAGGCTGGAGAAACGAACATTCGTGAAGCAAAACGATCATGCAGTCACGGCTTGGAAACCTCTGCCGGAAGACCCTCTGTTCTCCGCGCACTGCTGACGAGATCAAACAAGCTGACATCATTATTTTTCTGAATTTTTACATGCATGTTCGATTTCTGGCCTCTGGAAAACTGGGCGGGGATCTTGACTTTGCTGAACCTGCTGAAAAGCTTCGAGACGTTCAGCAACCGCCCGCAGCTTTCGATAATAAAGCTGTTGTTGCGGATATCGAAGTTCCAGTTGTGCAAGCCAAGGTAATTGCCTTGATCCGCTTCATTGGGGTGGAAGACGATGATCATCGTCCCGCCCGTCCTCAATACCCTGTATTGCCTGAAATATGCACATCAGGGGATCGTAGGAGTGGTCGAGGCTATTGCGAGCCCACACCACATCAAATGCCTGAGGGGGAAACAGGCAGTCGAGTTTCTCAGCCTCGCCCAGCTGCGGCAAAACCGGTGCGGCGATCCGGTATTTTTCCAACAGCGACCGATAGTGGTCGGCCAGTGGATCGACCGGTGTGACACTGACGTCGTAGTGATCGGACGCAACACCGACACTGGTCAAGGGCCCTGAACCGAGATCGAGAATCCTGATCGACGACCCGGGCGCCACACCCTTGTTGAGCAGCGTATTCTCGATCAGAACAGGCAATCGCTGCTTCGGGTCGACGCGGCTCTGGAAATCCTCGGGCCAGCTACCGCCCTGCGTCCCGAGCCATTCGTCCCAGAATGCGACCTCTTCATGAATGTGTTTTTCCCAGTCCTGTCTATCCACGAATATGACCTTTATGCTTGAGCGCCGATCAAACGTGCGGCATGGACATCGTACCAACCCGGATTCTCGCCACGGGACTTGCTCGCCTGCATTTCACCCTGAGCTTTCAGAATACTCTGGATGATTTCGACCAGGCCCACCCATCTGGTCGACGGCAGATCCTCCCCGAACGGCCCCGACATGTTGCTGGTGAATGTGCAAGGGTAATCCAGCCCTTCCCGGCTTGGGTGAGGCGGGAAGGGCAAGAAATCCGCTCCCTGGCGCACAAGCTGAAAGCGGCGAAAACCCAGTCCATACAGACGTTCCAGAACATCGCCAAAACGCGGGTTGATTTCGAACGAGAGCAGTTCCGGCAGATCGCTGGAGGGGATCCTGCCCAGGGAATTGATGGCCGCCAGTTCCCCCCCCTCGATATCGACTTTGATGTAATAGGGTGGGCCGTGGCGCGCCACCAATGACGCCAACGTTGTTGCCGGCACAGTAACCGTGCGGTTTTTGCCTGCACTTGCCTTTGACGCACCATGTGCAGAGCTCCATTCAGTGCGTTCCTCGTTGACGGTAAAGGTCACCTCGCCTTCGTCGTCGGCAATGGCGACCGCTTCAACGACCAGGCGTTTTGCCGCGATCTGGGCTTGAAAGACATGACGCAGGCTATCTGCAAGTTCCGGAATGGCTTCCACCACGACAACCCGAAATCCCTTCCGCAGGTAATACCAGGTGTCCGCACCATCATTCCCTCCCACATCGAATATGAGGCGATCCTTTGGCTCGACGTATATCCGCGTGTAGTCCGGGATCTCCGGCTGCAAAACCTCCGCCACAACGACCCTCTCGGCATTCGGGCCGGACAGGGTGAGCGCGAGTTGTTCCTCACCCACCTGGAAAGACAGTTCCTTTACTAAAAAGCGGGAATTTGCAGAATTCGAGCCTTGCGGATGTTCCTTGGCCATGCGCTGGCTCGGCAACCCCCACTGCGCCGGGACTGTCCTCTCTGGACCCTCCACTTGCAGCGTCAAGCCTGCAGGTGCTGCCTGACTGATCACAACCACGCCCCCCAGTTCGAAAGGCAAGCCCGGGTAAATTTTGGCGGGCAAGACATCGATGAAGCAACGCTCGATCCATGGATGATTTCCTGCGATGACCCTCGACTCCATGGCAATGGCCTCACCATAGGGCGCAAACGGTACGACTTCCTGGATGCGTTTCGCAAGCTCCCCCACCCCGGGCAAGTCACGGTACTTGTCTCGCGTGCCTTGATCGCCCTTGCCCACCACGTCTCCTACCCAGGCACGATCTTCGGCATCGCTTCCAGACATTCCGAGGTATCGAAGTAAGGGCAACAGGATGTGAACAGGCTGCTCCGGGTCCGCTGTGCGGTAGATATCCTCATAGGCGATGGCCCGAGGCTTCGCCCCCAGCGCATTCAGCGCATGCCAGGTGCGTGTCAGGGTCTGCACACAGGACTTCTCGTGCTTCACCATTTTCTGAACCGGCACCGCTTCCGCCAGAACCTCCATTCCAGTTGCGTCGGGGCTTGCATGCGGATTGGACTCGCGCGCGCCGGTCAGCCCGGCGAATTGCTGCATGTTCGGTCCCCATACCCCGGTTTTCTGGGCGAAATGGAGGGACAAGAGGCGATCAAGTGCATTCTTCCGATAAAGGAAGAGGTGTCGGTAGCCGGCGCTGGCAGAGGCCCGCGCGAGTGCCTCGGTAATTTCCCACGGGACCGTTTCCACGCAGTGCTTGATGATGACGCCCCGCTGGCATATCTCCTCCATCGCCCGTCGCAGTTGATCAGGATTTTTGTCCCTTGCCCACTGCTCGGTGACGTGTCCAAAGACGCGCCCCAGGTTGAAAGGCTCGTGCTCGGTTCCTGGCAAACCCGATCGCTCGGTGAGCCGCAGGGTGAGATTGGTCCCGCCAGTTCGCTGCAGGGTCCAGATGATGAAGGGGTGAACGGTATTGGTTGTGGTCGACATGATTCAAGTTGCTGCCTGGTTTGAATCGCTTGCGGCGAAGCTGGCGCTGCTTTCATAGCGTTTTGAAATGCCTTCCTTGCCGAACCCGCCCCTGCCTTCGGTCAACATGGCGGCGTAACGACGATACTCCGCAGCGTTGTCAAAGTGCTGCCGACGGTGGATTTCCGTCAGCACCTTGTCCCTGAAACCCGCGTGATACTTGAAATGAGCAAACCAGCAAGGCCGACTCGAGACGGCTAAGTTGGCCGCGTAATGCAAGCCTTGCGAAACGCGCACCCATGGCCGGTAGCGAAACAAGGCGAACTTCTGCGAGACGAAATCGTGAGGCACGGCGTTGGGCAACAGCCGATGGCGCAGATGGCTGACAAAGCCAGTACCGTTGCTGAACCAGCCACTGCCTAACCTCCATGGCGTACACGGAGTCTTGTCGAACCAGGGCGCCGCCTCGAACGGCGATTGCCGGGTAAAGTCCGCTTCCCTCAGGTCTCCCGAGGGATACATATCGACCATGTCAACCCGAACCGCATTCGCACCTTCGGCATCCACTTCGGCAACGAGGTCGGCAAGCGACCTTCTTTCGCAGCCTTCATAGACAAGCAGTTCATCGGCATCGGCGAGCAGCACCCACTTGTTCAGGCAAAGGTTGCCCATCACGGCTTGCTGCCAGGCAACCCCATAATGGGATCGCTTGTATTCGGTATCGGCGGAGTAAAGCACCACGTCTGGCTGGCCATGCAGATATTCCCGGCTGCCGTCATCCGAGCAATTATCGACAAAAATGAAGCATTCGACACCCAGCGTCCGGTAATGTTCGAGGAAATGCGGAAGCATGGTCATCTCGTTGCGCACCACCGCCACAACGACCAGATCATGCTCCAGCAAGAGCGTGGATTGGCCGGCGTCTGTCAGCAGCTCGAGCTGATTGCTGTTGGTGACGATCGCAGGTTTCCAGCAAGTGGGCCAGAGCTTCTTCGGCCATAAAGCCGTGCCACTCGCATTCTCGCGCACCCAGGCAAGCTCCCGCTCGGTATCCAGATGCACGACCTTGGTCGGCGTGACGGCGCAGGGGTAGAAAGTGTTTTCCCACATGCCGACCGGCATGGCATCGCCAAAGGTGCGACGCCGCTGGTAAGACTCGTAATCCTCGTCGGACGGCAGGATTCCCGCCATCGCCAGAAGATCACCCACCAGCTTGTCTTCCATGAACGAACAGGCCACCAGGCGCTTGCCGGCATCGGTCCTTTGCATTTCCAGCAACTTGCGTATCGCCAGACGCGACAGGCAGTAGGCGCCTCCACCATCCGCATAGATGGAAGGCTCCGGCGACTTGTCGATCGCTTTCCGGCTATGGAGACCATGGGACTTGGGCTGGTGCCAAAGACGATCCATGTCGCCCTCCTTGCGGCGCAGGATCCGTCCGTAATAGGGATGCTTGAGGTAACTCAGGCTGTCGAAGTACCGCCCTACATCGAGGTAGCAGTCATCGTCGATCTTCAGCACGAACTGGGCATCAGTTTGGTGGTAGACCCAGTCAAGAAGCTTCAGCGTCTTCTTCGGGAGGTCTTCGTAGCGGTCTGACACCTCCAGCGCCAGGACATCGTCCGTCAGCGTGTCATCCCCGTCCCCGACAAGAATCACGTAGGCAATGCCGCGTGCCTTGAGTTCTTGCACCCATGTCGCGCGTATGGCTGCAACGCGCGTATCCAGATATTTGTGGCAGGAATAAATCACAACCAGCACGTCCGCTGGCCAAGCCTGGTCTGCAATCCTCAATGCACGTGCGCCAGCAGAGCGCTCGAAGAGCTCATCGCATTCGTCGCCAAACTTCTGCTGGACGAGAGCCCGCATTTCCTGCAGATAGCCTTTCAACAGAAAATCCTCCGGCAAAGCACCCAACTGCGCCAACGCGGTTTGCACCGGGACAGGCAGATAGCCGTTTGGCGCCGTTTCGGCGATCGCCTTGCGGGTTAGTTCTGCCAACCGCATAAGGAGTTGGTTCTGCACGGAGATCCCGGCGTTACGCGCAATCCCGTATGCCTGTGCCAACAGCGCGGCCCCGAGAAACAAGCCGCGCCAATTGCCCAGCAACGCCGCCTTCACTTCCAGCCGGTTCAATGTAGCCGCCAGTTGACGAACATGATTTTCTGCAGCGAGCCTCCTTGCTTCATTGAGGAGCCCTGCCGCCTCTTCCTGAAGGCGAAACACGGCGCTGCAAGCGTGGTGCGTATGCCGTCGCAATGTATCACGCAAGTCACGACCGGTTTCCACAAAGTGATTCGGCAACTGATTCTCGGTCGCCAGTGGTGCAGCAGCGATGCGCAATGCTTCCTCCGGGCGTGCTTCGAGCAAGCGCTCGATGAGCCTGCGTCCGGTGGGGGTAAGCGTTTGATTCAAATCCGGCAGTGCATTGGCGACAACTTCTCGCAGGAGGACGACGGCTTCCGGATTGCCTTGCCCCTGAAAATATTCAAGCGCCAAAAGAATAGCGGGCAGGCGTTCTGAAAGGGGCCGGGCTCGATCAGTCAGAGCGTCTGAAAGTGATTCCCACGCGCGAAACGCGCGCTCAAGCTCGGCTGAATGATCAATTAGGCGCAAGGCAAGACGGGACCAGAAGGTAGGATTGAGTCCATAGACACGAATTGCTGCATCGACGACATCCTTGCGCTGATGGTCTTTGTAGTTACCGGTACCGGCGAGCAGGCTCAACATTGCATCGATCAATTCCTGATCATGGAGGCGGGAAAACCATTCGCCGTTGAAGCTATCAAGCAGGCCGATGAAGCTGTAGCGGAGTTTTTCCGCGGAAATCGGCTCGATCACGCCCTCGGATTCAAGCCGCAATGTCTCTTCCAGCGTGAAGCGCACGCACTCTGTGTTCAGCCAGCCGCGGTCCAGGTGATTGGCGATGCGCCAAAACAGGGCTGTCGCCTGCTCGACTTTCCTGTCGGCGACCAATGCCGGGGGGGCCAGCGACATCTGCCACAAATCGTAGCTGCCCTCAAAGTCAGTCAACCGCGAAAAATCCAGAAGTTCGCGCAAGGCAGAAAACTCACCCGTTCGACAAAGCAGCGGCACCACCGAAAACAGGTAGTTCTCGCGTACCTCACCCACCAGGCGCATCTCACGCAGCACCGCTTTGACCTGGGGAAAAACCGGCTCAAGCGTGCTGGACAACCGTGCATTGAGAGCGCGCAGAGCCTGCCACAACAAGAGCTGGGTGGTGCTCTCCGCTGGAGCTTCCGCGACGACATGCTCTATTCGACTACCGACCGGCACGTAATCGCCCAGATGCATTCGGGAGGCGGCTTCCCGGACGAAGGCCCATGTCTCGTCATCCAGGTGATCACCCAGTCTGGCGTAGTGCACGTGCTCCAATGCCAGGAGTGTCCGATATTGTTTCTCCTGTCCTTCACCCATGCGGCTTATATCTCTCACCCAACCGGCGGCCTTTGCACGGCCAAGCACAATGGGCTCCAGAGTAAGGAGGGCACCGTCTGCGTTTATATCAATGCGCGCATCTTCATTTTCCGGTACGGATTCCCAGAGATATCCAGGCAGCTCGATTTCAAAACCAGTATCCAGGGATTGGATTCCAAGGGCATGGGCCACGTCCCGACGTCTATTGGTGCGGACGGTACATTCGATGGGCTTGCCGTTGCAGCACAATGAATAGGTATGCGGCGCATTCCCACCCACGACGGCCCACCCCTGCAATGTGAAGTGCCCCCAGGAATCTAAGCTGGTACTGACTTCGGGCGTCCTGAGATTCATCGCAAGCGTTTCGGGCAGAAGCAATGTCGCAGGCGATGGCATCGGGGCGATAACAGGCAACGCAACACCGTCCGCGATCACTTCTATCGAATCGCCATTACGCAGGGCAGTCTTGACGGAATTAGTCAGTTCCCATGAAAAGATGCATTGGTAGCCCGAAATATGGTGCTGAGCCCCATGCTGCTGAGCGACATCTGCCCTCTCGACCCAAACCGCGTCGAGTGGATGTGTCTGGCCATTTATCCTCAAGCCAAGATGTATGCGATTGCCATCGGACCGAATCGCCCACCCACGAGCGGAAACTGTCTCAAACTGTTCAACGTAGCCGGTCACGTCAGCATTGCCAGCGATTTCGGGTTCTAGAGTCACATCCGCAGGGAACATATCCGCCCCCATTGAATCCTTGTTTCCAGACGCGGACCGGCTTTTGGCCCATAGCAGGCCGAAAGGATTGCCGATTAAACCTTTTTTCATCAAAGCCACCTGGATCGTAGGGAATAGCGGTTGCCACCCGCCCGCAAGGTTAGACGCGTCTGCTTGCCATCCAGGCGCAAGGCCCAGCCTTCCACGGCAGTGGGTTCAAAGTGCTCGATGTAGCCAACGACTTCTGCGGTATGCGCCATGGAAAATTCTAGGAAAAATCGTTCTGCCCGGTGACCGGGCCGCGAGACCTGGACGATGGGACACCACAAGACCCGACCGCGTGGCCCGCCGGAGGGAGCGGTGATCTCGAGTCAGCAGCGACCACCGCGGAGACCGGATAGCGGGCAATCATCAAGGCACGCAAGACGCCAAGCGGTATTTATCATCGATGTCGCCAGCTTCAGTTCTCATGTAGCGACGTGTCGCCAGCCCCGCCCATGCATCGAACATGGACCCTACATCCAGTCCAATACCACCGCGTTCCCTGACCCACTGGCAATAAACTTTTCCCAGAGGGCCCGCGCCGATCAGGAACAGCGTACCGGGCTTGGGCACCACCAGCGTCCTCCGAATTTCCTCGAAGCGATCGGGAAAGTGGCGCGCTACGTCTTTCCTGCTTTTCGCGTGCGCGACTTCTTGCGGCACCTTGTACGTCGTGATCTTTTCGATATTGAACGCCTTCTTCAGAACTCCTTCAACATCCCGGCAAGTGATCAGGCCTATTTCCTGCTGATTTCTGAGCAGCACCTCATACAGTCCCAGTTCCTGAAAGTTGCGATGCAGGCTCGGCAAGGTAAGAAGCGTGTCCGGTCCGGCCAGTTCATAATGCTTCAGGAAGTGCCGAATTACCGTAAATTTCGTTACCGTGTCGCCGCCATTCACGCCTATGACATCCGCAGCGCGAACCGCAGAACGAACCATGGACACGAACTCCAGCTTCTGATTTTCGTTCAGGGCGTTCTCGCCGAAGAAGACCCGCAGGAAATGCTCGAATTCCGCCGCCGGTGTGAAATCGGGGTAGCCAATGACGGCACTTTCCCCGACTCCGAGTCGAATGATGGACATAGGCTTCGAGTCGGCCTGATGTTGCCTTATCAGCGCGGCCACATCCCTGGGCTTCATGTTCGGCTCGAAGCCGAGCGGCAGGGGAACGACGGGTGGCCAGGGCTTCGCGGGTTTAATCGCCGCTCCCTGAACGTCACGTCCCGCCCGGCGGCGGAGAAGTCGTGGCCACGCAAATAGTTCCCAGCGTCTGTTGCGCTGACGCGCATTGCTTGTTGGCCAGCCCTCCCGATGGGCGCCATGAGGCGCCAGTTTCCAGGCGCCTACCAGTGACTTCACCGCGATATCCTCCAGGGTGCCGCCAGGTAGCTTTTCGCCATCCTTACCCGCGGGCAGGGCGGCCTCGGTGAAACAGGGGGGCGTGCGCTTCCCGGCAAACTCACGGAACATCGCCTCATTGCTTGCCGCGTAGTTGTGAATGATTGAATGGCGGTCCGCAAGCGTTAGCAGGGGCGGGTCGTTGTACTCGCGCAGACTGCGAAGATAGCCCACCAAGGCCTGTTGTTCGTCCCGCGGGACCAGCCCCATCGCGTTGATTTTGCATATGAGACGCACGAGCTCGCTAGGCATCGCGACGTTGGTCATTTCCGGCTTCGGCAGTGAGCACGCCGCTGCGCCATCCAGCACATCGCATAACCCCAGAAAATCGTCGATCAGATCCCCGTTGCGCCACTGAGTTCGGTCGAATACGCGCACCTGGATATTTTCCCGCCCGAAGGCCTCGGCCCATGGCTTCAGCATCCGGAAATAGTTTGCATGGACTTCCGCCAGGTATTCGGGGCGGGTATGTCTCTTCAAGAAAACCGGGAACGCTGTGCGCAATTCACCGACCTTGACCTGCTGCTTCCAGGCAGACTCCATGTACAAGTCCTGTCGACGTACATAGCAGACAATGTGGATATCGAGGCCATCGAGACAATCAGCGAGGAAATCAATGTCGTCCGAGTCCAGGCCATGGTAGAAATTCTCACACGAGACCACGGCTTGCTCGGCATCGGCCTTCTCGATCTCCTCACGCAACCGGACAATCTGCACGCGGTCTCGCCTGACGACCCATGACACGACCGGGTAGTGTGCAAACAACTTCTCGCCGAAGTGCTCGACCTCTTCCAGTCCAGTGGAGGGATACAGCAAACGATGCCGCAGGAGAAGCGCGTGACGGTTGTGAAACAGGTAATTCTGAATGGATCCCGTTCCCGTTTTTCCCGTGCCGATGTGCAGGAGTACGCGCTTGCTCAACTCACCACCTCACTGCGACCCCCCGCTTTCGCGGGAATCCGGCCCTGAATTTTCCTGCTTGGACTTTTCCGACAGTTCATTCAACCGCCTCCGCAGGCTGCGGTTTTCGCCTTCCAGTTCGCGGATCGATGACAGTGCCGCAACGGCGATTTCCTCAAGCCGGGCAAGCGGAAGATTCTCGACAGACAGAGCGGATTTCTTCTTGTCTGCGAACGCCGCCGCGTCCCACCAGCGCGGGTCGTTTTCCATTGACGCCCGCGAATCGGCATCGAGCAAATTCATCAGGTCGGTATTGCTCTTGCGCGTCGATTCCACAATTTTTTTGATCTTGTAGGGACCTATCACCCATGGTGTCGGGTCATTCGCGATGTGCCCGAAATGCCTGGAAAGCACGAAATCGTTGGCGGAATCATGCGACGATTTCCTCAATTCCCGATGTCGCTGATACAGACGAAGTATGGTCCCGGGGAGGCCGGAATTGCTTCGCTTGCCCGGAATCGGCGGAATCCCGATCACGTTGCAGAAGTCGGCAATGACATCTGAAGGCAGCAGGCGGACGATCACCCTCTCGACTCCAGGCAGGCTTTTCCACGGAACGATCAGGTCATGCCAGCGCACCTTGGCAAGATGCGCATTGAGCCATTGATCGAGAGAAACGCCAGCCCACGCCCCCCACTGCCACCACGCCGAATTCAGCCACTCGACCGGGGGTCGCACATACACGACAACGGTGCAATTCAATCCAAGCGCGGGTAGAAGGCCCGATCCCTCGAAGATCTCGTATTCGTTGATCCATCCCTCGTTCGACAGCATGATCCTGTCCCTGCCACCGCTGATGTCGATGAGTTCCTTGCGGATGGCCTGCAATGCGGAATCAGGCAGTCCTGACAGCAGTCCCGCGCTGACGGAAGAAACGTAACCCCACGGGGTATTCGCTGCGCCGGATTTCAAGTCTCTGCCGTGCAACGAAGGGGCTTCGTGCCGCAGCGCGACATAGCGGGTACGAACGTCGTTGGAAGAGCCAAGCACGGGGTGCTGACTGAACGTAGTCTGCAGTGCACTACTGCCGCATTTTCCGGCCCCGATGTGTAAAACCGCGTCCAACACTATCTCATCTCCACCAGGTTTCGGTGTCGCCAACCATTGATGCGCGAACGACGGGGTCTACAGGCAATTGCAATTTTGCGGCAGCCCGTATTGATCGCGGCAAATCCCGCACGAGACATCTCAAGCAGTCCTCTCGCCGCGACGCGTGGGTATCGCCCCGCGGTTCGCGGCGGGTGCTCCGTATTCCAAAAAAGTTTGATTAACCTTCATCGGCTGCTCTGAATCGCATCGCGGCATCAGCCTTTGCCCTTGACCCAGGCTTCGCAGCCTATGGGCAATTGCCCCAAGATCGAAGGCAAAAACAGGGTAGCCTCCCCGCGACGCAAACGACAGGGTGTAGCTGTAGGTCTCCGGCCAGATCGAAGGCAGCCAAACCGCGTGAGGCTTCAGTGCGTGAAGCCTGGCCAGCGCCTCCTGCTCCAGATAGCGCCCCGTCACGGTGACGCCGGCCTGGATGAGGGACGCATCGTCCATGCTGTAGCCGAGCAGAACAAACTCCAGAGGGAGACGCCTTTTCTTCGCATCGCGCGCGCACTCCAGCAGTATTTCATAGCCTTTCATTCTACCGATGGCGCCGATGACGACGATTCTCATGCGCTCGCCGTCCGCAAGCTCGGGCCGGCGTATCACTATTGCCCCGGGATCGATATCCTCGTGCGGCGACACCGTATAGTCGAGATCCGGGTAGTAGCGGGCAAGCCGGTCGGCCACGTCCTGGTCCGGCACCATGATCCTTTCGGCCTCGCGCAGGACGCGATGATGCATCAAACGCCACTCACGGATGCTGCGTACGCCGAATTCGTTGCCCTGGGTCGCGAGGCATGCGTCGCAGCGTGCTTCTTCAGCCGGCTCGCCGCAGTAGCGCCCGCTGCAGTCGATGAGATTGATGCGCGGACAGATGATCTTGTAATCATGGACGTCGACCCAAAGCGGAACGCCGAGGCTACGGGCTAGCACGCTGATGCGGTCGGCTGCGTCGGGCGAAAAATCCACCAGGCCGTGTGAGTGGATGCGGCTGATACCGAGCTCGCGCAACGCAGAGAGCAGTG
>JAZBOA010000638.1:0-3189 GCA_036350935.1 Anderseniella sp. | reverse complement strand
TCGAAGCTGAACAGGAGATCGGGGCGGAAGCGCAGAAAGGCGATCACGCGCGGGTCGATGTCCTCGCTGTGCGCCCAGTCTACCCAGTCGTCCAGGTTCACCTCGACTTCGTAATGGGTAAAGCGGTTGGCCAGCGGCGCCGGCATGGCGTAGGTGACGCCGCGATCACCCTGGCGGTTGCCGGCTGCGAAAATCACCCAGCCGTCCGGCACTTTGTATTCACCCAGGCGGCGGTCGAGAATCAGCTGGTAGGCCGCAGCCGACACGGTCGGCGGCGCCGAGGTGATTTCGTCGAGGAACAGGATGCCGGACGGGCCATGGCGCTCGGCGTCGGGCAAGACAGCGGGAATCGACCATTCCACCAACTGGCCGTTGCGGAAGGGGATGCCGCGCAGGTCGGTCGGTTCCATCTGGGAGAGGCGGATGTCGATCAGCGGCACGCTGTGCTGCAGGGCAATCTTGGCGACGATCTGCGACTTGCCGACGCCCGGCGGGCCCCACAGCATCACCGGCGTGTGGTGGCCGTCGGCGGCGCTTTCAAATTCGCGGTCGAGGATGGTTTCGATGTGGGAGGGACGCATGGCAAATCAAAACAGCAGTAGGGCCTCGAATGATAATCGCTCGCGCTCGCGCATTCCAGTTTCGCCCTTGATCGAGGTGGGGGGATTTTGTTAACGTGGGACGAATCAGAGCGATTGGAAGCAGCATGAAATTTTGCAGTGAATGTGGCAGCGCGGTGGTGCTGCGTGTGCCCACCGGCGACCATCTGCCGCGCCATGTCTGTCCCGACTGCGGCACCATCCATTACCAGAATCCCAAGATGGTGGTGGGCTGCATCCCCGAATGGGAAGACAAGGTGCTGCTGTGCCGCCGCGCCATCGAGCCCAAATACGGCTTGTGGACGCTGCCCGCCGGCTTCATGGAAAACGGTGAAACCACGCTCGAGGGCGCGGCACGCGAAACCTGGGAAGAGGCCGGCGCCCGAATCGAAGTCGGCGGCCTGTATACCCTGTTCAACCTGCCGCATATCAATCAGGTGTACTTCATGTTCCGCGCCCGGCTGCTCGATCTGGATTTCCAGCCCGGCATCGAATCTCTGGAAACGAAGCTGTTCACCGAAGCCGAAATTCCCTGGGACGAAATCGCCTTCCGCACCGTGCGCGCCACGCTGGAACAGTATTTCAGCGATCGCCGTACCGGCTTATTCGACTTTCACTTCGGCGATATCCGCACGCGCTGAGCGGAAAAGTCAGGCGGCGGCAGCGAACTGCTCCCGCCCTACCACATCCATCCCCACCCGCAGCCAGCCTTCATGGCTTTCCTGCACTTCGCCCAGCCGCAGGCGATAGATCACATCGCCGTCCAGCAGGGTCAGCGGCGCGCCCAGCCGGTAATGCACCTGCGGAATCAGCAGATTGCTCACACTCTGCCCCAGGTGACTCATCGGCAGGAACACAGCCCAGGTCTTCTCCTGCCTTGCGCCCGATTCTGCCTTCTCGAATTGGATTTCAACCCGTTTGGGATGGCGGGACAGGGTCTGCGTCCCGACCAGATGCTGGCCATCTTCCTCACGCGTCCAGCGTATCGCCTGCAATTGCCAGACGTTTTCCGACGGATCCCAACTGACCACCACCAGGCGGCCATGCGGCAAGGCTTGCGCCTGCCCCTCCGACAAGGCAAACCCCATCCCTTCCATGCTCTCGTCACGCAAGGCCCAGGAGTCCATGGCTGCGCGGATCCTGGCCGTATCGGGATCGGCCAGGGCTTTCAGGATATTGTCCATGCCCCCCGCAACCCAGACGTGGCCAAAGCGATGGGTCCGCTGACGATTGCGGCCAATGCCGCCCCGCTCGATCAGGCTGGCTATCTGGCGTGGGAAACCTTTGTCCAGCTCTGCCTCCGGCGTTTGGTCCATTGACTTCAGATAATCGATCATGGGGCGCAAGGCAAAGTAACGCAGGCGCCGGCCCTGAACGCACTCGCCGTTCAGCACGCTGGCGCCTTCAGACAGGGACAGATCGACCATATGGGTGTGTTCGCGCGGCCGCGGCACCTGGGTGGGCAAGGGCAGCGGCTCATAGCCATCGAGAATCTGCGCGATGGCCTCGATTTCCTGTGCGCGATAGCCCAGCGGATGCACCAGCCCCATCAGCACGATCAGCGCATATTCACGCGCGCAATGGGTGGGGCGCGCATTGATCAGCACTGCCTGCATGGCATAGCCGTCACGCTCGACCAGCCGGTAAATCTTGTGGACACGCCGCCAGGCAGCCTCGGCTGGATTGCGCGCCTGATGGCAATCCCAGCGCATCGCCAGGCCTGAGTAACGCAGCGCGCGCGTGGCAATCTCGGCAACGAAGGGTTTGAGTTCCGCACTGGCGGGTCCGCGGTAGGCCTGCTTCAGCATGCCGAGCCAGGCCTCGGCCAGCAGCGACCAGAACATCCACGATTCGCGCCACAAGGCCTGGCGCGCCAACCGGAAAGCCTCCTGGTTGCGGACATACTGCTCGACGACGCGCAATTGCATCGGCAGGCCCGCTGCCTCCAGCTTCATCAGCGATTTCATGCGGCTGGCCGTAGCCGCTTCATTTTCGGCATTGAAGCGTTCCAGACCCTGGACCAGCGTGTGATGGGTATCGTAATCCGATTCGGACGGCAGGTTCTTCAGCCATTTCTCGGTGGATTTCACTGAAACGAACGGCGAGCCTGCACCAGCCTTGCGGCGGCGAGTGATCGTATTCAGCATTTCAAACAAATCGGTCATGGCGGTTTCAGCGGGCTTGGGCTTCATGCTGACCAGCACCATTTATGCCAGCTTCACGCTGGAGGCCTCCCCTCACAAATCATTGGTTTTGTTGGCTTGCACGGCGCCCCCTCACCAACCTGACCCGCCTGGACCATGAAAAACCGACACTCCCTGTTGAAGCCACGTCACACCGGGCCGCCTGTCAGCGTGGCACCGGCCCGCCCCTCACAAACCCGGGCGGAGCCGTTACAATGCGCGCCTTGGAAGCGTGGCCGAGCGGTTTAAGGCACCGGTCTTGAAAACCGGCGATGGTGCAAGCCATCCGTGAGTTCGAATCTCACCGCTTCCGCCAGATAGCCGGTTTCAGCGATGCGGGCGAAGCCCGTTGAGTAAAAACTTGATTCGGGTGGGCTGTGGGGACGATCTCACCGCTTCCGCCAGAT
>JAZBOA010000637.1:0-2304 GCA_036350935.1 Anderseniella sp. | reverse complement strand
GCTGGATCGCGAGCATTGCTGCCCAGCTGCTCGATCAACCGGATGACGATGCGTGGGGAACCTACCACCTGACCCATGCCGGCCAGACAACCTGGTGCGGGTTTGCCCGCGCCATCTTCGCGTACACGGCTGCCACTGGCCGCCCCCCGGTGGCGGTCAACCCGATTTCCACCGCCGAGTATCCCACGCCAGCAGTGCGTCCAGCCTGGTCGGCCCTCGACTGCAGCAAGGTGCGCGCCACCTTCGGCCTGACGCTGAGGCCGTGGGAGGAAGGGCTTTCAGCCTGCATGGCAAACATCTTGCACGACCAGGTCCGGGTGCACGGGCAATCCACGGAGAACGAGGCAAAATGAAGGGCATCATCCTGGCAGGCGGGGCAGGCACACGTCTCTACCCGGTGACACTGGCGGTGAGCAAGCAGTCGCTGCCGGTCTACGACAAGCCGCTTGTCTACTAGCCGCTCACCACGCTGATGCTGGCCGGCATCCGCGATATCCTGCTGATCTCGACCCCGCACGATATCGCTGGCTTCGAGAAGCTGCTCGGTGACGGCAACCAGTGGGGGGTGTCGATCAGCTACGCGGTGCAGCCGCGGCCCGAGGGCCTGGCACAGGCGTTCCTGATCGGCGAGCAGTTCATTGCCGGTGACAGGTGCGCCCTGGTGCTTGGCGACAATATCTTCTTCGGTCACGGGTTGACCGAGCAGCTGCGTCATGCAGCGAGCCTTGAGTCCGGGGCGACGGTGTTTGCCTATTATGTCAATGATCCCGAACGCTATGGCGTGGTCGAGTTCAACGACGAAGGCCGGGCGCTGTCTATCGAGGAAAAGCCGGCCCGCCCCCGCTCGCGCTGGGCGGTGACGGGACTTTACTTTTATGACCGGCAGATCGTCGATATTGCCCGGTCGATCAAGCCGTCGGCGCGCGGTGAACTGGAGATCACCGACGTCAACAATTCCTATCTCGGCAAGGGCCAGCTCAAGGTGGAGAAGATGGGCCGCGGCTATGCCTGGTTTGATACCGGCACCCACGACAGCCTGCTGGACGCGGCCAACTTCGTGCGCACCATCGAGCACCGCCAGGGACTGAAGATCGCCTGTCCCGAGGAAGTGGCGCTGGCCAACCCGCTATATCGGCGCCGAGCAGGTGCTGGAACTGGCCGAAACGCGTTATGCCAAGTCCAGCTATGCGGACTACCTGAAGGGGCTGGTAACCAGCTGAAGGCCGGGTTGCAGTTCCCACGTCGATGATTGTGCCCGCGCCGTCTTGAAACCGGGTATCTGCATACCGATCTTCGAGATGTGGTGGCGGTGCTACCTGCCAGCCCTGGTTCCCCGTCCACCCATGCTTTGGCAGCCCATGGCTGTTCTGCCAGCCCGACGACGGGCTGCGCCCAAACTGCGGCGGTGATCGCCTGATGCTGACCCCTGTCCTGCATTTCCGCTGACCCGGATCCTTCCGGCTGCTGCCCCCGCGCCGATGCACGCGGGCAGGCAGCGAAAACCTGCCCGCGTCATCACCTGGTTTTCCGGTCGGCAGGGCGATGCGCCGTCCGCGGCCCACCTGGGTCCCGAATAGGGCTCAAGCCTTTGCAGGACCATTCCAGTTGCAGCAAGGAGACATGTCATGCGCCATCTGAAGTCAAACGGGTTCGGGTCGTTTCAGCAGCTCATCGCGGTCTGGGTGGACAAGCTTCATCTCCCCTGCCTGCTGAGCCTGCCAGGGGTCGAGCTCCTCGACCAGCCAGCAGATCGCGCGCTCGTGCAGTACCCGCTGTGGAGCACCCGACCCGATGACGACGAGACCGTGGTGTACGAGCTCCGCTACCGGTTTACCGGACTCGGTGTCCCGTTCGAGGACTGGTCGATCGACTGGGAACGCTCAGCCTACTGATTGCTGAAACGCCCCCCGGATTGGTCTGATCGCTGCCCCCTGGTTGGCCCGGCAGTGCCTCGCCAGGTCTCAGGGTGCGCTGCCAGAACGTGGACTTCCGGTCTGCCCAACACCAGTGCTGATGAATTGCCATGTTGATGATAATGCCGGGGTGCTTCTTTTCCGGCCGGGCGTAGTTTATTGTTGTCAAGTTGTTTTCATGTATCTGTTACTGGGAGGGCGAGAAATGCAGCAGGACAATGACAGGATTGGACTTACGGCGGACATCGTATCGGCGTACCTGTCGAACAATGCCATGCAGGCCGACGGTATCCCCGGCCTGATCCACTCGGTGCACAGGGCCCTGGTCGAGGCTGAGACGCAGGCGACGCAACCCCTGACACCTGAATATGAACCGGCTGTTCCGGTGAAG
>JAZBOA010000636.1:0-2736 GCA_036350935.1 Anderseniella sp. | reverse complement strand
CCTGCAACGAGGCCCTGCAGCCTGCGCCGGTGCCCGCACCGGCCGAAGTTCCGGTGGCGATGGAGCCCGTTGTGCCCAGCGATGCCATTCCGCGTGACCGGGTGCGGCGAGCCGTGCATGAAGTGGCCAACCCGCTCACCATCATGCGCAATTACGTCAACCTGCTTTCCGATCGCCTGGGCGCGGATTCGACGGTGCAGCGTGACCTCAGCATCATCAGCGACGAAATCGAGCGGGTGGGGCGCATCGTGCGCGGCATCACCGCAGCCGAGGAACACGCACCGCCCGCCACGGCACTCGAACTGGTATCGGTCAACAGCGCGGTCTCCGAACTGGTGCGGATGGCGCTCGGTACCCTGTTCGCCCCGAACAAGGTCAACGTGCAGATCGACCTCAACCCCGACGTGCCGCCGCTGCCGCTGCAGAAAGACCTGCTCAAACAGGTGCTGTTCAATCTCGCCAAGAATGCGGTCGAGGCCATGAACGCCGGTGGCCATCTCAAATTCACCACGCGGCTGGTCGATGTGGACGGCCAGCGCCAGATCGAAATCGAAGTGGCCGACACCGGCCCCGGCTTGCCTGCGGCAGTGGCGACACGGCTGTTCGAGCCGGTGGTCAGCGAAAAGGGCGGCGATCATGCCGGCCTCGGTTTGTCCATCAGCCGCAGCCTGGTCGAGCGCATGAATGGCCAGCTCAGTTGCGCCAGCACGCCGCAAGGCACCCACTTCCTGATACGCCTGCCCACCCTGCAGCAAGGCCAGGCCCCGCTCATGACAACACGCTACGGGCCGATGTAGCCCGTGCCCAAGGAGAAATTCTGTGTCAGACGATCCCATTGAACCTTCGCCATTGATTCGGACGGTCAGCAGTTTTCCGGTGCGCCCCCGCCTGCTGCTGGTGGACGACGAACCGCTGATACTGGAGGGCTTGAGCCGCCTGCTGAGCGTCCGTGACTACGAGGTGTTGACCGCCAACGGCGGCTGCGAAGCCCTGATCGCCATCGGCAAGCAACTGTTCGACGTCATCCTGCTCGACCTCAGCATGCCCGACCTGGACGGCAATGAGGTGCTGCGCTTCGTTGCCGAGCGCTGCCCCGATACGCCGGTGATCGTGGTGTCCGGCGACAGCACCATCGATGCGGCGATCCGTGCGCTGCGCGGCGGCGCCTCGGATTTCGTGCGCAAGCCCTATGAGTCGGAGGAGCTGCTGCGCCGCATCGACAACACCCTGACGCGGCGGCGGCTGGAAAAAGAAAACAACCATATCCTGCAGCGCCTGCAGCAGTCGGAAAAGTGGCACCGTTTCCTGGTCAACAGCTCGCCCGATTTCATCTACACCCTGGACTGCGAAGGTCGCTTCACCTTCGTCAACGACCGTGCCGAAAGCCTGATCGGCTATCGACGCGATGAATTGCTCGGCCAGCACTACAGCCTGGTGATCCACGAGGACGACATCGCACGCGCCGAGCACATCTTCAACGAACGCCGTGCCGGAGACCGCAGCGCTCGAAACATCGAGATTCGCCTCAAGTGCAACCCGGGGATGCGCCGCCCGCGTCCGATGAACGGCCGCTGCAAGTCGGTCGAGCTGACCGCCACCGGCATGTATGACGAGGAGGCGGGCCCGTTCGAGCAGCGTTTCATCGGCAGCTACGGCGTTGCCAAGGACGTCACGGAGCGCAAGCAGGCCGAGGAGACGGTGCACTACCAGACCTATCATGACCTGCTGACCGGACTGCCGAACCGCGCCCTGTTCCGCGACCACCTCGGTCTCATGGTGGCACAGGCCAAACGTACCCAGAATCCGCTGGCGGTGCTGAGCCTTGATCTGGACCACTTCAAGGTGATCAACGACTCGCTGGGCCACACCATCGGCGACGAAATGCTGCTCGCCGTCGGAACACGCCTGCGCCAGTGCCTGCGCGAAGGCGACACCCTGGCGCGCCTGGGTGGCGACGAGTTCGCCGTGCTGCTGCCCACGCTGGTCTCGCGCAGCGATGTCGAGCACATCTGCCGCAAGATCATTCAGGTGCTGTCCAAGCCGGTGTACGTCAAGGGCCATGAAATCTACGTCTCGGTCAGCATCGGCGCCTGCGTTGCGCCGGAAGATGGCGAGCAGGTCGACAGCCTGATCCGGCAGGCCGAAATCGCCATGTACCGGGCCAAGTCGCAGGGCCGCAGCCGCCTGCAGTTCTGGGAATCCGGTATGCAGGCGCCTTATTCCGAGCGTATGCAGATCGAGGTCGACCTGCGCCGCGCCCTGGCGCGCAACGAATTCGTTTTGTTCTATCAGCCGCAGGTCGATGCCCAGACGGGCGAAGTGCGCGGGTTTGAAGCCCTGCTCCGCTGGTGGCATCCGCAGCGCGGCTTGCTGACCCCCACCGACTTCATCCCGGTGGCCGAGGAGTCCGGCGTCATCGTTCCCATCGGCGACTGGGTGCTGCGCCAGGCGGGTGCGCAGATGGCCGAATGGCGCAAGGCCGGCCTGCCGCCGGTGCGCCTGTCGGTCAATATTTCAGCGCGCCAGCTCGAAAGCGCCGACTTCGTCGACAGCGTCATGCGCGCGGTGCAGGTGTATTCCCTGGACGGCAACCTGATGGAGCTGGAGATCACAGAGAGCCTGCTGATGCGAGACTTCGAAGCCAATGCGATCAAGCTCGGACGGCTTTCCACCGCAGGCATCCGCCTCGCCATCGACGATTTCGGCACCGGCTACAGCTCCTTAAGCTATCTGCGG
>JAZBOA010000635.1:0-8989 GCA_036350935.1 Anderseniella sp. | reverse complement strand
GATGCGGGCCAGCGCGGTGATCTGCTCGAGCTGCTGGCCGCCCTCATTCCCTGCGCGCTCGGCTATGGCGAAATCGGTTTGCGCCTCATGGCCGCAACCGAAGGCAACCGCGAGAGCCACCCCTACAAGGACTGGATTGAGACCTATGGCGGCGAGGACTACCAGGGCTTCGCCCTTGCCGCCGCCAGCCGCTTCCAGCTCGTCGCCGAACGCACGTTGGGGCCGGACTTCAAGACCTCGCCGCGCTGGCAAGCCGTGAGCACCACCTTCACCACCGCCTGCCGGCTGGAAACGGCGTTCTGGTCGATGGGAATGCGCGGCTCGATGCACCCGGACTTCCGTCACTGACTTGTCCATCCGTCGAACTGGATTGGGCGCGCGCTGCATGCTATGCCGCGCCATTCCTTTCTGACTGACCGACGGAGCTTGGCGACCCATGGCGAAAACTCGCACCGAAACCGATACCTTTGGCCCCATCGAGGTTGATGCCTCGAAGTACTGGGGCGCGCAGGCGCAGCGCTCGCTCGGCAACTTCAAGATTGGCTGGGAGAAGCAGCCGCAGCCGATTGTGCGCGCGCTCGGCATCGTCAAGCGGGCAGCCGCCGAAACCAACATCACGCTCGGCAAGATGGATGCCGAGCTCGGCAAGACCATCATCGCCGCCGCGCAGGAAGTCATCGACGGAAAGCTCGATGATCACTTCCCGCTGGTTGTCTGGCAGACCGGCTCCGGCACCCAGTCCAACATGAACGCCAACGAGGTGATCTCCAACCGCGCCATCGAGATGCTGGGCGGCGAACAGGGATCCAAGAAGCCGGTCCACCCCAACGACCACGTCAACATGTCCCAGTCGTCAAACGACACCTTCCCCACCGCCATGCACGTGGCCTGCGCCGAGGAAGTCGTGCACCGGCTCATCCCGGCGCTGAAGCACCTCCATGGCGCCATCGACGCCAAGGCAAAGGCTTGGGCGGACATCATCAAGATCGGCCGCACCCACACCCAGGACGCCACGCCGCTGACGCTTGGCCAGGAATTCTCCGGCTATGCCAGGCAGATCGAGAACGGCATTGCCCGCATCGAGATGACCCTGCCCGCCTTGATGGAACTGGCGCAGGGCGGCACTGCGGTGGGCACCGGGCTCGCCTCGCCTGCCGGCTTCGCCGAGAAGGTCGCGACGAAGATCGCCGACATTACCGGCCTGCCGTTCACCTCCGCCCCCAACAAGTTCGAGGCGCTTGCCGCCCACGACGCGATGGTGATGACCCACGGCGCCATCAACACCGTCGCCATGTCCTGCTTCAAGATCGCCAACGACATCCGCTTCCTCGGCTCCGGCCCGCGCGCCGGGCTGGGTGAACTCGCCCTTCCGGAGAATGAGCCCGGATCGTCGATCATGCCCGGCAAGGTCAACCCGACCCAGTGCGAGGCCCTGACCCAGGTCTGCGCCCACATCCACGGCAACAACGCCGCAATTGGTTTCGCCGGTTCGCAGGGCCACTTCGAGCTCAACGTGTTCAACCCGATGATGGCCTACAACTTCCTGCAGTCGGTGCGCCTGCTGGCGGACGCCGCCGTGTCCTTCACTGACAACTGCGTGGTGGGCATCGAGCCCCGCCTGGACAACATCGCGCAAGGCCTTGCCAACTCGCTGATGCTGGTCACGCCGCTGAAGGAAAAGTATGGCTACGACCGCGCCGCGAAGATCGCCAAGACCGCCCACAAGAACGGCACCACGCTTCGCGAGGAAGCCATCAAGGACGGCATCCCGGCGGAGGACTTCGACGCCATCGTGGTCCCGGCCAAGATGATCGGCCCGGACCCGGCATGAGCACCCCGGTAAACCTGAACAGGTTTCGCAAGGCGAAGGCCCGCGCCGAAAAGGACGCCAAGGCAGAGGAAAATCGCGTGAAGTTTGGCCGTACGAAGGCTGAAAAGCAGTTGCAAATATCGGCGGAAGAAAAGGCCCGCCGGCACCTCGACGGGCACAAGCTGGAAACAGATGAGTAACGGACCGGTGAAGCGCTCGGTGACCATCGCCGGCCACCGCACCTCGCTGTCGCTGGAGCCGGAATTCTGGGACGCGCTCAATAAGCTCGCCGCAGCGCGCGGCCTGTCGCTTGCCGGCCTCGTTGCCGCCATCGATGAAGCCCGAGGGCAAACCAACCTGTCCTCAGCCTTGCGCGTGGAAATCCTTCACGCCACGCGCAACGGCGAAGTATAGCGCAGCCAGCCTACCGGTGCTCTTCCACATTGGCCTCGATGAGCGCGCGGTTGTAGGTGGCGAGCGCCGCCACCTGATCGGCCCAGCCGACATGCTGGCCGCCGTCGCGCTTGTCGAACACCGCCAGCCGGGTGAAGCCGCCCTCGTCGAAGGCGCGCAACGCCGTTTCCAGCGTGTCGGTGGGAATGAGCTTAGGCCGGTCCTCAAGAGCGGGCGGTTCGGCCAGCTCCTCCGGCGTCAACGGCCGGAGGAAGTCGCGCACCGTCCATGTCCGCACGATCCGCAGGTGTGGCCCCTCGCCCAGAAAGACCCCACGCTGCGCCAGCTGCCACTGGAAGTAACTCTTGCCCAGCAGTCCCTGCATCACCATCGAGGCAATCGACACCGACAACAGGATGGCGATGGTGAGCTCATAGCCGCCGGTGAGTTCGAACACGATGACGGCAGTAGAGATCGGCGCCCCCAGCACTGCTCCCGCCACGGCTCCCATGCCCAGCAACGCATAGACTCCATAACTCGATGCGTATTCCGGAAAGGCAGCCGCCGCGATGATGCCGAAGGCGCCGCCCGCCATGGCGCCGATATAGAGCGTGGGCGAAAAAACCCCGCCGCCGAACCGGCTGGCCATGCAGATTGCCGTTGCAGCGGTCTTGGCCACCAGCAGCACCAGCAGCCAGGTCAGCGTGTAGCTCTCCCTCAACGCTAGCGTGGTCGCCTCGTAGCCCACGCCCAGCACCTCCGGCACGGCCAGCGCAAGGCATCCCACCGCCAGCCCGCCCAGCACCGGCCTCAGCCACAACGGCATTGTGATCAGCCGCGCCGACCAGTCCGCGGTCATGGCCGCAAGCTGGAAGCAGACCGCCACCAGCCCACAGACGAGGCCCAGCAGCGCAAAGGCGGGAAACTCCCAGTAGGACACAATCTCCTGGCCGGTCAGGATGAAGGCGGGAAAGTCGCCAAGCCAGGCCCGGGTAATCAGCGTCGCCACCACCGCCGCCAGCACTGTCGGCACAAACGCGGACAGGGCGAAGTGACCGAGAATGACTTCATGTGCGAACAGCACGCCGGCAATCGGCGCGTTGAAACTGGCTGAGACGGCAGCAGCCGCGCCGCTGGCCAGCAGCACCCGCCGTGACGCCGGACTCATGTTGAACTGGCGGTTGAGAAAGGCGGCAACAGTGGCGCCGAGATGCACCGCCGGCCCTTCCCGGCCAACGCTTGCGCCAGATCCGATGGACACCGCCGATACCAGCGCCGACGTCAACCCGGTGCGCAGCGGAATTCGCGAATTGAACAGCGCCCCCGCCTCGATGACGTCGGCAATGCCGTGGGCGCGCCGCGTCGGCATCAGCTTCCACAGGATCAGCCCAACCACCAGGCCGCCCACCGTTGGCGCCAGCACCACCAGCCACGGCTCGCGCATCGCCGCAAGCGTCGCCACCACGTTCTCGTTGGGGTTGCCCAACCAGAGCGACTGGATGTAACCGATGGCATGACGGAAGCCGAGGATGGCAAACGCCGCTGCCACGCCGATCACCAGCGCCAGAGCCCATACAAGCGGGTGCTTCGCGGCCCAGAAGGCGCGCAACTGCGGCAGGGTCAGGTCACCCAGCGTTGAAAACAACCTGTCCTTGAGATCGCCCATCGGCGAACCAGGCCCTTACCTGCCAGAATTCACAGCCCCATCTTCGCTCGACTGTGCACCCATGCAGCAGTGCCTTGCAACCCTTGGAAGTTACTTCCGCGGAATGCCGATCCTGTGGCCAACCTGTGGCGGCACGGGGCAGGCCTTGTGCGCCTGCTGCATCGCCGCGATCTTTTCCAGCATCCAGTCCGGAAACGGCGAGGATTTCTTCAGGTTCAGGTCCACGTGCATGCAGATCGCTTCCATGGTGCACGACAGCCAGCCCTCTTCGGCGTGGAACATCTCCTGCACGTAGTGAATGCGCTTGGCGTCATGGTCGAGCAACTGCACGGTCACCTTTACCCGGTCGCCCGCGTGCAGCTCGCGCACATATGTCGTGTGGGTTTCCAGCGTGAAGAACGACGCACCCGATTTCAGGTACTCCTCGCCCAGCCCCACCAGCTCGAACGCCTCGTCGCAGGTACGGTCAAACAGCACCGCGTAGTACGCCATGTTGAAGTGGCCGTTATAGTCGATCCACTGGTCCTCGACCTGCTTGATGGAACCGACGAATGGCGTGCCATAGATGGACATGTCGTAATGCTCTCCCTGCCGGATAGATGGTGCATGCGGGCTTGCACGCCGGTATAGTCCATTCCATACAACAGACAAGGCCCCGCTTCCGGGGCGCACCAGACGAGGGTCGATAGATGCCGGCCACCCCCGCCGAACGTCGAAATTCCGTTCAACAAGCCATTGCCGAGATCGCCGGGTTCATGGGCGACCGGCTGTCCACATCACAGGCAGTGCGCGACCAGCATGGCAAGGACACCACGTGGAATCCGGGCCATTCACCGGATGCCGTGGCCTTCGTCAACACGACGGAGGAAGTGCAGAAGATCGTCCAGATCTGCAACCGGTACGAAGTGCCGGTGATTGCGCACGGTACCGGCACCTCGCTGGAAGGCCACATCACCGCACCGTACGGCGGCATCACCATCGACGTGATGAAAATGAACCAGGTGCTCGAGGTGAACACCATGGACTTCGATGTCCGCGTACAACCTGGCGTCACCCGCAAGCAGCTGAACGAGTATATCCGCGACCAGGGCCTGTTCTTCCCCATCGACCCCGGCGCCGACGCCTCGCTGGGCGGCATGACCGCCACCCGCGCCTCCGGCACCAACGCCGTGCGCTACGGCACCATGCGCGACAACGTGCTCTCGCTCACTGCCGTCATGCCCAACGGCGAGATCGTGCGCACCGCGCGCCGCGCCAAGAAATCGTCCGCCGGTTACGACCTCACCCGCTTGATGGTCGGCTCCGAAGGCACCCTCGGCGTGATCACCGAAATCTGCCTGAAACTCTACGGCATTCCTGAATCCATTGCTGCCGGCGTTTGCCCGTTCCCGTCAATTGAAGCCGCCTGCACCGCCGCGATTACCGCCATCCAGTCCGGCATCCCGATTGCCCGGGTGGAACTGGTAGACGAGGAGAATCTCAAGGCATTCAACGCCTATTCAAAGCTGGGACTGGTTGAAAAGCCGACATTGTTCGTCGAGTTTCACGGCACCGAAGCCTATACGCGCGAACAGGTCGAGCAATTCGGGGAGATCGCCGCAGAGCTGGGTGGCGGCCCGTTCGAATGGGCCACCAGGGAAGAGGACCGCAACAAGCTGTGGCAGGCGCGCCATGACGGCTGGTGGGCCATCAAGGCTGCCATGCCCGGCAAGGAAGCCCTCGGCACCGACGTGTGCGTACCCATTTCGCGGCTGGCCGAATGCGTCGAGGAAACCCGCAAGGACCTCGAAGCCCACAATCTCTACGGCCCCATTCTCGGCCATGTCGGCGACGGCAACTTCCATGTCGTGCTGTTCTGTGATCGCGACGATCCGGAAGAGGTGAAGCAGACCGAGGAGTTCCTCTACCGCCTCGCCATGCGCGCCATCGCCATGGACGGCACCTGCACCGGCGAGCATGGCATCGGCTCCGGCAAGCGCAAGTTCCTCGAAGCTGAACATGGTCCTGCTGTCGCCGTGATGCGCCAGATCAAGCAGGCGATTGATCCGAAGAACATCATGAACCCGGGCAAGATCCTGCCCGGCTGAACCCCCGTGAACTGATGCGACCCGCCCAGTGAGCATACTGAAATCACCGCTGACCATTCTCGGCATCCTGCTGATCATCACCGCGGGCGTGCTGGGGCTGGGGCCATATTTCGTCAACTGGGAGGCTCACAAGGCCGAGTTCCAGCGCCAGGCAAGCCTCGTTACCGGGCGCGATGTGACAATCTCCGGCCCGCTCGCGGTGCGGCTGTTCCCGTGGCCAAGCCTGACCGCCGACAATGTGCGCATCTCCAACCCCGCAGGCTCGCTGCTGGCCGACTTCGCCCAGGTCGAGCGCGTCGAGGCCGAGATTTCAGCCCCTGCCCTGCTGTCCGGCCGTATCGAGTTTCGCAAGGTGAGGCTGCTGAGGCCGGTGCTGGCGCTGGAGCGGCTTGCCGGCGGCGGCACCTCCTGGAACATCAATCCTGAGCGTTCGCTGAAAGGCTTGCCCGGCGCCGACCAGATCGCGGTGGCTGGCATCGATGTCGTGGACGGGCAGATCTTCCTGGGCGATGGCCGCCGGGGCGGGCTGTCGGAGATTGCCAGCGTCAACGGCCGTCTGTCAGCGCCGGCGCTGGATGGCCCATGGCGCATCCAGCTCGATGCACAGCAGGGCGGCACGCCCTTCACCCTGTCGGCTTCTACGGGCAAGTACCGCCGCGGCACGCCACTCAATGTCGCCGTTTCCATCATCCCGAACGATGATACAGGGTTCACCTGGTCGTTCGATGGCGAGGCGCTGCGCGACGACGGCAAGGTGACCGGCAAGCTGACCCTGGCCCCGGCCGGCGTGTCCGGCGGAAAGGCCAATCCACTCGACTCGATCTGGCAGGTTCGCATCACCAGCGACATCACCGCCGACTTCGACACCGTGGCCTTGCGCAACATCGAGGTGGTGCCCGCCACCGACCTCGCTGGCGGCAATCTTGTTACCGGTGAAGCCGACATCAGCCTTGGTCAGCAACTCGATACGACATTGCGGCTTAGCGCAGCAAATCTGGACATCGACCACCTGTTGGGCCGCAACCTTCTCAAGTCCGGCAAGGACGGGTCCACTGCGGCTTTTCTTGAGGCCGTATCGTCCGTGCTGGAGGTCCTGCCTGCCGACACCAGCATCCGCTTCGACACCGGCATTACCAGTCTCATCATCGGTAGCGAAACGCTCACCCGCGTTTCGCTTGCCGGCCAGCTGTCGCCCGGTTCGTTGCGCATATCCGAGGCGGTTGCCGGGCTGCCCGGTCAAAGCCGCACCAGCTTCTCCGGCATCCTGCTGCCGGCCAGCAATGGCGCTGCACCGCAGCTTGCAGGTGACTTTTCCATCGACTCGATATCCATGAGGGACCTTGTGATCTGGGCTGTTCCCGATCATGCGGAGGCTGTCGGTGAAGTCTGGGCAGGCGCCCGTGGCCGGGCACGCATCAGCGGCAGGATCGGCGTCACGCCCGACACGCTGCGTCTGACCGGCCTCAAGGCGCAGCTTGACGATGCAACCGCCACAGGCACATTCCGGATAACCCGGGGCGATGCGCCCGTCATTGCCATGCGCATGGTGGCGGACCAGCTGAATGTCGACCGCTACGCCCCGCACGGCCTGTCACGCCGCGCCAACGACGCCGGTGCATTCAACGGCCTTGCCGGCCTGGCCTCGGCAATTGCCGGCTTCGGGGATGCCCAGATCACCGTCCAAACCGACAGTCTGGTGATGCGCGGCGTCGAGGCCGAAGACATCGCCATTGATGTGGATGTCTCGGGCGGCGCGGTGGAACTGCGTACCATCGAGATTGGCGGCATCGGTGACGCCCGGCTTGATGTAGCAGGTGTGCTGAACTTCCCCGCCGGCGGGATCGCCGGTTCCGTATCCGGCACCTTCAATGCATCCGACCCGCGCCCGTTCCTGCGCCTTGCCGGCGTACTCGACGCCGCCAGCAGCCGCGAACCCTGGGCACAGCGCCTTGGGCCCGTGGATATCAAGGTGCTGTCCGAAATTTCCACCGGCCCTGGCGGCAGCGCCGGCAAGACCACGCTGCAAGGCCGGGCCGCCGGCGCCAGCATTGACGTGACCGCCCTCTTTGACGGCCAGCTGGCCTCGTGGCGCGATGGCGCGTTCTCGGTTGACGCCAGCGTATCCGGCACATCCAGCGCCAACCTGCTGGCGCTGGCGGGGATTGCGCCGATTTCCGGCGGCGATGAGCCTGCCGCATTCAAGGTCAGCCTGGCTGGTAAGCCCTCCGCCGCCCTTTCAGGAACGGCCAGCCTCGCCGGATTTGATGCAAGCCTGAACTGGGATGGCGGCTTCACATTATCACCAGGCGGCGGCATCGCCGGCTCGGGCAGCATGAACCTTGAGGCAGAAGATGCCAATGCCTTGCTTGCAGCACTTGGAGTTGACGCACCCGCATCGGCGCTGGCCACCTCGCCCGCCATCTCGGCAAGGGCCGAAGCTGTCCTGGACGGGGGCAGCCTCACCCTGGACCGGCTGCAGGCAACCCTGCCCGGCAACACGGCCTCGGGTCTTGTCCGGTTGGGAGGAAGCCTGCGCCAGCCGCGCATTGGCGCTGATATTGAACTTGTCCACCTTGACGCTGGCTGGTTCGCCGGCCTGCTCGGCTTCCAGCCGGGCGGCGACACCACTTCCTCCGGTGCCCTGACGCTGACACGCCTTGGCTGGCTTGACCTGCCGCTCAAGCTGAAAGCTCGCCACATTGACGTGCTGCCCGGTCTGCTGCTCAACGGCGGCGCGCTTGTTCTTTCTCCGGCGGCGGGCGGCAGCGGTGTGAATTTCGACCTGTCGGGCACAACGCGCGCGGGCGGCCCGTTCAGTCTTGATCTCGCACTCGGCAACGAAGGCCCGCTCGTGTCTGCCGATGGCCGCGTCTCGGCGCGCATCGAAGCTGGCAACTTGCTGCAGACCGCTGACGGGCAGCCGGCCCTCGCCGGTACCGCTTCACTCGACATGACGTTTTCAGGCGCCGGCCGGACACCGGCAGGCCTCATCAGCCAGGTGTCCGGACAGGGCAAGCTCAGCGGTGGTGATTT
>JAZBOA010000634.1:0-4860 GCA_036350935.1 Anderseniella sp. | reverse complement strand
CTGGGTGAAGAGGAGGGGGCCGGCGAGCGGGCAGGTCAAGCCTGCACCCTGCACCGCTTTCACTGGGCGCTCCTCGCCACGCGGGAAGGGGTGGCCACGCTCGCCATGCCCATGATCGACGCCAGCCGCTTCGGCCAGCGCCTGCGTTTTCCCGGACCCTCACTGAATTTCGAAGCGGCCGCCTTGCCGGCCTGGCTGCCCGCCCACGTGCCGCCGGTCGCGCCACTCATTCAGGCGGATCCGCTACCTGCGCGCTGGCCGCTGCAGCGTCCCCTCAGCTGGCGCTTCGAAGTGGTGGGTGGCTACAGCGCGGACGGCCTGAAGGCCCTGCTCGACCTGCAACTGCGCGAGTCGCCCGCACTCGGCGTTTATCCACCCCTGATCGAGGCCGTCGCGCCTGTCGACCTCAACTCGCCGCTGTCACGTTATGCCGTCACCTTGTTCCTGCAGCCTCGCGCCAGCGGTGAAATGAGGCTGCCAGCCCTGAACCTGCCCTGGTACGACCCGGCGCGCGGCCAAGTGGCCAGCCAGGCCCTGCCGGGGCGTTCGATCGTGGTGTTCGATCCGCGCTGGCAACGTGCGGGCCAGGTGGCAGGCGGCCTGGCCGTGGGGCTGTTGCTGGCCGCGCTGGCATGGCAGATGCATCGCACGATCCGCTGGCGGCTCGCGCGGCGTCGTGGCCTGCGCGCGATTCGTCAGGCGCGCGACCTCGCTGAACTGGCCCGGGCAGTCAGGCAGTTTTCGCTGACGGGGCAAGCCGCCGCGCCCAGCCTCGGCGAATGGCAGCGTCGTCTGGCACAGGAGACCGGGCGGTGTAGGGTGGCGGAACTCGTTCAACATCTGGAACAACAGTTCTTCGGGCAGGCTTCGCCCAATCTCCTCATGTTGCAGCAATTATTTGTGCAAGAGTTGATGCGGGTTCGTCCGAAAATGCATTTTCCGCGCATGGGCTCCGTTCGGAATTAATTGCCGGCAGCCGACGCAAAAAAAGGGGCTTGCGCCCCTTTTTTACTTACCTGAATGCTCGTCCTTCAGGACACGCCGCCTTTATAGTCGGCGATGCCCGGGTTGGATTTTCCGACCCCGACGATTTTGGGTTCGTTCAGCTTCAGACCCTTGATCACTTTCTTATCGCGCAGGTAGCTGGCGACGACTTCCCAGATCGGCTCGCCGGTCGCATTCTCGGCCACCGGTGCCCAGCCCGCGACCTTGTAGGTCTTGTTGGCAACCACCGGCTTGCCCTTGATGGACATGCTGGTGATCCGCTTGCCGATCGCAGCGTTGGGGGCAATGGTGTACTCGATACCGCCTACGCGCACCATGTCGCCGCCCTGCTGGTAGTAGGGGTCGGCATTGAACAGGTTGTCGGCGACATCCTCCATGATGGTCTTGATCATTTCGCCGCTCATGTTGGTGAGCGTGGTTTGCGGATAGGTGATCGCCGTCTGGTCCATCAGGCGCTCCATGGTGATGGGATCACCCGGAAGCAGCGTGGTGCCCCAGCGGAAGCCGGGCGAGAAGGCCGCATCCGCGCCCTTGACGTCCATCATCGCGTCGACCAGCAGTTGATCCCAGGTACCGTTGAAGTTGCCGCGGCGATACAGGAAATCGTCGGTGACGGCGAGCGTTTCGCTGAGCTTGCTCTCGTAGGGCGCCCGCACTTTCTTGATGTAGGCGTCCATCGCCGGATCGGCCGGCAGCAGGTTGGAGAACACCGGCAGCAGGCGGTACTTGAAGCTTTGCACCTTGCCGCCGCGAACGTCGAAGTCCATCACGCCGAGGAACTTGCCGTTGGAACCGGCATTGGTCACCAGGGTGATGCCCTTGGCGTTCTTGACCTTCACCGGTTGCGGTACGCCATCGTGGGTGTGGCCGCCGAAGATGGCGTCGATGCCGGTGACGCGGCTGGCCATCTTGAGGTCGACGTCCATGCCGTTGTGCGACAGTACGATCACGACTTTGGCGCCCTTGGCGCGAGCATCGTCCACCCATTTCTGCATGTTGTCGTCGCGGATGCCGAAGCTCCAGTCGGGCACCATGTGGCGCGGGTTGGCGATCGGCGTGTAGGGAAAGGCCTGGCCGATCACGGCAACTTTGACGCCGTTCATTTCCTTCATGGTGTAGGGCTTGAATACCTGGTCACCGAAGTCGTTGGTAACGATGTTCTGCGCGACGAAATCAATGTTGGCTTTCTTGAAGTCCTTGTTGACGATTTCCATCACGCGTTCGGCGCCGAAGGTCGATTCCCAGTGCGGGGTCATGACGTTGACGCCGAGCTGGATGCAGGCGTCGACCATGTCCTGCGCGTTGGTCCACAGCGAGGTGGCCGAGCCCTGCCAGGTGTCGCCACCGTCCAGCAGCAGGGCGCCGGGACGCTGCGCACGAATCTTGTCGACCAGGGTTTTCAGGTGGGCGAAGCCGCCGACCTTGCCGTAGACCTTGGCCGCTTCGGTGAAGTCGAGATAGGTGAAGGCATGGGCCTCGGCGCCGCCGGGCTTGATGCCGTATTCCTTCAGCAGATGCTGGCCGACCAGGTGCGGCACCTTGCCGAGGGCACCGCCGACGCCCAGGTTGACGTTGGGCTCGCGGAACCACACCGGCAGCAATTGGGCGTGGCAGTCGGTGAAGTGCATGAACGAGACGTTGCCGTGCCGCGGCACGTCGTAGAAATTGGCGGGCGCGTTGCCTGCCAGGGCAGACTTGCTGTCGATGGCCATGCCGGATGCGGCGGCAACGGCCAGCAGTTGCAGAAACTCGCGACGGTTCATGTGCATGGGGCGCTCCTCGAGGTCAAATGAATATGGGGTTGTTGCATTGTCGGATAGGGTGCAAAGCGCGTAAATAGTAGCTCCGGCTCATGGCGGCCAGTTATTTAGCATAGCTTCACAAATAAAAAAGCCCGGTTTCCCGGGCTTTTTTACACGGTGGCGCAGTTTACTTGCGGAACACCGAGGCCTTCAGCGGCAGACCGTTGGACAGCGCGGAGTGGAAGTACTCCAGGTTGTTCAGCGTCTCGCTGCCCTGAGGGGCCGAAATGGCGCGAACGGACTTGAAGCACCCCACATAACGCTGTTGCAGCAGCACCAGGTTGTCGCCGCCGCGGAACACCGGCCAGTGAACGGCATGGCCGATCGCGGGCGAGATCAGTTCGGAGCGCAGACGGACGCCGGCGTTCTGCACGTGGCAGCTGGAGCAGGCGAAGTTGAGCTGGCCTGCGCGTCGGTAGAAGCTCTTCTTGCCGTCTTCATAGGCGGCCATCGCCTTCGGACCTTCGACCTTGACGTTCATCAGCATGCCATCGGACAGGGTGCGCATGTAGGCGGTCAGATAACCCATGGTGACCTTGTCGCCCACCTTGTAGGCCGCTTCGCCGTTGGCGACGCGGCAGTCGTTGATCGCATCGATCAGCGTCACCACCTTGCCCTTGGCTTCGTCAAACATGGGGTAGTTGCCGGCGATCTGCTTGCCGCCGTTGGGCAGGCAGCTCGCGTAGGTCTTGCCGTTCTTGAACGGCGTTTCCCACAGCTTGCGGCCAGCCTCGACCTGCGAGTCGAAAGGCGGGAACTCCATGATGGCGTCGTACTGCGCCTTGCTGTCGGCATCGAATGCCAGCGCGCCGTAGACGTAGTCCTCGATCTTGACGTTGGGATATTTGTCCGTGTAGTACTTGGCCAATTCCTGACGATCCTTCTCGGGCGAAGCGTGAACGCTGACTGCGCCCAGCGCGATGCCGAGTCCAGCCATCCCTGTCAGCAGTTTCATAATGATTTTTTGTTTCATGCCGTCCTCCAGAAACCTGATGAAAAAAGCGTGAGCGGGGCCTGACGCCCCGCTTGTGTATTGCCTGCTTAGCCGATGGCGGCTTCGGTGCTGTTCTTGTCGCCCTGGTTGTCCACCCAGCTGACGACAACCTTGTCGCCGGCTTTTGCGCCCTTGACCTTGAAGCCGAGGAAGGGGTTCTTGGACACGGCGGGGCCGATTTCAGCGTTCAGCACGGCTGCACCGTTGAGGGTCGCGGTCACTTCGGTGATGTAGTGGCCGGGAATCAACTGGCCGGTTTTCGCATCCTTGCGGGTCCCGGTTTCCATCGGGTGGTTCATCAACACTTTGACGTCGGCGACGTCACCGGCCATGGTGGCACGGATACGCATGGGTTGAGCCATTTGGCTGTCCTTTCCTGAATATGAATATGGGGTGTCGGGGACGCAGTGGATTAACCGCCGCAGCCGCCGATGGTGACTTTCACTTCCTTGGCTGCCGTGTAGGTCTTGCCGCCTGCAGTGACAACGGCACGGACGAGCGAAGTCTGGCCCATCTTGATGCGGGTGGAGATGAAGCCTTCAGCGCCACCGGACATGCCGAAGGTGCCGACCAGGGGCTGGCCGTTCTTCTCGGCGAGGATGGCGATGCTGGTGACGCCGGCCATGCCGCTGGAGACTTCGACCGGCACGACGGCGCCGTTTTCGGCGATGTCCGGTGCCTTGATGGTGATGTCCTTGCTGTCGGCCGGGCTGGATACGCCGATGCCCTTGAGTGCGTCACCGACGCTCTTGGCTTCGAATGCAGCCTTGTTCCAGGCGGCCAGCGCCTGGGTCGGCTTCAGCAGGCCGGCAGCCACGGCAACCGCCACGGCGCTGGCGCCTGCGGCGCTTTTGAGTACGTTTCTACGAAGTGCGTTCATGGGCAAATCTCCTTTTCAGCTTCAAGTACTTCACACTGGCTTCCAGCAACATCGCTGGCACAAGGCCAGTCGTGAAAGTTAGGGTTCGTAAAATAACAATAGTTTCATGCGCTGTGTGGGTATTTTCGGACCAGCCAGGCCTATTAAAAGCGACTGCAGACGACACCCTCCCGCATCAG
>JAZBOA010000633.1:0-2696 GCA_036350935.1 Anderseniella sp. | reverse complement strand
GAAAGCAGGGCTGCCAGGTGATAAATACAGTCGACGCGATTGCGCCGCACAATCTCCACCAGATGCTTCAGGTCATTGCAATCCAGATGCTCGAATGGTCCGTCGACGCGGCTGTGCGCGGAATCAGACTTGATGTCGGATCGGATCACGGCGACATCGCCATAATGGTGCTCAAGTGCCGGTACGAGCTCTGACCCGATCTGCCCTAGCGCGCCGGTTACCAGTATCGTGCGCGATGGCATCTACTCCTCCGCTTGCGATCTTGCGTCTAGCTTGGGCCCGCTCGACGGCTTCGCGCCGGACCACGCTTGACCCGATTGTCAGGACCTTATCATGACTGCCTGAAAGCCGTTCTCATGCCTCTGCCTGCTTCGAAACAGTCATGCAAGCACCCGACAGATCTTGCTGATGATGTATGCGCCAGAGTGAGCATGCCAGACCATGATCCACATCAAGCTGCTGATAATTGGGCGCTTTCAGCATATTGCCTGATGCCCCAGGGCTTGCGCCTTGTCTGCCTGGAGGAAATCGCCTGGCGCAATGGGTGGATCGATGCTGCCCAACTTGAAGCCATCGCCTCCGGCCGGGGTGGGAAGGTCAGCGACGGCCGGCACCTGAACGGACGGCCGAAGCAGCCAAGCTAATGCCACGGCGAAGAAGCCGGCTACGTTCGGTCACTTCAACTGGAGAGAGCCTGCCTGGTGCGGGCGTGGTTGTTTCCTGGACAGGTTCGCCCTTGAGGGTTGGGCTGCCCAAGAGGGCGAAACAACAATGTTCAGCAAGGTTCTCCAGCAACCAGCGTGACCGGATGGGCCAAGATCAACCCGCCCTGGAAAGAGAACAGGGAACACCGCATTGCGCGCAAGGAGTGGAGAGTCCTTGCGCGCATCACTGGCTTGCGTCCACGGGAACGGAACGCTTGCCGCTTGATTACTGGCTCAGATAGGGCGGCCGCAATTCGTTCGCGAGATACTCAAAGTCCTTCATCAGCTGCAAATTGGACGTGGCTTTGAAGAAATACGGACCGTAGCCCATCTTTGTCTGCCCGCTGGAAGCGCATGGCTAGATTCGCTGCGCTCAATCGAATGAGCCTGCCGTAATTGACCTGCTGGCCTGTCAGCAAGGAAGAGCTGTGGGGTGAAGCAGGCCTGGACACATTTGTCTTGGGACCGGAAAGTGGCGATGACACCATCCACAAATCCCATTCGGCAAGGATCAGTTTGACTTGTCTGCACTCGGCCTGCGCTCCGCCAATGACATGGCCATCTCGAACAGTGATGCTGGAGGCCCGCTACTGAATGAGCCTGACGGCGGCAGCATCAGTGTATCAGAGGGTCAATCCCGCCGGCCTGGATGACGCCCTCAGTGCCGTCGTTATTGCCTTGGCGCGAAGTGCATTGCGATCTTTCAACTTCCCTGCTTGGCCATTTGAACCATCGTGCTGAACAGCGGTGCGGTCTACCACACGCTCGATCCCGAGCGATGGTGCGCAATAGAATTTGAACTCGAGGCCAACGACGGTGTCCATTGAGGAGAGTCGGCCAGACTCAGATTCACGGACGCCGGCACCGGCTCCTGTTTCTGTCACAATCAGGTCGTCGCCATCGCCAAGACGGCCAAGGCGTCGGCCCGCCCCGAGCTTGAGATTTAGGCGAGGGATTTCCCAGACAGGCCAAGTGATATTATGCTCCTCTGACAATTGTCGGGATGCCGTTGTGAACAATGATCGTCCCGTTTGGCCAGCGAGGTTGAAATGAAGCTTTCTCGCCCGATCCGGCGCCGCCACGTACTGACGGGTATCGCCACACTGTCATGGTTCCCGGCAGCTGCAGAGGCGCAGGTCCGCGAACACAACACCTTCTTCGACCGGCTGTTTGGCGGCTTCGGTCAACCAGTCAGCCGGCGCAACGCCAGCTACGGCGGCAAGAAGGTCGTGGACTATCGCAGCTCCGAAAAGCCGGGGACCATCGTCATCAATACGCGCGAGCGCACGCTGTACCTGGTTCGACCAGGCGGCAAGGCCATCGCCTACGGCATCGGTGTCGGGCGAGACGGTTTCCGGTGGTCAGGCCGGGCCAAGGTCGGACGCAAGGCCGAATGGCCAGCCTGGCATCCGCCAAAGGAAATGATCGAACGCGAGCTTGCTCAATATGGCCGTCAATTGCCCGAACGCATGGAAGGTGGCCCCAACAATCCATTGGGGGCGCGAGCGCTCTATCTCTATGCAGGCGGCAAGGACACGCTCTACCGTATCCACGGCACCAATCAGCCCCAGACCATCGGTCAGGCGCTGTCTTCAGGGTGCATCAGGATGCTGAACGAGGAAGTCATCGACCTCTACGACCGGGTGGATATCAATACAGCGGTGGTCGTGCAGTGAGGCGGCTTTTGGCGTCCTCTCACACATCTCCTGGACGGCTGCGGCGTTGGCAACTGGCGTTAGCGCTTCGGCTTGTCCTGTTCGGCATGGTGATGGCGGGCTTGCCTGTTGCGGGGTCTGCGGACAACATGGACAGGGCCACTGAAGCCTTCGAGCGTGCCGACTATGCTGCGGCCGCAGGCTATCTGCGCCCCCTCGCCGAGGCGGGCGATCCGCTGGCGCAGATGCGCATGGGGGTGCTGCATCACGACGGCCTGGGGGTTGACCAGGACGACGTGGAGGCGGCCCGGTGGTGGAGAAAGGCAGCGAACCAGGG
>JAZBOA010000632.1:0-2593 GCA_036350935.1 Anderseniella sp. | reverse complement strand
TTGTCAGTAGACCTGTCGGCCGGGGCACGGGAGCTGACGCTTGGTACGGGCATGCTGATTGCCAATGGCGGTGGCGACGGGTTTGAACGAGGAGCGCTCAAGCTTGGCCCACGGAAGGCGTGGGAACTCGCCGGCATCGGCAAGTTGATGCATAGCGGCTTCTCCGCCTCCGGCTTTTATATTGACGCCAACGAGGTGCCTTCGAGTGACTCCATGACTGCGCTGGCCGGTGGGGACTTCCGCTACGATCATCCAGCTGGCGGCTTTATCGGCGTGACATTTGCGAATGTGGTGGAATCAGACTCTGCCTATCCGAAGGCAAACCCGGGCAATCCGCCGGATATCATTGCTGGCGCGCGCGACGGTTTGAACGTTGTCAATGCCTATGGCCGCACCGGCAAGCTGGATGGCGCACTGACCAACTGGTACTTCTCCGCCGACCTCGCATATGAATGGAACGACCGTATTGACATGGAGGCCTGGGGCGGGCGCGGACAGGTGGCCTACACCTTTGCAGACGCCACTTGGACGCCACGTTTGATGTACACGTTCCAGAGCTTCTCGGGCGACGACCCGGATACAACAGGCCTCGAGCGCTTCGACCCGCTTTACTACGACGGATCTCCAAGTACCTGGGCGACAGGTTCGAAGTCTGCGATGACGTTCATCAACTCGAATGCCCATGCCCACCAGATCGAGCTCAGCGTCAAACCATCCATGCAGGATACGGTCACGCTTCGCTACGCCCATATCCGGGCCAACGAACTGAACAGCCCGGTGCAGTTCGGGCAGGCTACACGTTTCGATATTGCCGGTGGGGACAACATCATCACCGGCGTCACCGACCCGCATCTCGCGGATGACGTCTATCTGGAATACAACCGCATCCTGAACCGCAATACGTACCTGACTGCTGGTGTGAGCGCCTCGTTCCCTGGCAAGGGTCTGGAAAAGGCGGCGCGGCAGGATCTGCCGGTATGGCTCGGCGCGTTCGTCAATCTTTTCATCGTCTATTGAACAACTACTCCGGTCCACTCCGGCTAACATGAAGAATGGGAGGAGCTGTCTCATGAACCAATCTGGAGTGAAGACAATTCGCATTGCCGGTCTGGCTGCACTGATCACCATTTCAGCTGCATCCGGCTCACAGGCTGCAAGCGACTTCCCCGATGCAGCTGCATCTGACCCCAATACGCTGGGCCTGATGCAGGGTTTCCCGCCGCCGGCCGACAAGCGGGTCATGCAGCCGGATTCCAATTTCTTCAGCTTTCCCAAGCTGCGCTGGACGGTGTGCCACATCCGCGAACTGATGCCGACGAAGCAGGTCAGTCGGGGCCTAGGCGCGCCGGTGCCGCTCGATTATGCGCTGGAGGACGGTATCGACGCCGTGACCTTCACGCCCATTGGCGGCGACAAGCCGATGAGCTGGAAGGAGTCGCTGGCCGCCAACTACACCGACGGCATGCTGATCATGCACAAGGGCAAGGTCGTGTACGAGTACTACACCGGCTGCCTGAACGAGGCCGGCAAGCACGCGGCCATGTCGATGACCAAGTCGATGACCGGCCTTCTGGCCGAAATCCTGGTGGCTGAGGGCAAGCTGGACGACAGGGCAAAGGTATCAACAGTCGTCCCGGAGCTTGCTGACAGCGCGTTCGGCGACGCCACCGTGCGTCAGGTGATGGACATGACCACCGGTCTTGCCTACAGCGAAAACTATGCCGACCCGAAGGCCGACATCTGGGTCTACAGCGCTGCCGCCAACCCGTTGCCCAAGCCTGCCGACTACACCGGGCCGGTCGGTTACTACGAGTACCTGCAGACGGTGAAGAAGGAAGGCGAGCACGGCGACGCCTTCGGTTACAAGACGGTCAACTCCGATGCGCTCGGCTGGATCATCTCCCGCGTCTCGGGCAAGTCGGTCACCGATCTTTTTTCCGAGCGCATCTGGAGCCGCATGGGGGCCGAGCAGGACGGCTATTTCACGGTTGACGGCATCGGTACGCCGTTTGCCGGTGGCGGCCTGAGCGCGGGCTTGCGCGACCTCGGCCGTATTGGCCAGCTGATGCTGAACAAGGGAGAGATCAATGGCGTACGGCTGTTCTCGGCACAGGTGGCGGACAGCATCGCGGGCGGTGGCGACAAGGCCACCTTCGAGAAGGCCGGCTACAAGACCCTGCCGGGCGGCAGCTATCGCGGCATGTGGTGGGTGTTCCACAACGATCATGGCGCCTATGCCGCGCGTGGCGTTCACGGCCAGACCATATACATCGACCCCAAGGCCGACATGGTGCTGGTGCGGTTCTCATCGCATCCGGTCGCCAAGAACGGGGTGATCGACCCGACCTCGCTCCCGGCCTACCAGGCGGTTGCGGAGTATTTGATGGCAAGGTGATGGACAGGCAACTCCCGTCTGGAAGTGGCACATTTCGGACTCCCTGGGCCCTCCCAAAAGACGGCAGCTTTCGGGGGCAAAGCAGACATACTGCGAGAATGCCAAAACCGGCCGTTCCTGCCCCCACTCGGACTTCCTTGACCCAATCCGATTCCCCAAGCCGATGGCTTTGGATCGTCAACCACTGCCTCTGATCGA
>JAZBOA010000631.1:0-2012 GCA_036350935.1 Anderseniella sp. | reverse complement strand
TGATGTCTCAGCCGCGATGATCGAGGGACGGCGCCAGGCCGCTGAAGTCGCCGCTTTCATGCTCCGGCATGTGCCAGGATTTGAACAGGCGGTCATCACAGAGACCGCCCCACATGTTGGTGTGCGCGAATCGCGCCGCATCCTCGGCGATTATGTCATGACGGAGGATGATATCACGCGCCCGGCGGAGTTCGATGATGCCATTGCCCGAGGCAACTGGTTTGTCGACATCCACAATCCGCACGGCATGGGCACCCGGCATATCCATGCACCAAGCGGGCGGTATTACGAAATTCCGTACCGTAGCCTCCGTCCACGCGGTCTGGACAATGTCCTGATCGCCTCACGCTGCATCAGCGCCACCCACGAGGCGCACGCCGCCGTACGCATCACTCCCCAGATTGTCGCCATCGGCCAGGGAGCGGGAACCGCCGCAGCCCTCGCTGTCAAAGACGGCCACGCCGACAGCCACCAAGTCGATCCGTCACGGCTGCGCGAGCTGCTGCGCCACGATGGGGCATTCGTCTGATATGCAAATTGAAATACAAGCCTGGGAATGCCGTCAAAAATGAAAACCGATGTCGGCACCTGCAGCGATTTCCGCATGACTCACCCAGAAGCGGTGGAGTTGATTGCCATTGAGGGAAATGCCGCGAAGGGGTTTTTGCGAGTCCCCTCGTACCGTAAACGTGAGTGGACGGAAAATGCCCACCAGATCAATTTCAATGCGATCAAACCTGGGCGCCGCAAGTAGGTAGTGATCGCTTCCCGGCACCGGGCACAGGCCCATCGCGCCGGTGATCCACCAACTGGACCAGGCGCCCATGTCCTCGTTGTCGGCCAGGCCAGCACGCCCGGGCTTCACTTTACGGTCCATGAGTTTGTGCAGGGCTGGAGCGACGCGTTCCGGCATCCCGGCATAGTGATACAACCAGGGCGCATGGAGGTTGATCTCCTTCCAGAAATAGCAGCGCTTGAGGTACTCATCCAGATAGGCGGCAAATTCCCCGGCACCGCCATGGCGCTTGACCAATTCCCCCATGACATGCCATGAGGTCAGGGCATAATCGTGTCCCGTCCCCTCGTAAAAATGCGGATCGTTCCAGAAGTCGCGACACTGCGGCTTCCACGGGTCGAAATCATCCCATGAGCCATCGGGTCGGCGCGGGCCAAAGCACCGGTGGCCGGGATGCCAGTTTTCCCAAAGCCGCGCCGCCTGTAAACGATAACGTGTAGCGGTTTCTCCATCACCAATCGTTTCGGCCAGCAGGGACGCGCAGTGATCGTGAAATGCATACTCCACGGTCCGGCTGGCGCAGTTGCGGATGCCCAAAGCAATAAAGCCGTCTTTTGCCCATCCGGGATGGCGGCCATGGCTCAGCGGATCGGGACTGGGCGCCTCCAGTGTTTTCAACAACGCCCGCAGCGCACCGTCTGCATCAAACCCCGGCAATCGCTTGAGTGCGGCTTCCGCGAATAGAACCGCTGCCGAACAATCTCCCTGGATGTAGGCCGATCCACCCGTCATCCATGCGTCGGGGATCCAACCGGTCTGCTCGCCGATTTCCACAAGGCTGGCACAGAGATCTGAAGCGAATGGTGCGTCGACCAGCGCATACAGGCTGTTGGCGCAGCGAACACTGTCCCAAAGGCAATAGATGTCATTAAAATGTCGATACTTCGGCGCCATCCATGGAACTTCATCAGGCTGCAATTCACCCGGCATCGCATGGAGGCGCTGCCACATCGTCGTCCAAAGCAGTCGATCCCGATCGCTTCCGCCCTCGACGCGGAAGCGCCCGAGCAGAAGTTCCCATTCCGCCGCAGTGCCGGCGGCAACAGCGTCAAAGCCGCGATTCCCGACTTCACTCGCAAGCGCCCGTTGTGCTTGTTCTGTTGATACAAAACTGATACCGACGCGGGCCTCGACACGACGAACCCCACCCAGACAGGCTGTAACCACAAGCCCGGGTCCTTCTCCCTCTGCCCCGGAATGCTTGGAGTGGGAGTCG
>JAZBOA010000630.1:0-3506 GCA_036350935.1 Anderseniella sp. | reverse complement strand
ATTACTCACAGAATCATATTGCTGCAGGCCCGGCAGGTCGACTACAACGATCGTCGGTCACACGGTGCACTCGGCAATCTGACCCCGAGTGAGTACGCCAGATCAGGTCGGAAAAGGGGCGTCGAAGTGGCGCCGCTCTAGTTCGGAAATGTCTACTAACGGGGCCAACGTCGCAACGACAACCAATACCAAGTAGCTGAAGCGCGGGATACCCGATACAAGCGCAGCTAGCGCGGCGCCTTCACCCGCAATGGAGGCCCCGCAGCAGTGGGTGCCGACAGGCAGCCCGTGATCACGCACCGCGTCGCGAGGCCGCATCCGGTCACAGGACTTGCCGCACGAGTGTCCGGATCACGACACCGGACCGTTCGTCGTCGTGCAGCGTGTCGGTGTCGATGCTGAAGCGGCATCGCTCGCCGGTGGGCGTGATGACGCCGAGATCGTCGACATCGGCGGCGCATGCCATCCGGTGCCTCGCATAGGCCGTGCCCTGCCGGCGCGGCGGCAGGCGGGTGGCGATGAACGCCGCGATGTTCGCGGCGCCCTGGATGTCGCCGAACGGCGAGGCGGTCGACCAGGAGGCATCCGGATGCAGTAGCCGGGCGGCGCCAGGGCCGTCTCGCCGGTCCACGCAATCCAGAAAGCGCATCAGGAGCGACCGCTTGGAATGGCGCGCGGCGAAGCTGGTGTGCAGCAAGGCATTCGCCTGCGCGGAATTCGGGTGCTTCAGCTGCGTCGCGTACAATTTCTGGACGTCCTGGTTTTCATGCGATCGACGCCGCGGCGCATGCTGGTCGATGGCATAGATGGCCCGCATGCGCTTTTCGAGAATCAGCGGGTCCATCGACTTGGGTTCACCGCCGCCGCCCAGACAGCCACCGACACAGGCCATGACCTCGATGGCGACGAACGCCTGCCGCCAGGCGTCCGTCGCCAGCAATTCCTGTGCGGCGGCAATGCCATTGCAGATCGCGACCCGGCCCAGCCCGGGAATATCGGCTGCCTTCACCCCCTGGGCCACGCCCCGCAGCTGCTGCCACTCCAGCGGCAATGCGTCCTGCTCGCCGAGAAAATGCGCTGCGGTGCGCACCATCGCCTCCATGACGCCGCCCGACGCGCCGAAGATCTGTCCGGCCCCCGTGCTTTCGCCGAGGGGGCTGTCGAAGGTGCCGTCGTCCGGCAATGCGCCAAAGGCGATGCCGCGCGCCCTGATCATCCGGGCCAGTTCGCGCGTCGTCAGCACATGGTCCACGTCGCTGGACACACCGGGCCGCCGGGCCTCGTCCTTCTTGGCCGTGCAGGGCATGACGCTGACCACATAGGGTTCCGCCTCGCCGGCTGCGAATTCAGGCCCCAGCGTTGCGGCGAAGACGCCGCGTTTGGTGATGGCGCCGTGCATCTGCTGCGGCGATCTTGTCGTGCTCAAGTGCGGCAGCAAGTCGGGCCGGTTGATCTCGACCCAGTTCACCCATCCCGGGCAGCAAGAGGTGAAGAGGGGCAGGTCTTGCCGGGCCTTGAGCCGTGCCAGCAACTCCGCGCCTTCCTCCATGACCGTCAGATCGGCCGCAAAATTGGTGTCGAAGACGTAATCGAAGCCCAGTCGCCGCAAGGCATGGATCATTCGGCCCGTACTCACGGTGCCGGGTTCCATGCCGAACTCCTCGCTGATCGCAACCCGCGTGGCCGGCGCGACCTGCACCGCGGAGACGCGCCGGTGCGCATCGAGTGTGTGCAGCACCTCGTGCCAGTCGGGTGCTTCGATCAGGGCGCCGACCGGGCATACCAGCGTGCACTGTCCGCAGGAAATGCAACGGGTGTCGGCCAATGACTGATCGAAGACGGTGACGGGCAAGCGGCACGACCCGCGCCAGGCAAAGCCGATCACGTGCTGGCGTTGTCCCGCTTCCCCACAGGCCTGCACGCACAGGCCGCATTCAACGCACTTGGCCAAATCACGCCAGATGCTCGGTGAAGTGTGATCCGTCAGGCGGTGCTCGGGATGTTCGTCCGATCCTCTGGGAACGGACTCCCAGGCGTCCACTACCTGATAGTCGCTGGCCAGACCCTGCAACTTGCAGGAACCGTTCGCTTCGCACCGCATGCAGTCGTTCGGGTGCCGCGCCAGCAGCCACTGCATGTCGGCTTGGCGGAAAGCCTGCAATGCCGCCGAGTCGGTCGTGACGCGTTGCGCCTCCTTGGCCGGCGTGGCGCAAGCGGGTTGCGGCCGGGCTTCGCCCTCGATCTCCACGAGGCACATGCGGCACACGGCACGGGCCGGTAGCCGCGGATGGTGGCAAAGCGTCGGAACATGCACGCCGACCTTGCTGGCGGCGTCCAGCAAGGTCGCGCCCTCAGCGACCTCGACCGGCCGCCCGTTCACCGTCAGATGGATCATGGCGCGCTGGAAATGACTTTGGCGACAGTGGCGGGCCGCGAGCGAGATCTGGAACGCATCAACCAGCCGTCGTAGCGGAAATCATAGGTCGAAAACGGTCGGTTGTGTCCGTCAGGTTGTCCAGATAGGCGAGCAGGGCTTCAGTGAGCCGCTCCGGGTCTAGTATCCGGGCGGAATGACGGCCGGGGGCTTCATCGACCTGTGGCAGCGCTGAAGCGGCAAACCCGGACAATGTGCTCCGCTGTCCGCTGCGAAACTACAATCTCCAGATATCCCGGGGGTTAGACATGTCGATCCGATCGATCATTGGATTGTCTGGTGTGGTTTTGGCGCTGCCGATGACTGCAATACAGGCCGCAGAGATTACCCACCGCTTCAAACTAGAGGTGGAAGCGGCGATCGGCTGGCAGGCGCGCAATGACGTCCAGATACCCAACAACGCCTCCGGCACCCGGTTCTCGATTGCCGATACGGTCGGTTCCGGCCCGGTCCCGGCTGCCCGGGTCGATTTCACCTGGGCACTCAACGACCGGCAGGAGTTGCGCTTTCTCGTGGCGCCATTCGGTTATGAAGAGTCTGGCACCTTGCCGGGCCCGGTGAACTTCAATGGCGCCAGCTTCAATGCGGGAAGCCCCACCGAGATCACGTACCGGTTCAACTCCTATCGAGCCACCTGGCGCTACCGCGTTTTCCAGGATGACGACTGGACCGTCAAACTGGGTGTCACGGGAAACATCCGCCAGGCGGAGATCGCCCTCACCCAGGGCGGGATCTCTTCGAGCTACACGGACGTGGGCTTCGTACCACTGCTCCACGCTTGGGCGGAACGACGCATCGCAGAGCGCTGGCGCCTTGTTCTCGATCTGGATGGCCTTGCTTCTCCCCAGGGCCGCGCCCTGGACTTCTCGGCGAAGGTGGGCTACGACCTCAACTCCAACCTGACCCTGACCGCAGGCCTGCGAATGCTCGACGGCGGCGGCGACAACGACAAGGTCTACAGCTTCGCCCGCTTCCACTATGGCATCGTCTCGGCGATCTATCGGTTCTGACTGAGGTCGGCCCCGTTTGTAGACGCTTCCGAACTACAGTTCCGCCCCTTCGTGTAGTGTAT
>JAZBOA010000629.1:0-18624 GCA_036350935.1 Anderseniella sp. | reverse complement strand
GGCCTTCCACCTGGAGGAAGCCGTTGTGCATCCACACGTTGGCCATGACCTTGTGGCCGAAGGCGCAGCGCGACTGGGCGATCTCGTTCTCGTGGTGCGGGAACTGAAGGTCGATGCCGCCGCCATGGATGTCGAACACCTCGCCCAGGTGCTTCCAGCTCATCGCCGAGCACTCGATGTGCCAGCCCGGCCGGCCACGGCCCCAGGGTGAGTCCCAGCCCGGCGTTTCGGCGTCCGACGGCTTCCACAGCACGAAGTCGGTCTCGTCCTTCTTGTAGGACGCCACGTCCACGCGCGCCCCGGCGATCATCTCGTCCAGCGAGCGGCGCGACAGCTGGCCATAGTCCTTCATGCTGGGCGTATTGAACAGCACGTGCCCATCCGCCTCGTAGGCGTGGCCACTGGCGATCAGCATCTTGATCATCTCGATCATCTCGGCGATGTGGCCGGTGGCCGTCGGCTCAACTGTTGGCGGCAGCACGCCAAGTGCGGCAATGTCCTCGTGAAACTGTTTCGTGGTGCGCGCCGTTACGTCCGAGATCGGCACCCCCTCTTCCCTTGCGCGGGCGTTGATCTTGTCATCGACGTCGGTGATGTTGCGGGCATAGGTGACATGGTCCGGCCGATAGATGTGGCGCAGCAGCCGGAACAGCACGTCGAAAACGATGATGGGCCGCGCATTGCCGATGTGGGCGTAGTCGTAGACGGTGGGTCCGCACACATACATGCGCACGTTCGACGGGTCGATCGGCTTGAAGACCTCTTTCCGGCGGGTCAGCGTGTTGTAGAGCTTCAGTTCCATCAACGAGCAAATTCCTCTTCGAGCCTTGCTGGCCCGGGCGCTCGTTTCTCTTTTGGATCAGGAAAGGCGTGCCGCTGCCAGCGCGTGTCGCGTCTAGCTGATAATAATCCGGCAAATGTTGCAGACGGATTGATATGGTGCGGCCTTCAACATGGCGCGGAAGATGCGCGTGAAGTTGCTTGCGGTCAAGTGCTACCTTTGCCATAGGCTTGTCGTCCATGAACGCACCTTCCCCGTCCCTCACCAAGGCCGCCCTGTGGATGGCCGGCTGGCTGACCATGATGCTGTCGATGGCCATCTTCGGCCGCGAGGTGACGCGCGAACTCAACGTGTTCCAGGTGATGGAGCTGCGCTCGCTGATCGGGCTGGTGCTGATCCTGCCGCTGGTGCACGCCGCGGGTGGACTGAAGGCCATGAAGACTGCCCACCCGATGCGCCATGTGGGCCGCAACGTGGTGCACTACGGGGCGCAATATGCGTGGTTCGTGGCGCTGAACCTGATCACCCTGGCGCAGGTCGTAGCCATCGAGTTCACCATGCCGATCTGGACGGCGGTGCTGGCGGTCCTGTTTCTCGGCGAACGGATGAATGTATGGAAGGTGGCGGCCATCGTCCTCGGACTGATCGGGGTGTGGGTTATCGTGCGCCCCGACGCAGGCCAGGTCGATACCGGACAGTTGTGGGCGCTGGCATCGGCGGTGGGCTTCGGCATCTCGGTGGCCATGGTGAAGGCGCTGACCCGTACCGAGGGCGTCGTGCGCATCGTGTTCTGGATGCTGGTCATCCAGTCCATCATCGGCATCATTCCGGCCTGGACGGTGTGGCAGCCGGTGCCTGCGCACCTTTGGCCCTATGTGATGGCGGTGGCCTTCTGCGGAACCTTCTCCCACTACTGCATGGCCCGCGCCATGCTTCATGCCGATGCCACCGTCGTCATCCCGATGGACTTCCTGCGGGTGCCGCTGACGGCCATCGCCGGCTGGCTGCTCTACGCGGAGGGCATCGACGCCTTCACCGTGGCGGGCGCGGCGCTCATCCTGACGGGCAACCTGCTCAACCTCAGGCAGGCCGGCACGGCGCGGGTTCGCTGACAGGGCAGCAGCGCGAGGACCAACGAAAAACCCCGGAGCTTCGCGGCTCCAGGGTGTTTCGTTGCCTGCAATACGAAGCGCGCCCTACTCGGCCGCCTCGAAGCTTTCCTCATCCTCGTCGCCGGCATGAATGCCCGCGGGATGTGACTTGCGCAGCTCTTCGGCCACCAGGAAGGCCAGTTCCAGCGACTGGTCGGCGTTGAGGCGCGGGTCGCAGTGGGTGTGGTAACGGTCGGCCAGATCGGAATCGGTGACCTCACGCGCGCCGCCGGTGCACTCGGTTACATTCTGGCCGGTCATTTCCACGTGGATGCCGCCGGCATGGGTGCCCTCGGCCCTGTGAATGGCGAGGAAGTCGCGCACTTCCGACAGGATCGCATCAAAAGGCCTGGTCTTGTAGCCAGTGGACGCCTTGACGACGTTGCCGTGCATCGGGTCGCACGACCACACCACCTTGCGGCCTTCGGCTTCCACCTTGCGGATCAGGCCCGGCAGGTGATCGCCCACCTTGCCGGCGCCGAAGCGGGCAATCAGCGTCAGCCGGCCGGCTTCGTTGGCGGGATTGAGGGCGTCGATCAGGCGGATCAGGTCATCGGCCTGAAGGCTTGGGCCGCACTTGAGGCCAATCGGGTTCTGCACGCCGCGGCAGAACTCCACGTGCGCATGATCGGGCTGGCGGGTGCGGTCGCCGATCCACAGCATGTGGCCGGAGGTGGCGTACCATTCATCCGAAGTGGAATCGACACGCGTCATCGCCTGCTCGTAGCCCAGCAGCAGGGCCTCGTGCGAGGTGTAGAACTCGGTCGACTTGAGCTGCGGCGTGGTGTCGGGGTTGATGCCGCAGGCGCGCATGAAGTCGAGCGTCTCGGTGATGCGGTCGGCCAGGTGCTGGTAGCGCTCCGAGGCGGGCGAACCCTTGAGGAAGCCCAGCGTCCAGCGGTGCACGTGCTCAAGGTTGGCATAGCCGCCCATGGCGAAGGCGCGCAGCAGGTTCAGCGTGGCAGCCGACTGGCGGTAGGCCATGATCTGGCGTTCCGGGTCGGGCTCGCGCGATTCCTTCGTGAAGTCGATACCGTTGATGATGTCGCCGCGATAGCTGGGCAGTTCGACATCGCCCACCTTCTCGAAGTCCGACGAGCGCGGCTTGGCGAACTGGCCGGCAATGCGGCCCACCTTCACCACCGGACTGCCGCCGGCGAAAGTCAGCACCACCGCCATCTGCAGGAACACCCGGAAGAAGTCGCGAATGTTGTCCGCCTGGTGTTCGGCGAAGCTCTCGGCGCAGTCGCCGCCTTGCAGCAGGAACGCCTTGCCTTCTGCCACCTTGGCCAGCTTGCGCTTCAGCTTGCGGGCCTCACCGGCAAAAACCAGCGGCGGAAACGTCGACAGACGCTTCTCGACAGCGGCCAAAGCTTCAGGGTCGGCATAGGCCGGCACCTGCTTGATGGGGAACGAGCGCCAGCTCGACGGGGACCAGGTAGACATGTTCTGTACTCTCTAAAACCGGGCAGGCAACATGCCTGCATCCCTTGTCATTGCTTCATAGTGCAGCAAATTGCAAGCCGCGAGGCAGGAAACGGCGCCACTGCCGCTGTTCCGCGTCAACCATCTTTGCATTTTGCAAACCCGGAATTAACCGTATCCGGATAAAGTGGCGTGAGAGGCGGCTGAATTCAATTCTGGCTTTTGCGGAGACCTGGACCATGTTCGACCGTATCCTGCCTCCCAGTGACGTAGACTGGTTGTACAACTTCTTCTTTGCCGGCGACTATCCGCTGGCCGTTCAGCTTGCGATCGTCAACGGTCTGTGCATGGCCGTGGCGCTGGCAATCCGGACCCAATCGGCCTACAGGCGCGCGCCCGAACTGCGCAACCGCAGCCTTCGCCTGTTCACCTGGCTGGCGATCTGCACCAACTTCATGCTGATCCTGAACAAGGACTACAGGTTCATTCAGGTGCTGGCCTGACGACTGCGCCCCAAATGGCTTGTGTGATCCGTGAATTTCGGTCAACGCTTCGACTGTCATGGTTACACTTGCACCTACATTCACGCTCGGCATCGAGGAGGAATACCTCCTCGTAGACCGGGAAACCCGCGACCTGGTGGCGGCGCCCGAACAGCTGATGGCCGATTGCCAGGCCGAGCTGGAAGGCCGGGTCAGCCCGGAGTTCCTGCAGTGCCAGATCGAGATCGGCACCTCGGTTTGCAAGTCCATCCCCGAGGCGCGCAAGGAGCTGGCGCACCTGCGCCGGACCATTGCAGCCATAGCGGACACCTATGGCCTTGCGCCGGTGGCCGCCGCCACCCACCCCTTCGCCGACTGGCAACGACAGCGCTTCACCCACAAGGAACGCTACGAGGCTTTGGCCCGCGACCTGGCAGGCGTCGGCCAGCGCATGCTGATCTGCGGCATGCACGTGCACGTCGGCATCGAGGACGAGGACCTGCGCATCGACCTGCTCGGCCAGCTCAGCTATTTCCTGCCGCACCTGCTGGCGCTGTCGGCGTCGTCACCGTTCTGGCTGGGTCGCGATACCGGGCTGGCCTCCTACCGGCTGTCGATCTTCGACAACCTGCCGCGTACCGGCCTGCCGCCCGTTTTCTCCAGCTTTGGCGAGTACACCCGCACCGTCGAGACGCTGACCCGCGCCGGCGTCATCGAGGACGCAACGAAGATCTGGTGGGACATGCGCCCCTCCGCCCGCTTCCCGACGCTCGAAACGCGCATCTGCGACGTGACGCCCCGGCTGGACGACGCGGTGGCCATTGCCGCGCTGGTGCAGTGCCTGGCGCACATGCTGTTCCGGCTCCGGCTCAACAACCAGCGCTGGCGGCAGTACGAGCGTTTCCTGATCAATGAGAACCGCTGGCGGGCGCAGCGCTATGGCGTGGGCACGTCGCTGATGGACTTCGGCAAGGCCGAACTGGTTGACTACAAGGACCTGGCCGACGAGCTGCTGGCGCTGGTGGCGGAAGACGCCATCGCGCTGGGCTGCGACCGGGAGATCCAGGCCATCCGCACCATCGCGCGCAAGGGCAACAGCGCCGATCGGCAGCGCGAGGTGCACCGCCGGGCGCTGGAATGCAGCGCCGACCCGAAAGAAGCCATGCGGGCGGTGGTCGATAGTCTGATTGCGGAGACGGTAAGCGGGCTTGATGCCTGACGCTCAGGACCGTGCGGCCTGCAGCTCAAGGTGCCGCTGCATGCCGATCTCGGCAGATGCATAGGGTTCCTGGCGCTCCACCGACCAGTAGCGCAGGTCCTCGAGCCGGATGGCGCGGCCGGTAACAGCGCAGCGCACGAATTCGCCCGGGCGCACGATCTGGAAATCCGCGTCGAGATAGCGGATGCGGGCTTCCTGAGTGCTGGCGAATGGAGCTTCAAAGTTCATGAATAAACCTTCTAGCGCGCGAACCCGGCGGTGAGAAGGGCAAAAGGCGCAACAAGGTTTAGGGGCAGGACTCATTATTGTGAAGGCAATGGCGCTGAAAACGGCAATGAGATGCAAGGAAAAGCTCGCAGGACGCAGTGGTGCTGCGGCCAAGAGCTTTGACGATGCAGGCCGAAGCCGTTTTCGCGTCCCTTCGGGATATGGCCAATCTGCCTGGCAACAGCGTTGCAAGCGCTTGAAAACCGGAAGGTTTCCGGCGCGCTTGCGCCTTGTATCCAGCCAGATTGGCTCATACCATTGCCGTCAGAATAATGGGTCCTGACCCTAGAACAGACTTCCCTGCCCGCCGCCTGTTTCGCCGCCGCCATCCGGCTTTGGCGCGGTCTTTCGGGCTACCGGGGCAATGCCGCCACCACCCTTGCCGATCACCGCATCGGTGCGGCCGTCGGCGAACTCGATCTCGATGCCCATGCCGGCACTTGTCGCCGATACCGAGCGCAGCGGCTGGCCTTGCGCATCGCGCACCAGGGCAAAGCCGCGGTTCAGCACGGAATGATAGGAGAATGCCGACAGCAGCTTTGTCGCGCCGTCAAGGCGGTTGCGCCTCGCTTGCATGGCCGCCGCCACTGCGCGCCCGGCCTGACGCTGCAGGCGAACCAGCGTATCGCGATCGCGCACGATCTGCTGGCGCAGCGGCCGCACGGTGAGTCGCGCCGCCGCCCGGTCAAGGCGTGAACGGTGCGCCACCGTGGCAGCCTTCAGCGACTGGCCCAGCCGGCCAGCCGCGTTGTCGAAGCGTTGCCGGGCCAGCGCCAGCAGGTCGTCGGGCCTCGGCAGGCCGCGTCCGGCGGCCATCACCCGGGTGCGGCGTTCGTCCATGGCGCGGCTGACGGCGCGGTGGTGGCGGGCGGCAAGGTCCGCCACGTAAGCCAGCAACTCCGAGCGCACCGGCACGGCGCGTTCGGCGGCGGCGGTAGGTGTCGGCGCGCGCCAGTCGGCGGCGTGGTCGATCAGCGTCCAGTCGGTCTCGTGGCCTACCGCCGAGATCAGCGGGATTTGACTTTCCGCTGCGGCGCGCACCACCACTTCCTCGTTGAAGCCCCACAGGTCCTCGAGGCTGCCGCCGCCACGCGCCACGATGATCAGGTCAGGCCGGGGGATTGCCCCACCCTTTTCGAGCGCATTGAAGCCCCGGATGCCGTTGGCGACTTCCGCCGCACTGGCCTCGCCCTGCACCCGAACGGGCCACACCAGCACGTGGCGCGGGAAGCGGTCGGACAGACGGTGCAGGATATCGCGGATGACCGCGCCGGTTGGCGAGGTGACCACCCCGATCACCTCTGGCAGATAGGGAATGTCCTGCTTGCGGTCATCGTCGAACAGGCCTTCGGCGGCGAGCTTCTTGCGCCGTTCCTCGAGCAGCGCCATCAGCGCGCCCGCGCCGGCCGGTTCCATGGTCTCGATCACCATCTGGTACTTCGACTGGCCGGGGAACGTGGTAATGCGACCGGTGACGATGACCTCGAGCCCCTGTTCGGGCTGGATCTTCAGCCGTGCGGCCTGCCCCTTCCAGATGACGCCCGAGAGCACGGCCCGGTCGTCCTTCAGGTCGAGGTAGACGTGGCCCGAGCCAGGGCGCGACACCCGGCCCAGTTCGCCGCGCACCCGGACGTGGCCGAAAGTATCCTCCAGCGTCCGTTTCAATGCACCGGAGATTTCCGAAACGGAATATTCCGCCACGTTGGAGACGGGTCCGGTTGACTCGTCATCATCGAGCAGTTCGCCGGTTACGGGGTCAAAGGCCGGGGGCGGCCAATCGCTGGACATGGGTCACAAGAATCCTTTCAATCCGCCCCATAGGATGCCAAACAGGCCGCTCAAGGCAAGCAGCGAGACGGACTTTCACGCATGAACATTCTCCTGATCGGTTCTGGCGGACGCGAACATGCGCTGGCCTGGGCCATCGCCAGGTCAGCACTGACGGATACGCTGTACTGCGCGCCCGGCAATGCCGGCATCGCCCAGGAAGCGCAGATCGTGTCGCTCGACGTGAATGATGCGCAGGCGGTGATCAGTTTCTGCAACCTGCAGGGCATAAAGCTGGTGGTGGTGGGGCCGGAAGCGCCGCTGGTGGCGGGGCTAGCAGATGCGCTGAGGGCGGCGGGCATCAAGACGTTTGGCCCGTCTGCCGCGGCGGCGCGGCTGGAAGGCTCCAAGGGTTTCACCAAGGACATCTGCGCAAAGTACAACATCCCCACCGGGGCCTATGGACGGTTTTCATCTGAAGCAGATGCGCTGGCCTACCTTTCGAGCCACCCCGCCCCCATCGTGGTCAAGGCTGACGGACTGGCCGCCGGCAAGGGCGTCACCGTGGCGATGACCGATGCCGAAGCCGAGGCCGCCGTGCGCGACATCTTCGCCGGCAAGTTCGGTTCCGCCGGCGCCGAATGCGTCATCGAGGAATATCTCGACGGTGAGGAAGCCTCGTTCTTCGCCCTGTGCGACGGCAAGACGGCGGTGGCATTCGGCAGCGCGCAGGACCACAAGCGGGTGGGCGAAGGCGACACCGGACCCAACACCGGCGGCATGGGCGCTTATTCACCTGCCCCGGTGATGACGGATGAGATGTGCCGGCGCACCATGGACGAAATCATCATTCCCACCATGCGCGCCATGCAGGCCGAGGGCTGCCCGTTCCAGGGCGTGTTCTTCGCCGGGCTGATGATCACGGCCAGGGGCCCGCAGCTGATCGAATACAATGTCCGCTTTGGCGATCCTGAATGCCAGGTGCTGATGATGCGGCTGAAGGACGATATCGTGACGTTGATGCTGGCTGCCTGCGACGGCACGCTCGACAGGGTGTCGGTGCGCTGGCGGGACGAAGCCGCGCTCACCGTGGTCATGGCGGCGAAGGGTTATCCGGGCGATGTCGCGAAGGGGTCGGTAATCCGCAACCTGGATGCTGCCGGACAGGACCCTGCGGTTCACATCTTCCATGCCGGCACCAGGGCAGATGGCGACAGGGTGCTGGCCAATGGCGGGCGCGTTCTCAACGTTACGGCGCGCGGCCAGACGGTGACGCAAGCCCAGGCGCTTGCCTACAGGGCCGTGGATGCGATTGACTGGCCCGAAGGATTTTGCCGCCGCGATATCGGCTGGCGGGCAGTTGAACGCGAGAAGGCCTGAACCATGAGCGAACTGTTTCCTGGATTTGAAGAACACACGGTCGAAGGCGACGGCGCGGAGATTTTCGTGCGCGCCGGCGGGTCGGGCAATCCGCTGCTGCTGATCCATGGCTTTCCGCAGACCGGGGCCATGTGGCACACACTGGCGCAGCAGCTTGCGGAACATTTCTTTGTCGTCATTCCCGACATTCGCGGTTATGGCCGCTCGTCCAAGCCGGCCAACTCAGACGACAACCTGCCCTATTCCAAGCGCGCCATGGCGAACGATCTGATTGCGGTGATGGAGCGGCTGGGCCATGGCCGGTTTGCCGTGGTGGGCCATGACCGGGGCGGGCGCGTCGCCTATCGCATGGCGCTCGACCATCACGCCCAGGTGGAGACGCTGGTGACGCTCGACATCGTGCCGACCATCGAGCAGTGGAAGATGCTGGCGCAGGTGCAGGGCGCGGTGGGCAGCTATCACTGGCCGTTCCTTGCCCGGCCGCACCCCTTTCCCGAACAGATGATCGGCGCCAGCCCGGACTACTACCTCGAAACCACGCTGGCCTCTTGGACGGCAGGCAATACCCTCAAGCCGTTCAGCGCCGCCGCACTGGAGGATTACCGGGCGCATTTCCGCAACCCGGCGGTGGTGCACGCCATGTGCAACGATTACCGCGCCGGGGCCACCTGCGACGTGGCCCACGACCAGGCCGCCCTTGACGAGGGCCGCAGGATCACCGCGCCCATGCTGGCGCTGTGGGGAGAGACTGGCTTTGGCCGAAAGGCCGCCGCCAGTCCTCTGGACGTATGGAAACGCTGGGCGGACAATGTTTCTGGCGCGGCCATCGATTGCGGCCACTTCCTGCCCGAGGAGGCGCCCAACGAGACGCTCGCGGCCATGCTGCCGTTCCTGCAGGGCCTACACGCATGAGCAGCAGGATCGACCGGCAGGCCGAGTTTTCCGGTACCCGGGAGGTGCGCGAAGCCCATCGTTTCGACCAGGCTGCGCTGGACGCCTACCTGCGCGAGCACGTCGAAGGCTACCAGGGTCCGCTTACCGTGGAACAATTCAAGGGTGGCCAGTCCAACCCGACCTACAAGCTGGTGACGCCGTCCCATGCCTACGTGCTGCGGCGCAAGCCGCCGGGCAAGCTGTTGCCGTCGGCCCACGCGGTGGACCGCGAATACAGGGTGATAGCAGCGCTTCACAAACTTCGCCTGCCGGTGGCAAGGCCCTTTGTGCTTTGCGAGGACGATGGCATCATCGGCACCGCCTTCTACGTGATGGACTTTGCGGCCGGGCGGGTGTTCTGGGAACCGCACATGCCGCCCCTGGAGGCACAAGAGCGCGCCGGCATCTTCGACGCGATGAACCGTTTCATGGCGGATCTTCACTCGGTTGATTACGAGGCAGCAGGCCTTGGCGATTTCGGCAAGCCGGAAGGCTATGTCGCCCGGCAGATCGCGCGCTGGTCAAAGCAGTACCGGGCCTCGGAAACCCGCAAGATCGCCAAAATGGACCGGCTGATGGACTGGCTGCCGGATGCAGCGCCGTCGTCCGGCCAGGCATCGCTGGTGCACGGCGACTTTCGCCTCGACAATTGCATCATTCATGCGGACCAGCCCGCCATTCGCGCCGTGCTGGACTGGGAGCTGTCAACGCTGGGAGATCCGATCGCCGACTTCACCTACCACCTGATGCAGTGGCGCATGCCGCCGTCGGAAACCGGCGCCGGAGTCGGCTCGCTGGTGGAGCACATGGACCTGGCCGGCATCCCGGCGCTTGAGGACTATGTGGCAAGCTATTGCGAACGGCGCGGGCTGGACGGCATCCCCGATCTGGACACATATCTGGCCTACAACTTCTTCCGCATGGCGGCGATCTTCCAGGGCATCGTCGGCAGGGTGCGCGACGGCACGGCGGCCAATGCGCGCGCCGCCGAGATGGCAGACCTGGTCGAACCCATGGCGGACGTGGCGTGGAATTACGCAAGGAAGGCAGGAGCCTGAGACAAGTGAGTTCACCCTCCATCGGATTGGCCCTTGGCGGCGGTGCAGCGCGCGGACTTGCGCACATCGAAGTGTTGCACGCGCTGGACGAACTTGGCGTGCGCCCGGACCGTATTGCCGGCACCAGCATGGGTGCGCTGGTGGGCGTGGCCTATGCGGCGGGGCAACCGGCTGAGGCCATCGAGAGCCATGCCCGGCTGGTGCTGGCGAACCGCCTGGATGCGGCCCGCCTCGCCTTCTCGTCGGGCCGGGGCGGCGTACTCGACCTGATCAACTTCAACCCGTTTTCGAGCCCGCTGCTGGACGGCGCGCAACTGGTGCGGCTGGTGCTGCCAGACGGGGTGCCGCCCCGGCTTGAGCAACTGGCCATTCCGATGACGGTGATCGCCTGCGATTTCCTGGCCGGCAGCGAAGTGCCGCTTGCCATGGGACCTACCGTCGATGCAGTTGCCGCCAGCATAGCCATTCCTGGCGTCATATCCTCACCGTCGCGCGATGCAACGCTCATCGACGGCGGTTGCGTCAATCCGGTGCCGATCAACCACCTGCAGGCCTGCGACATTATCATCGGCATCAATGTCACGGGCCGCCCGGTCAGCCGGGGGCGCGCCATGCCGCGCACGCCCGACCTGCTGACCGGCGCCATGCAGATCCAGCAGCAGACAATCTCGGCGCTGCATCGGGAGAAGCATCGCTGCGACATCTGGATCGAGCCTGCCGTCAACCCGTTCCGGGTGCACGAGTTCTTCAAGCTGGACGAGATACTCAAGGCTGCAAGGCCTGCCCGCGACGATCTCAAGCGCCAGCTTGAACGGGTGCTGGAAGCGCGAATCAAATCAGCCGGTTAACGTCGATTCCTGAAAAACTGAGTCATCAGCTCGCGAGCCCGCGCCTCACCGATGCCTGCATAGACCTCCGGCGCGTGGTGGCAGGTGGCTTGCGCAAAGAACCGCGCGCCGTGCTCCACGCCGCCCATCTTCTCGTCCCCTGCCCCGAAGTAGAGCCGCGCGATGCGGGCGAACGAAATGGCGGCGGCGCACATGGCGCAGGGCTCCAGCGTCACGTGCAGGTCGCAATCCGTCAGCCGTTCCGAGCCCAGCACCCGCCCGGCCTCGCGGATGGCCAGCACCTCGGCGTGGGCGGTGGGGTCGTTGAGCTCGCGGGTCCGGTTGCCGGCGCAGGCAATGATCTCGCCGTCCTTCACCACGCAGGCGCCCACCGGCACCTCGCCGCGCGCGAACGCGGCCTCGGCCTCCTCGAAGGCGCGGGCCATGGCGGGGTGCAGGGGCGCTTTCATCAAACTCGCTCTCCGGCGCAAAGTCGGTGTAGGCAGTGACGCTGCCCGTCTGATACAAGCAAGGCCATGAAAAGGTCCAGCACCAAACCCGCCGCGCCTGCCCCGTCCGCCACCCCGGCAGAGCCTCCCAGGCCCGAACGCATCGCCAAGGCGATGGCGCGCGCCGGCCTTTGCTCGCGCCGGGACGCGGAGAAGTGGATCGAGCAGGGCCGGGTTTCGGTGAACGGCCAGATCCTGCTTACCCCCGCCATGACCGTTACCCCCGCCGACCTTGTCGAGGTGGACGGCAAGCCGCTGCCGGAGCGCGAGCAGGCGCGGTTGTGGCGCTACCACAAGCCGTCCGGACTGGTGGTATCGCACCGCGACGAGAAGGACCGCGAGTCGGTGTTTGACAAGATGCCCGAGGACATGCCCCGGGTGATTTCCATCGGCCGGCTGGACATCAACACCGAAGGGCTGCTGCTGCTGACCAACGATGGCGAGCTGGCGCGCCTGCTGGAGCTGCCGGCCACCGGGTGGGTGCGGCGTTACCGGGTGCGCGCCCATGGTGCGGTGGAGCAGGCAGCGCTTGATGCGCTGAAGGACGGGCTCAACCTCGAAGGCGTCCAGTACGGTCCCATCGAGGCCAAGCTCGACAAGCAGCAGGGCGGCAATGCCTGGCTCACCATCTCGCTTCGCGAGGGCAAGAACCGCGAGGTGAAACGCATCTGCGAACACCTGGGGCTGAAGGTCAACCGGCTGATCCGGGTGTCGTTCGGGCCGTTCCAGCTTGGCGAGCTGCCGCGCGGACAGGTGGATGAAATCTCGCAGAAGGTGATCGCCGAGCAGATCCGCGGCGGCGGCCGCAGCCGGCAAGGCCATGCCGCCAAGGGTGAAGGCGGCAAGCCGAAGCGGCCGGGCGGCAAACCGGGCATCAGCAAGCCCCGGGCCGAGAAGCCGGAAGCGGCCAAACCGTCCGCAGGCAAGCCCCAATCGAAACGTCCCGGCAAGCCGATATCCGGCAAGCCGTCGGAGAAGGCGGCAGGAAAGCCGGGGAGAAGCCGTGCGGATCGTCGGCGGTAAGTTCAGGGGCCGCACCATCCACGCACCGGACGGGCGGGCGACACGGCCCACCACGGACCGGGTGCGCGAGGCCATCTTCAACCGGCTGGAACATGGCGTGGCCGGATTCTCCATCGACGGCGCGCGGGTGCTCGACCTGTTTGCCGGCACCGGGGCGCTGGGGCTTGAAGCGCTGTCGCGCGGCGCGCGCCACGTGCTGTTCATCGATGACAACGAAGCAGCGCGCGGCCTGATCCGGCGCAATGCCGACGAGTTGGGCGCCATTGGCCAGGTCAAGCTGTGGCGGCGCGATGCGGCAAAGCTGGGTCCGTGCGCGCCAATGAGCCCGTTCGGCCTGGTGTTCCTGGACCCTCCCTATGGCAAGGAGCTTGCGGACAAGGCTCTTGCCGCGCTGGTCAACGGCGGCTGGCTGGCGCCGGGCGCGGTAATCGTTGTCGAGGAGGCGGCCAAGGCCGAACCCGGCATTCCGCCGCTTCTGGAGGTGGTGAACGAGTCACGCTATGGCGACACCCGTGTGCTGACGCTCAGGTTCGGCGGGGATGTGACCTGATGCGGCCATCGATGATATCGGCCGCGCTGGTGGCCGCGCTGGTGGGGTATGGCTCGACCATCGCGCTGGTGCTGGCTGCCGCACAGGCCGTTGGCGCCAATCCGGCACAAACCGCTTCATGGGTCGCGGCGGTGTGCTTCGCCAAGGCCATCGGCTCGATGCTGCTCAGCACGTGGAAAAAGGTTCCTGTGGTGCTGGCGTGGTCGACGCCGGGAGCAGCGCTTATTGCGGCCTCGACCGGCGTCAACATCAACGAGGCCGTCGGCGCCTTCGTGTTTGCCGGGGTGCTGATCGCGCTGACCGGCGCCCTGCCCCCGGTCAACCGGGCGGTCTCGGCCATCCCCACCGGCATTGCGTCCGGCATGCTGGCGGGCGTGCTGCTGCCGTTCTGCATTGCCGTGGCCACGCATGCGGTGGCAGACCCCTGGCTGGTGCTGCCGCTGATTGCGGTGTTCGTGCTGGTACGGCTGTTCAACCCGCTGTTCGCGGTGCTGGCGGCGCTGGGCGTAGGACTGGCCATTGCGTTCACCTGGGGCGGCGTGCCGATGCCGGCGTTCCGCTTCGACGCCACCCCGCTGGTGTTCATCGCGCCCCAGTTCAACCCGGCGGTGCTGATCGGGCTGGGCCTGCCGCTTTACCTGGTCACCATGGCCTCGCAGAACCTGCCCGGCTTCGCGGTGCTGCGGGCCAGCGGCTACCATCCGCCGGTGGCGGCGGCGCTGGGAGTGACCGGCGTTGGTTCTGCGATTGCGGCGCTGTTCGGCGCCCACACCTTCAACATGGCCGCGATCACCGCCGCCATCTGCCTTGGCGACGACGTTCACCCGGACAAGTCGAAGCGCTGGCAGGTGGGCATCGCCTATTCTGCCGTATGGATCATGCTCGGCCTGTTCGGCCCGGTGATCATTCCCACCATCGCCGCCATGCCCGGCGCCATCATCGCCACCGTGGCGGGGCTGGCGCTGATCACGCCGCTGATCGGCGCGGCCGCCTCGGCCTTCGAGCAACCCGCCACCAGGTTTGCCGCCGCCGCCACCTTCATCGTCACTGCCTCCGGCATTGCCGCATTCGGCATTGGCGCCGCGTTCTGGGGCTTGATGGCAGGTCTGCTGGTGCACGGGCTGGACCGGCTGAAACGCGGTTGAATCCAGCTTCAATCAGGAGATTCAAGAACCTTGAATCTGCATCATGAACGGCCAAAAAGCCGTTCAATGTCGGCCAGTTTCAGCTCCACCCAGGTGGGGCGGCCATGATTGCACTGGCCTGAATGGGGCGTGGCTTCCATCTCGCGCAGCAGCGCGTTCATCTCCTCCGGCTTCAGCCGCCGGCCGGAGCGAACCGAGCCGTGGCAGGCCATGGTTGCCAGCACGTGGTCGATGCGCTCTTCCACGCCGGTGGTCTGGCCGAGCGCGGCAAGATCGTCGGCGAGGTCCTTCACCAGCTTGGCGATGTTGCCGCCTGCGATCAGCGACGGAACCTCGCGCACCGCCACGGACGCCGGGCCAAAACCATCCAGCACCAGTCCGGCGCGGGCCAGATCATCGGCCACGTCCAGCAGGCGCGCGCACGACGCCTGGTCCAGATCAACTACCTCGGGCACCAGCAGCGCCTGGGTAATGACGCCCTCGGTTGCCCGCTGGGCCTTCATCTTCTCGTAGACGAGGCGTTCGTGAGCGGCGTGCTGATCGACGATGACAACGCCGTCGCGCGTCTGGGAGATGATGTAGTTCTCATGCAACTGGGCGCGCGCGGCACCCAGCGGTGCTTCAACCTGTCCGGCCAGCACCGGCTCGCTGTCGGCCTGTGCCGAGGGCGGAGCGAAGGCCTGGAAGGTGGCTTGCGTTTCGGCAAAGCCGGGCCGTGGCGGCGGTGTCCAGTTGCGCGATGCCGCAGGCGATGCGGCCTGAGTTTCCGGGCGGAAGGCGGCCATGGCGCCTGCCGCCACATTGGCCGGTCCGCGCATGCCAGCCTCGGCCAGCGCCTGGCGGATGGAGCCGACGATCAGCCCGCGCACCAGCCCTGCATCGCGAAAGCGCACTTCCGTCTTGGCCGGGTGCACGTTCACGTCAACCTCTTCCGGCGCCACGGTGATGAACAAGGCAACTGCAGGGTGACGGCCACGCATCATGAAGTCGGCATAGGCCCCGCGCAGGGCGCCGGCGATGACCTTGTCGCGAACGGGCCGGCCGTTGACGCAGACGAACTGGTGGCTGGCCTGGGCGCGGGTATAGGTCGGCAGTCCCGCCAGCCCGGTCAGTTCAACTCCCTCGCGTTGGGCCGCCAGTTCGATGGAGTTGCCGGCGAACTCCTCTCCCAGCACGGCGCGGGCGCGGGCCGACCGGTCACCGGTACGCAACGACAGCAGTTCGCGGCCATCGGACGTGAGCGTGAAGCGTACCTGCGGATGGGCCAGCGACAGCCGCCGCACCACGTCGGCAGCTTCCGCCGTCTCGGCACGCTCGGACTTGAGAAACTTGAGCCGCGCCGGCACGGCGAAGAACAGGTCCGAGGCCTCGATCAGGGTACCGAACGAATGGCTGGCCGGACGGACAGGAAACTTGCGGCCACCTTCGATGCGGATCTCGTGCGCCTCGCCGCCGGCTGCCGGGCGCGATACGATGCGCAACCGCGACACCGCGCCGATGGACGGCAGCGCCTCACCCCGGAAGCCGAGGGTGCGGATGTTGACGAGGTCATCCTCGGCGAGCTTGGAGGTGGCGTGACGCTCGACCGCCAGGTCAAGCTCCGCCGCCGTCATGCCGCAGCCGTCATCAGCCACGCGAATGAGATTGCGGCCGCCGCCGGACAGCGTGACATCGATGGCGGAGGCACCGGCATCGAGTGCATTCTCGACCAGTTCCTTGACGACCGAGGCAGGCCGCTCAATCACCTCGCCAGCGGCGATGCGGTTGATGGTGTTTTCTGACAGCTTGCGGATCATGCCCGGAACTTGCGGTCCCATCCCGCCCGAAAGTTGCAGCGCGGCGCGCTCAAGCGCCCATTGCCGAAAGGTAGTCGCGCGTGAGCACCTTGCCCTGTTCAACGGCCGGCTGGTCGAATGGATCAACGCCCATCATGAAGCCCGCCATGATGGTTTCAAGCATGAAGTGCATCATCAGCGCGCCGGTGGCCCTTTCGTCCACCTTGTCCACAGCAAACACCCGGACCGGGCGGCCATTGCGCACCAGCACCTCGGCGGCCGCGGTCTGCTGGCAGGCGGTGACGTCGCCCACGGTGCGGCCGGCGAGGTAGGCAAGCTTCGGATCGTCGCGCAGGCTTTCGGGCAGGCGCGGCCCCTGCCCCGCCGTGGCGGGCGAGACCAGGTTGACCAGCCGCCCCGACGGGCCATCAATAAACAGCTGCATCTGCGAATGCTGGTCGACAGGACCGGCGGCAGCAACCGGCTGGGAACCGAGTCCCTGCTTGCCGAGGCTTTCGGCCCACAGCTGCGCATACCAGGCGGAGAACAGCCGCAGCCGGTCGGCATAGGGCATCATCACCGAGACATTCATGCCGCGCGCTTCCTGCAAGGCGACGCACAAGGCGGCTCCGGCCACGGGTGCGGCATCGTCGCCTGCAAGCACGGCCTGCATGACCTCGCCAGCGCCAGCGCGCACTGCCCCGGCGTCGAGCCCGGCCACCAGCGCCGGCACCAGACCGACATTGGACAGTACCGAAAAACGGCCGCCGACTTTCGGGTCATGATCGATGAGCATCAGGTGGTGCGCCTGCGCCAGCTTGAGCAACGGGTTGGCCGCCGGGTCGCCCGGCTCGGTGAGCGCGGCCACATGATCCGCGGGCTTCAGTCCTGCCTGTTCCAGCACGGCCATCAGGCACAGGGCCTGCACCATGGTTTCCGGGGTGCCGCCCGACTTGGACACCAGAAAGGCCCTGGTCGTTCTGAGCGGCAGCGCAGCCAGCCCTTCGGCCATGGTGGCGGCATCAAGATTGTCGAAGAAGTGCAGCCGCGCGCCAAGTGCGGTTTCGCAGGCAGGCACGCGGTAGCCGGCAAGCTGCACCAGCGCCTGGGCGCCCAGCGACGAACCGCCGGTGCCAAGAAACACGATGTCGGTGGCGCCGTCCTTCAGGAAGGCGGCCACCTGGCGCGAGGCAGCCATGTCGCCGGACAATTCCGGCAGGCGCAGCAGCGGCAGGGCGCGGTCATTGTACATGGTGCAGACGCGCTGGCGCGCCGCGGCCGCGCGCTCCATTGCGGCGGCGAACAGCGAGGGGGTCAGGCCCGCCTCGCCAACCCGCTCCTCCAGACAACCGGAGATATCGTGCGAATAGGAAGTGATCCGGGACATTTGCAACCTCTGCGAGAACACGGGATTTCATTACCCGCGATCTAGCATGGTCACGTTAACAGATTCGCCCAACCGGACGGTCAGATTTGATCAACCGGGCGTTTCGCCGGTCTTGAGCGGAATGCCCTCGGGACGGCCGACGATGGAAATGGTGAGGCTTTCCGGATGGATCAGCCGCTTCGCCACCCGCCTTGCATCTTCAAGCGTCACCGCATTGATCAGGCCGTTGCGGCGCTCGACATAGTCGATGCCAAGTTCTTCCTGCTGGATGCCGAGCAGCTGCTGGGCGATCTTGCTGCTGGAGTCGAAGCGCAGCGGATATGAACCGGTCAGATAGGTCTTGGCCTGGTCGAGTTCTTCCTGGGTGGGGCCGCTTTCAGCCATTTTCGACAGTTCAGCGCGCAGCACGTCCAGCGTCTCTCCTGCACGGGCATTCTGGGTGGAGACGGAGCCGATCAGCAGACCGCCATTTTCCCAAGTCGCAAAGCCGGTGTAGATGCCGTAAGTGAGGCCGCGCTTCTCGCGGATTTCTTCCATCAGGCGCGAGCCGAAGCCGCCATCGCCGAGAACGAAGTTCATCACGAACGCCGTGACGAAATCCGGATCGGAGCGCAACAGGCCGGGCATGGCGAACGACATCACCGATTGCGGAATGTCCCGCTCGACGATGGTGATGGAGCCCTTGGCCGGCATATCGACCTCAGGCACCGACATCGGCTCGGAGGTCTCGGGCAAATCGCCGAATACCTTGTCGAGAACGATTGCCAGTTCATCGGCGGAGATGTCGCCCACTACTGCGACCTGAAGCCTGTCGCGCGCGAACATGGCTTTCCAGGCATCGCGCAGGTCATCAGGCTGCATGGCCGAGATGCTTTCGGCTGAACCCTTTTCCTCGCGGGCGTAGGGGTGCTCGCCCAGCATGGTGGCCAGCAGCGCATTCGAGGC
>JAZBOA010000628.1:0-16435 GCA_036350935.1 Anderseniella sp. | reverse complement strand
GCATCAGCTTCCACCACCTCGAGCGTCACGTAGTCCGGCAGGGAAACGCCCAGCGGCTTGTCCTCGTAGCTTTCCACGGTGACGACCATGCCGTCCTGCAGGAACGCCGCGCGCTCGCCGACGAAGTCCTTCGGCAGTTCGATCTGCTCGTAGGTCTCGTTGTCCATGAACACCAGCATGTCGCCCTGTTCGTACAGGAACTGGTAGTCCTTCTGCTCAAGCCGCACCTTCTCGACAGTTTCCGAGGACCGGAAGCGCTCGTTCAGCTTGGTGCCGCTGACGATGCCCTTCATCTCCACCTGGGCGAAGGCGCCGCCCTTGCCCGGCTTCACGTGCTGGCATTTGACCGCGATGTAGAGTTCGCCGTTGTGCAACAGCACGTTGCCCGGCTTGATTTCATTGCCATTGATCTTCATGTCGATTTACCTGGATTGAACCGCAATTCGGTCTGGATGGCGCGGGGTTTAGCAGGGCTTGGCGGGCTTTGGTAGAGGAAAGTGCCCGGCACCGTTGACGAATGGCCGCATCAGCCGCAATTGTGCGGCCACATCCTCTCGACATTCGCCGGAGTTGCCATGCCCACGCTCAGCTTTCTGACCACCTGCCACTTCGATCATGGCGCCATCGGCCTGCTGCAGAAATCGCTCGACCGGCTTGGCCTGAAACGCCCGCTGATCGCCACCGACAAGGGCATCATCGCCGCCGGCATTCTCGACACCGTGAAGACCGCCATGGCCGATGCCGGTTCTGCCGTGATCTATAACGAGACCCCCGGCAACCCCACCGAGGCCGCCGTCATGGCCGCGCTCAAGCTCTACCAGTCTGAAGGCTGCGACGGCGTCATCGCGCTCGGCGGAGGCTCGGCCATGGACCTCGGCAAGACCGTCGCCCTGCTGGCTGTCTCGGGCGGTCCGCTGGCGCAGTTCGACCCGATTGCCGGCGGCAACAAGCTGGTGAAGGGCATCGCACCGGTCATTGCCATCCCGACCACCTCCGGCACCGGCTCCGAGGTCTCGCTGGGCATGGTCATCGTGCTCGATGACGGCCGCAAGATGACCTTCGGCAACCCGAAATTCATCCCCACCATCGCCATCTGCGATCCGGACCTGACATTGGGCCTGCCGCCCATGCTCACCGCCGCCACCGGCATGGACGCCATCACCCACTGCATCGAGGCAGTGCTGACCCCCACCGTCAATCCGCCCGCCGACGGCGTCGGGCTGGACGGGCTGTGGCGCGGCTGGCGCAACCTGCCGCGCGCCGTCAAGCATGGCGATGACAGGCAAGCCCGCTGGCAGATGATGATGGCCTCCACCGAAGGCGCCCATGCCTTCACCAAGGGGCTCGGCTCAGTGCATGCCATGAGCCACGCCATTGGCCGGCGCGAGGACCTGAAACTGCACCACGGCACGCTGAACGCCGTCATCCTGCCGGCCGTGCTGCGCTTCAACGCGCCTCACTGCGAGGAGAAGTACGACCGCCTGCGCGCCGCCATGGGGCTGGAGTTCCACGCCGACCTGGCCGAAGCGGTGGAGAAGATGAACGAGTACATCGGCATCCCGTCCGGCCTGAAGGCAATGGGCGTCAGCGAGGACATGATCGGCGACTTCGTGCCCCATGCTCTCGCCGACCTCGCTCACCGCACCAATCCGGTGCAGCCCACGGCAGACCAGTACCGGGCGCTGTTCAGGGCGGCGATGTGAGCGCCGGCTCAACCCGACCAGAGGTTCCTCAACGCGCCGAAGGTAAGCGAAAAGCCGATCACCAGCAGGCCGGCATAGAAGATCTTGCGGAACTGCTCCTCCGAGATCGACTTTCGGTAGCGCGTACCCAGCCACAAGCCCAGCGCCGCCGGCGCCACGCAGGCGGCTGACACCGTCAACAGCTCCGGCGTCAGCATCGAGCGCTGGCTCATCGACACCGCAAGCGTTGCGGAAATGGTGCAGAAGGTCAGCCCCAGCGCCTGCACCATCATGTCCCGCTTCAGGCCCAGCGCCTGCAGGAACAGGATGCCCGGCACGATGAAGTTGCCGGTCATGCCGAACATCACCCCGCCCAGGCCTCCGCACACCGCCGACCATGCCCGCTCCCGCTCCGGGCGCGGCGGCGGCACCCGGAAGCGGGTAAACGAGATCATCGAGTTGATGATCAGGATCACCCCGAGCATCGCCACCAGCACCTCCGGGCGCGCCGTCGCCAGCACCTGAACACCGGCATGGACGGTGATCGCCGCCATCAGCAGAAACAGCCACAACCGCTGCAACAGCTCCCTCAGGTAGCCGCCCTGCAGCGCCTGCCAGGTGTTGGTCACCACCAGCGGAATGACCAGGATGCCAAGCGTCGGCTTGAGCCCCAGCGGCAGCGTCAGCAGCGCCAGCGTGACCGTCGGAAGTCCCAGCCCGATCGCGCCCTTGACGAAACCGGCAGCAATGAAGGTGAGCGCGATGGCGGCGAGAATTTCGGGCGTGAACATTTGAATGCCGCTTTAACAGCGCACCAGCCGCTTGAACAGATATCCTGGCAGCATGCGGGCCATGCAACAATGCTCTTGGGACCTGTTCTCCGCCAGCGGTATGATGCCGCCGATGACACAAGGAAAACTGCCACCCATCGCCTACATGGCGCGCACCCGCGAGTGGTATCTCGCGCTGGGCTATGACAACCCCTACCAGTGGGCGCACCATGAAGACGTGCCGTTCAGCCACTTGCGCAAACCGCTGCACAAGGCAACCGTGGCGCTGGTCACCACCGCCGCGCCCTACCAGCCTGACCTGCCGGGCCAGGGGCCGGGCGACCCCTATAGCGGCGAGGCGAAATTCTTCTCGGTATGGTCAAAGCCGGTCTCGCCTGCCCCGGACGTGCGCATCGCCCATATCGCCTATGACCGCAAGCACACCAGCGCGAAAGACCCCAACACCTGGTATCCGCTGGCGCGCCTGAAGGAAGCAGCCATGCACCGCCGCATCGGCGCGCTGAGCCCCCGCGTGCACGGCTTTCCCACCAACCGCTCACAGCGCACCAACATCGGGACCGATGCCCCTGCCCTGCTGGCTGCCTTGCGCGAGGACGGCGCGGATGCCGCCGTGCTGGCGCCCAATTGCCCGGTCTGCCACCAGTCGGTCAGCCTTGCCGCCCGCCACCTGGAGGCAAACGGCATTGCCACCGTCATCATGGGCTGTGCGAAGGATATCGTGGAGCACTGCGGCGTGCCGCGCTTCGTCTTCTCGGACTTTCCGCTCGGCAATGCGGCTGGCCGGCCGTTCGACTGCGCCAGCCAGCACCTGACGCTGCAACTGGCCCTGCGGACGCTTGAAACAGCACGTGGCCCAAGGACCACGGTCGTCTCCCCGCTGGAGTGGAGCGGGGATCACAGCTGGAAGTGGGACTATTCCAACCCCGCCCGCCTGCCCCCGCAAGAGCTTGCCCGCCGCCGCAAGGAGTTTGACCGGGTAAAACAAGAGGCTGCCCGGGCAAATACCTAATGGCGGTGCCCCGGCGTTCAGGCCAGGACACCGTTTGTTCAAATGGATTGCTCAGCTGAACGGGCTGACGCACTCGCGCGTATTGCCGTCGAAGTCGGTCCAGGTGTTGGTGCGCGGGCGGTATGAGCGGTACTTGCGGCGGCACCAGTCTTCGTGGTCCTCGTCATAGCCGCCATCGTCGCGATCATAAACCGGCTCGTCGTCGTAGTATTCGTCTTCCCACCAGGGCACGGCGTAATAATAGCCATCGTAGAAATGCCCGAAGCCGCGGCGGCGTTCGCGAAACCGGTTGCCATGGTGGTTGCGCCGCCAGCGCCGATCCTGCACCTTGTGGACCAGAACCTCCGCAATGCCTGCCGTGCCGGCAGACGCAGCAAGCGGCCCGGCAGGAGCTGCTGTTGCAGGCGCCACGGCCGTCACTGCCAGCGCCGCCAGACCTGTCAGCAACGCCAGCGTCATCTTTCTGGAAGGGGTCATCGGGTTATCCTCTCTTGCAACCTGACCATCCCCCGGACGCAACAGGTTAGCCGCCTCTGCCGGTTCTGTCACGCAAGGTCAGTCGAAAAGGTTGAGGCGCGAAATGTGCTGGCAACCAGCAGCCGTGACCATTCAGAACAGCAGTTGCCACACCACCGGCAGCAGGATCGCCGTAGCCAGCGCATTCAATCCCATGGCGAGGCCCGAGAACGCGCCTGCCACCTCGCTCACCTGCAGCGCGCGGGCCGTGCCGATGCCGTGGCTGGCGGTGCCCATGGCAAGCCCCCGCGCCGCCCAGTCGCGCACGCCGATCAGATTCAGCACCAATGGCCCCAGCATGGCGCCCACGATGCCGGTCAGGATCACCAGCACGGCGGTGAGCGACGGCAGTCCGCCCAGCTGTTCCGAGATGCCCATTGCCACCGGGGCGGTAACGGATTTCGGCGCCAGCGAAATGAGGGTGTCGCGCGACGCCCCCAGCAGCCACCCCACGCCCAGTGCGGAGCCGATGGCGGTAAGCGATCCGGTCAGGATCGAGGCGGCGATTGCCATGCCCGATTTGCGCACCCGCTCGAACTGCCGGTACAGCGGAATGGCCAGCGCCACCGTTGCCGGCCCCAGCAGAAAGTGCACGAACTGTGCGCCCGCGAAATAGTCGGCATAGCTGGTGCCCGTTGCCAGCAACATGGCGACCACCGCCACCACGGCGATCAGGACCGGGTTGAGCAGCGGGTGCCGCCCGGCGCGCTCGTAGACCCACGAGCCTGCCTGGAACGCCACCAGCGTCATGGTCAGGTGCAACAGCGGGCTTGCCGACAGGTAGACCCAGATGTCGCGCAGTTCACCCATCGCCGGATCTGTCCCTGCCAGCCAGCTTCGCCATCACCCAGCCGGTGACGGCGATCGTCGCCAGCGTGCTGATGATCAGCGCCGCCGCCACCGCCAGCCAGTCATCACCGAGCAGCCGGAAATGCAGCATGACGCCCACACCGGCTGGCACGAACAGCAACGACAGATGATTGAGCAGCCCGTCGGCGGTGCGCGAGATGTTGTCCGCAATGCCGCCTCGAACCATCAGGAAGGCGAACAGCAGCACCATGCCGATCACCGGCCCGGGCACCGGCAGCTTGCCCCAGACAGCAGCAAGCTCGCCCGCCAGCTGGCAAACGAGAATGAGTGTCAGGGCGTTGAGCATGGAGAGATACTATTCGTTGAACTGCAGCTTGGCGAGGCGCGCATAAAGCCCGCCCTTCTTCATCAGCTGGGCATGGGCGCCCTCCGCCACCACCTTGCCGCCGTCCAGCACCACGATTCGGTCTGCGTTCCTGACCGTCGCCAGTCGGTGCGCGATGACCAGCGTGGTGCGCTGCTTCATCAGGTCTTCAAACGCCGCCTGCACATAGCGTTCGCTTTCCGCGTCGAGCGCGCTGGTCGCCTCGTCGAGCAGCAGCAAGGGAGCATCGCGCAGCACCGCGCGGGCAATCGCCACCCGCTGGCGCTGACCGCCCGACAGGGTTACGCCGCGCTCGCCCACGTGAGTGTCGAGACCCTGCGGCATCCGCATGGCAAACTCGTCCACCCGCGCCAGCCGTGCCGCCTCCTCGACCTCCTCGCGGCTGGCGCCGGGCTTCGAGAAACGGATGTTGTCGTAGATGCTGGCGGAGAAGATCACCGTGTCCTGCGGCACCAGCGCAATGCGGCGGCGCACGTCATCGAGGCCCGCATCGGCCACGTTCACCCCGTCAACGCGCACCTCGCCCGCCTGCGGGTCGTAGAACCTCAGGATCAGTCCGAACAGCGTCGACTTGCCCGCGCCTGACGGACCGACGATAGCCACTGTTTCACCCGGCTTCACATCGAGGTTGAAGCCGTCCAGTATCGGGTCCTCCGGCCGCGTCGGATAAGCGAACCGAACATTGCGGAAGGCGACCGAGCCAACCGCCTTGTCCGGCATCGCCACCGGCACCGCCGGGTCTGCGATGTCCGGGTCGGTGTCGAGCAGTTCCGAAAGCCGTTCTGCCGCGCCTGCGGCCAGCTGCAGCTCGCCCCAAACCTCGGACAGCGAGCCCATGGCGCCTGCCGCAAACGCCGCATACAGCAGGAACTGGCCCAGCGTGCCCGGCGTCATGTCACCCGACAGGACCTCCTGCGCGCCATACCAGAGGATGCCGATGATGGCCCCGAAGGCGAGGAAGATGATCGCCGCCGTCAGCACCGCGCGCCCGCGCGCCCGCTCGGCTGCCGCCTTGAACGCCTCTTCCGTCGCCACGTTGAACTGCTGGCCGATGCGCGGCTCCTGGCCGAACGCCTGCACTGCCTGTACCGAGTAGAGCGATTCCTGCGCCAGCGCGGCAGAGGCTGCCAGCGTGTCCTGCGCCTTGCGGGACAAGGCGCGCACCTTGCGGCCGAAAATCACCATCGGCAGCACGATCAGCGGGATCACCAGCAGCACCATGCCCGACAGCTTGAGGCTGGTCAGGACCAGCATGCCGATGGCGCCGGTCAGCATGACGATGTTGCGCAGCGCCACTGACACGGTGGAGCCGAACACGTTCTTCACCTGCGTGGTGTCGGCGGTCAGGCGCGCCAGCACCTCGCCCGACTGGGCCTGGTCATAGAAGCCTGGCGACAACTTCAACAGGTGCGAGAAGACCGCATCGCGCACGTCCGCCGTCACCCGTTCGCCGATCCAGGTCACGAAGTAGTACCGCCCCGCCGAGGATATCGCGAGCACCACCACGACGACCATCATCACCGAGAAATACTGGTCGACGAACGCCGCGTTCTCGCCCGAGAACCCGTGGTCGATCACCCGGCGCACCGCCACCGGCACCACCAGCGTCGAGGCCGCCGCCAGCACCAGGAACACGCCGGCAACCAGCATCTGGATGCGGTAGCGGAACAGGAACGGCATCAGCCGCCTGAGCGGCTTCAGGCTGCGCGACTTGGCGCGCTGGCTGGCATCCGCCTTGCTGTTGACCGGCGCGCCCGCCGCCGCCCCGCCGGACTGCAGTGGCGCTTCAGCTGCTTTCGTGTTCAAGGCTGTTCCCCGCCCGTTTTCTTCTTCAAGTCAGCGCATCGACTTGCGTGTTTTGCGCGCAAACCATACAGGCCCGGCAAGCCCGCCTGCAAGCCGCCCGTTGCGTGTCCCGGTGCCACACCCGGGAACGGTTGCACTCGGGTGCCCTGTCATGTATAGACCACGCCGGATTTGCCAGTTGCCCCCGCATTCATGGGTACCGTGCGGCCGTATCCCGGCCCCGGCAGCGAATGCGCCGTACGAAAGCTTGAAGTCATGAAAAAAGAGATCCACCCGAATTACCACCTGATCACGGTGACCAACACCGATGGCTCCACCTTCCAGACCCGCTCCACCTGGGGCAAGGAAGGCGACAACCTGCAGCTGGACATCGATCCTTCGACCCATCCCGCATGGACCGGCGGTTCCGCCAACCTGGTTGACCGCGGTGGCCGCGTCAGCCGCTTCAACCAGAAGTTCGGCTTCCTGAAGAAGTAATCTTTCGTTGTGTGTCACCCTCAGCCGTGTGCCGAGGGTCCACGCCGTCCGTCTGGATCCCCGGGACCAGCCCGGGGATGACAAGTGCGCTAATAAAACAAAGCCCGGCTCACAAGGCCGGGCTTTTCGTTTGCCGAAAACTGATCGGGTCATGTGCCCCGGACCTGTGCCGGGGCCCAGGTCAAGAGGCGTGGAGGAGCGAAGCTCCGACAGGGAAAGATACAAAAGGCGTGGAGGAGCGAAGCTCCGGCAGGGAAGAAAGAACAACTAACTCCGCTTGGCGTTGAACGCCTTCTGCAGCATGTCGAGGTGGGTGTTCACCTCGTTCGCCGCCTCGCCGGTAAGCAATGTCTCATCGCGCTCGGCAATCATCACGTCCAGCGTCAGAATGCGCTCGTGCAGCCTGAGTGACCGCGTAACCAGCGCCTGCAGCGCCTCGGGCAGCTGTTCCTCGCCATCAAGCGGTTGGCCCTGGCCGATCTCGTCGAGGCTGATCCGCCCCTTCTCCTGCTCTGCCTCTGCGCGGCTGATCTCGCCGGCGCTCACCGCCCGCTGCAGCAGCAGCCAGGAGGCCAGTTGCATCAGCCGCGTGGTCAGCCGCATGGACTGGCTGGCATAGGTGACTGAACCCTGCTTGTCGAGATCGCGCACGTCCTGGCGGCCGGGACCATCGAGGTAGTTGGCGGTCTCCTCGATCAGGCTCATGCCTTCCTGGAAAACCTCGTGGAATTGCCGCGATGCGGTAAACCGGGAAAGAAAATCGACGGGCATGACGCGCTCGCGTTTGTCACCTGAAATCATAACTACCTCTGCTCAACCCTGGCCGGGCAAAAAGAAAACCGCTCCGGCCATCGTGGTTCAACGAAGGTCAATATGAACCACAACTGCCGCACCTGCCACCACTCAAGCAATCGCGATGCCAGAATCGGGGGATAAGTGCGGGCAAAAAAAGAGCCGCGAAAGATCGCGGCTCGAAAGTCTAACAGGGAGGCGTCAAACAGAGTGGAAAACCACTCGGGTAACCCAGAGGATTACGTTAATGACTGTACGCCAAGCCTCGTTACCAAAAGGTTAACATGATTCATTTTGGTCAAAATGGACTCGAATTGTTGAGGTTACCTGCCTGATAATGAAACAGTTTCAATGGCTTACCATGGGTAAAAAAACTTCCCTCACATCCCGTTTAGAGCTTGAAGAATGAATCTGCCGTCTGTCTGGAGGACTGTTTTGCCGCAATTGCCACCTTCAGCCGGGCAATTTCCGCCTCGAACAGGCTGACCCGGTCTTCCAGTTCCTCGACCGACAGCACCGACAGGTCTTCTCCCGCCGCTGGCCCCGGCTTTTTCGGTTTGACCGCCTCGTCTTCCATGATGCCCACCTCCGCTTGCCACCTGCAGGTCACACGGTTACTAACTGCACCGGACAATAATGCCGCCCTCGCGGTTCGCTGACAACCATCCGATCAGACAGGTTCGCCGAAATGACTTCCATACCCGCCACCATGACCGCCATCGAGATATCCGCACCCGGTGGACCGGAGGTGCTCAAGCCCGTCACCATCGCAACGCCTGAACCGGGCGAGCATGAGATCCTGATCAAGGTCGCCGCCGCCGGCGTCAACCGGCCCGACGTGCTGCAGCGTGCCGGCGCCTACCCGCCCCCGCCCGGCGCATCGCCGCTGCCCGGGCTCGAGGTAGCCGGCGAAGTGGTTGCCCTTGGCCAGGGTGCCGGCCGGTGGAAGCTGGGCGACAAGGTGTGTGCGCTGACGGCGGGCGGCGGCTATGCCGAGTATTGCGTGGTGCATGAAACCAACGCCCTGCCAGTACCGAAGGGCCTCTCCATGGCCGAGGCCGCCGGCGTGCCGGAGACCTTCTTTACGGTGTGGACCAACGTGTTCGAGCGCGGAGGCCTGAAGCCCGGCGAGAGCCTGCTGGTGCACGGCGGCTCATCCGGCATCGGCACCACCGCCATCCAGATCGCCTCGGCGCTGGGCTCGACCGTCTACACCACCGCCGGCTCGGCGGAGAAGTGCAAGGTCTGCGAGGAACTTGGCGCGGCCCGCTGCATCAACTACCGCGAGGAGGACTTCGCTGAAGTTCTGAAGGAGATCACCAGCAAGAAGGGCGTCGACGTCATCCTGGACATGGTCGGTGGCGACTATATCCAGAAGAACATCAAGACCGCCGCGATGGACGGGCGGATCGTCAACATCGCCTACCTCAACGGCTCCACGGCGGAAGTGAACTTCGTCATGGTGATGATGAAGCGCCTGACGCTGACCGGCTCGACGCTGCGCGCCCGCCCCATCGCCGACAAGGCCGCCATCGCCACCGCGCTCCAGGAAAGGGTCTGGCCGCTGATCGAGGCTGGCAAGGTCAGGCCGCAACTGTTCAGGACTTTCCCGCTGCGCGAGGCGGCGGCAGCTCATGCGCTGATGGAAACCTCCGCCCACATCGGAAAAATTGTACTGGAGGTCTAGGGTCAGAACCATTTGTTCTGACGGCAATGAGGCCTGACCCTGCCCCCTTACGCCTCGCGATTCCTTTGCTACACTGATGTTCCGCCGGCCGCCCCCGCCGGCGCCAAACCAGTCAGCAAAGGAGTGCCCCCATGTGTGATGCATGCGTGATCGAGAGCGTGAAAAGCCGGATGCTGTCGCGCCGCAACCTGTTCAGGACCGCCGCCGCCGGTGCAGCGGCGGCCGCCACCGTGGGAGCCAACATGGCAGCGCCCGCGCTGGCCAACAACCACGGCAAGGTGGCTGACCTGACTCATGAACTGCACGAGCAGTTCCCGACCTTCTTCGGCGATCAGCAGTTCTTCAAGGAGCAGAAATTCAACTGGGCCGAGCACAAGTTCAACCTGTTCGAACTGCGCGTGAACGAACATACCGGCACCCACATGGATGCGCCGCTGCACTTCTCGGAGAACGGCCAGTCGGTCGCCGAGGTGCCCGTCGCCAACCTTGTCTGCCCGCTGTGCGTCATCGACGTGAAGGCCAAGGCGGCGGAAAACGCCGACTACCAGGTGACCCCGGACGACATCAAGGCGTGGACCGATGCCAATGGCGCCATTCCCGACGGGGCCTGCGTGGCGATGAATTCCGGCTGGTCGGCGCATGTCGGCAGCGACAAGTTCCGCAATGCCGACGCCGAGAAGAAGATGCACTTCCCCGGCTTCCACATCGAAGCCACCCAGATGCTGCTTGAAACCGGCGCCATCGGCATGGCCGTCGACACCCTGTCACTCGACTATGGCATCTCGCCCGATTTCGCCACCCACTATGCCTGGCTGCCCACCAACCGCTGGGGGCTGGAGTGTATTGCCAACCTGGATGACGTGCCCGCTGCCGGTGCAACCCTCATCCTCGGCGCACCCAAGCACAGGGGTGGCTCCGGCGGGCCTGCCCGCGTACTGGCGATGATGTAGTCCGCCATCAATCACAACACTTGTCACCCTCGGGCTTGTCCCGAGGGTCCATGGATCCCCGGCACAAGGCCGGGGATGACATACTGGAGACTGCAATGCCCACGCTCCTCAACCGCCTGGCCCGGCTCGAAACCTCGATGCTCGCCGACATCAACAAGGCCATCCGCGCCATGGATGCCGGCATCCGGCGCGTCAATCCGGGCCGCAAACTGCTCGGTCGCGCCCGCACCGCCTCTTGCCGCAATGACTTCCTCACCGTGATGCGGGTGCTGGCCGACGCCCAGGAAGGTGACGTGCTGTTGATTGACGGGCGTGGCGGCAACCTGGCGCTGGCGGGCGAGATGTTCGCCATGGAAGCGGCCCGCAAGAAACTTGGCGGCATCATCGTCGATGGCGGCGTACGCGATTCAGCCGCCATGCAGTCCATTGACCTGCCTGTCTATGCCCGCTTCGTGCACCCCGTTGCCGGCACCATCCAGCAGGTAGGCGCCATCCAGGTGCCGGTCAGTTGCGGCGGCGTGGTGGTTCATCCCGGCGACATTGTGTTCGGCGATGCCGACGGCGTCATCTGCGGCACCGATGCAGAACTCGCCGCGCTTCTCGACGGCGCCGCCTCGGTAATGGCCAACGAGGAAAAGGCGTTTGCGGCCTTCAAGGCGGGCACTGGCCTGATGGACATGCTCAATTTCGAGGAGCACTACGCCGCCCGCGCCGCTGGCAAGCCCAGTGACCTCAAGTACACATTGTAGCCCGCCTGCCAATTCAGCATTTGCGTTGCGGGCGTTCCGGGACTATATACCGGCTTATCCCGAACATCATTGATCCCGCTGGATCAGCAGGACCAGAAGTACCGGTTCTGAAGGAGAGAACGCATGTCCGACGCACCGTTGATGCCCAAGGCCACCGCCGTTTGGCTGGTCGAGAATACTGCCCTGACATTTCGCCAGATTGCCGATTTCTGCAAGCTGCACGAGCTTGAAGTGAAGGGCATCGCCGATGGTGAAGTGGCGGTCGGCATCAAGGGCATGGACCCGGTCGTGGCCAACCAGCTCACCCGCGAGGAAATCGAGAAGGGCGAGAAGGACTCAACCTACCGGCTGCATCTGGCCAAATCGAAGATCGTGCTTCCCCAGATCGCCAAGAAGAAGGGGCCGAAGTACACCCCGGTGTCCCGCCGCCAGGACCGCCCGGACGCCATCACCTGGCTACTGCGCCACCACCCTGAACTGGCCGACAGCCAGATCATGAAGCTGGTCGGCACCACCAAGAACACAATCAACGCCATTCGCGACCGCACTCACTGGAACAGCGCCAACCTGAAGCCCGTGGACCCGGTGACGCTTGGCCTGTGTTCGCAGCTCGAGCTTGACCTCGCCGTCCGCAAGGCTGCCAAGCGCGTTCAGAAGGCTTCCGGTGAGACGGGCCGCACCCTGCTGCCCGCCGAGGAGACGGTTCCGCCGCCATACGCCATCTCCAAGCCCGAAGCGGCTGAAGAGCCAGCTGGCGCCAGCGAAGAACCCACTGCCGACGAGGCATTCTCGGGCTTTAGGTCCGGCCCTGTGGAGCCGGCCGAGCCGGAAGAGGAAGACGTGGACGTTGATTCCGTCTTCGCCAAGCTCAAGGACCTCAAGAAGCCGTCCGCGGACGAGGAGTGATCGTTCCGTTTGCTGCGGCTTGCACGCAATCTGCGCAAAGGGCCCTTGCGGGCCCTTTTTCGTGCGCGTGCCGCGAGGCCAGGCTACCTGATGTTCGGGTCTTCGGCGTGCAGGTCATCGCTGTCACGTGTCTCGCGGAAGAACACGTACACACCGGACAAGGCGATCAGCAGTATTCCGGCAAAGCTCCAGCCATCCGGCAGTTCGCCCCAAACGATGAAGCCAAGCAGCACCGCGAACGGCAGGCCGGTATACTCGAACGGCGCGACCGTGCGGGCCTGGGCAATCCGGTAGGCTTGCGACAGCAGGTAACTGCCAATGCCCACCATCACGCCACATCCGCCCATCAGCAGGATGCCCGTGGTGTCTGGCCAGGCCCAGGCCTTGAGCAGGAACGTCAGCGCCAGGTTGCCGTCACCGGGCATCGCCCAGCCCGACCCGAACAGCAGGCCAAAGACGCCCGAGAACGCCAGGAAGCAGGCCTGCACGTAGAACGCCATGACGGAGGCGTTGTCGGTGGTGCCGAGCTTGCGGGTGAGAATCTGGATCGAGGCGTAACAGATGGCGGCCAGCAGCGGCAGCAGCGCCGCCAGCCGTACCGCATCGCTGCCGGGCCGCAGCATGATCAGCACGCCCAGCATGCCGATGATGATGGCCGTCCAGCGCCGCGGACCCACCTTTTCGCCCAGAAACGGGATCGCCAGCAGCGTGATGATCAGCGGCGCCGAGAAAAACACCGCCGCCGCATCGGCCAGCGGCATCATCGACAGCCCGAGAAAGTACGCCATGTTGGCCAGGATGAGCAGCAGCCCGCGCCACATGTGGATACCGAGCCGGTTGGTCACCAGCTGCCGGAACCCGCCTTCCAGCCACAGGAACCCGAACACCAGCACCAGCGCCACCAGCGACCGCACCAGCCCGATCTCGTGCAACGGATAGGGATAGTCCTCGGCCAGCAGCTTGATCAGCATGTCCTGCAAACCAAGTGCAACCGTGCCGCCGATGACGCACAGGATGCCGATGAGGTTGTGATTGACGGCACGGGAAGTCATTGAAACCAATACCAGTTGTGGTCGACAAAATTGACGTTAAGGGAAGAGTGTTAATTTCGAACCAAGAACCGCCTAGAATTGCGCCAGCGACCTTAGCAATTTGTTCGCCGCCCCCGCACTCACTTGCCGTTACGCATCGAGATAGAACAGGTCAGTATCGCCGGGCCTGGCCCCTGCCGCGGTCAGCATGGCGTGCACCTGGCCGCGATGATGGGTCTGGTGGTTGAAGAAATGCGCCACCAGCAGCCAGCACGGTTTCGAGACTTCGCGCCCCGCCGCGCCGGAACGCCAGCTGCGGGCGAGATCACAGGGCGCCCACCCCGCGCGCCTTCATCGCCTCGGTCAGTTCATCGAGTATTTTCGGATCGTCGATGGTGGCCGGCATCTTCCAGTCGGCGCCGTCGGCAATCGAGCGCACCGTGCCGCGCAGGATCTTGCCGGACCGTGTCTTCGGCAACCGCGCCACCGCCATCACGTGACGCAGCGCCGCTACGGCGCCGATCTTGTCGCGCACCAGCTTGACGCATTCGGCTTCCACCTCGGCTGGCTGCTTGTTGACGCCGGACTTCAGCACCACGAAGCCGATCGGAATCTGGCCCTTCAGATTGTCGGCAATGCCCACGACCGCACACTCGGCAACGTCCGGGTGCGAGGCCAGCACTTCTTCCATGCCGCCGGTCGACAGCCGGTGGCCGGCGACATTGATGATGTCGTCGGTGCGGGCCATGATGTAGAGGTAGCCGTCCTCGTCCATGTAGCCCGCATCCGCCGTCTCGTAGTAGCCGGGGAAGTGGCTCAGGTAGCTCTTCCTGAACCGGTCATCGGCATTCCACAGCGTCGGCAGGCACGATGGCGGCAGCGGCAGCTTCACGCAGATGGCGCCCAGCGTGCCGCGCGGCACTTCCTTGCCGCCCTCGTCCAGCACCTGGATGTCGTAGCCCGGCATCGGCACCGCCGGCGAGCCCAGCTTCACCGGCAGCGCGCCAAGGCCCACCGGGTTGCCGGCGATGGTCCAGCCCGTCTCGGTCTGCCACCAGTGGTCGATGACCGGCACCTTGAGGATGGCTTCAGCCCACACGATGGTGTCCGGATCGGCGCGCTCACCGGCCAGGAACAACGTGCGGAAGTGGCTGAGGTCGTGGCCTTTCAGGTACTCGGCCTTGGGGTCTTCCTTCTTGATCGCCCGGAAAGCCGTTGGCGCGGTGAACAGGCACACTGCCTTGTGCTCCGCGATCACCCGCCAGAAGGTGCCCGGATCGGGCGTGCCGACCGGCTTGCCCTCGAACAGGATGGTGGTGCAGCCGTGCAGCAACGGCGCATAGACGATGTAGGAATGGCCAACCACCCAGCCCACGTCCGAAGCCGCCCAGTACACCTCCCCGGGCTTCACGCCGTACATGGCGTCCATCGACCATTTCAGCGCCACCATGTGCCCGCCATTGTCGCGCACCACGCCCTTCGGCTGGCCGGTCGTGCCGGACGTATAGAGGATGTACAGCGGGTCCGTTGCCTTCACGGCCACGCATTCGGCCTTTTCACCGGCGGCGCGCGCGGCGGACATTTCGGCGGCCCAGTCGAAGTCATAGCCGTCCTTGAGGCTGGCATCCGCCTGTTCGCGCGCCAGGATGATGGTGCCCGCTGGTTTCGACTGGGCAATGTCGATGGCCTCGTCCAGCATCGGCTTGTAGGCAATCACCCGGCCCGGCTCGATGCCGCACGAGGCCGAGATGATCAGCTTTGGCCTGGCGTCGTCGATGCGGGTCGCCAGCTCCTTTGGCGCGAACCCGCCGAACACCACCGAGTGGATCGCCCCGATGCGCGCGCACGCCAGCATGGCAATGGCCGCTTCCGGCACCATCGGCATGTAAATGATCACCCGGTCGCCCTTGCCTGCTCCGCGCTTCTTCAGCACGGCGGCAAACGTCGCCACTTCATCCAGCAGTTCCGCATAGGAAATGGTCCGCTTGGCGCCGGTGATGGGGCTGTCATAGATGATCGCCGCCTGTTCGCCGCGGCCCGCCTCCACGTGCCGGTCGACGCAGTTCCAGCAGGTGTTGCAGTCCGCCCCGACGAACCAGCGGTCCAGCCCGTCCACGCGGTCATAGACCTTGTCCCACGGCTTGATCCAGTCGATGTCCTTTGCGGCCGCCGCCCAGAACCCTTCCGGATCCTGCTTCCAGCTGTCGTAAACCTCGTGATAGCGGCTGGTCATGGTGCCTCTCCTGCTCCGGTCCGGTGCCGGCGCCAGCGTTACTGGTCAATTGCCCGCAAGTCTTGTCACAAACGCCGCAAGGCTGGCAACTGAACTAATGGGCAATCGAGGCCTGCCCCGCCCGCCATGTCCCGGCTTGACCTGAAAGCAGCACCAGCGCACATCATCGGCTTCATGTCCGCCACAGGCCCCCGATGATCACAGATCCGCTGTTCTACGTTCTTGCCGTCGCCGCCGTCATCCTGATCGGGCTGTCGAAGGGCGGCTTTGGCGGGGCGCTGGCGCTGCTCGGCGTGCCGATGGTGGCGCTCGTCATCCCGCCCGTGCAGGCCGCCGCCATCTTCCTGCCGATCCTGGTGGCCATGGACCTGGCGGGGCTTTGGGCCTGGCGTGGCGTCTATCACAAGCCAACGCTGCTCATCATGCTGCCCGCCGCCGTCATCGGCATTGCAACAGGCTGGGCAACTGCCGCTTACGTCAACGACAGTCATATCAGGCTGATCGTCGGCACAATCTCGCTGCTGTTTGCACTGCAATGGTGGTTTGGCGGCGGCGACAACCGCCCCGCCAGCACCGGCCAGCCATGGAAGGGCCGGTTCTGGGGTGTAATT